>QHNV01000016.1 GCA_003218535.1 Verrucomicrobiota bacterium
GCCGGCAACGGCGGCGGCAAGCCCGCCGGCGACCAACACGCCTAGAAAGAGCGCGGCAACGCTGAAGAAATTTGCACCGCCAAGCGCATGGAAAAACCCGGCGCTGTGTTCGGTGGAAAGATACGCCGAGACATACGCGCCGATCGCCATGAAGCCAGCATGCCCTAGCGAAAATTGCCCAGTATAGCCGTTGATGAGATTGAGGCCGACCGCGAGGATGATATTGATCCCAATGAAGATAACGATCTGCAAATAATACGCGTTGATCGCGTCGGAAAAGTGCGACGCGAAGCCGCTCAGGATAATGGCGGCGAGGAGCAACCATTTCTTAATGTGCCGATAGTTCATTGATTCCCCCTGGGCCGACTGGTGTTTTTCTTACACCTTTTCAGGCTGCACACGTCCAAAAATTCCCGCCGGCCGGAAAAGCAAAATCACAATGAGAAGCGAGAACGCGATTGCGTCGCGATATGTCGAAAAAGCCGAAGCACCGACAAATGTTTCCACCACCCCAAGAATAATTCCGCCAACGGCGGCCCCTGGAATGTTTCCGATGCCGCCGAGCACAGCCGCGACAAACGCTTTGATTCCAGGCAAGAGCCCCATGAGCGGATCGATTGATGGATAACTGAGCGCAAACAGAATTCCACCCGCGCCCGCCAGCGCGCTCCCGATACCGAACGTGAAGGAAATCACGGTGTCGACGTTAACACCCATGAGGGCCGCCGCAGTGGGATTATTAGAGAGCGCGCGCATCGCCATTCCAAGTCTGGTGCGCTTGACGATGAGAGTCAGCGCAACCAGCAAAATGATCGTGACGATGAATGCTGCGAGCTGGGTCGTCGTAATTGTCAGCGCGCCCGTGCCCTCAAGCGCGCGATCTGGTATCAATTGGGGAAATGACTTCGGATCTGCGCCGAAAACAAATTGGCCCCCGTACTCGAGAAATAACGAGACGCCTATCGCGGTAATAAGCACGGTGAGCTTTGGCCGGCTGCGCAAAGGGCGATATGCGAGTTTTTCGATTGTGATGCCGAGCAAGGCGCAGATTAGCATTGTCAAGATCAAGACTGTGACCGGTCCGAGCGGTGTGAGCCATCCCGTGAAATGTGGCAGCAGTCGTGGGCTCAGGTAGTAACCGCAAAAAGCGCCGATCATGAAGACATCTCCATGGGCGAAGTTGATGAAGCGCAGCACGCCGTAGACCATCGTGTAACCGAGCGCGATGAGCGCGTAGAACGCGCCCAATGAAAGGCCGTTGATAAGCTGCTGGATGAATTCGGTCGAGGACACGAGAAGTTGACGGTTGATGATTGATCGAAGAAGATTCTGGGAGGCTACCGTTTCGGCAATGAGTTTGCGCAACCCGCTCAGGATCGTGCCCGTAGCTCGGCTAACGCTTAGAGGTTCTCGAATTCAATCAACAACCCTCACGGCGGTACGGTCGCGAAGAAGTTAGTTTTGCTTCCCTTCACCTCGAGAACAACCGCGGCTTTTTTAGCATTCCGCTTTTCGTCAATCGTGATGTTACCCGTAATTCCGGGATAATCTTTCACGCTTGCGAGCGCGTCGCGAATCTTTGTTCCGTCAGTTGAGCCCGCTGTGTTGATCGCTTGACCGAGGATCATCATGGCATCGTAACCCAGCGGCGCCATCCCATCGGGCACAGCGTGAAATTTCGCCTGATATTTTTTCACGAAATCCTGCACCTTCGCGTTTTTGTCCTGCACCGAGAAATGCGTCGAAAAATAACAGCCGTCCAACGCCGCGCCACCAATCTCCGTCAATTTCGGCGAATCCCAGCCGTCGCCACCAAGCAGCGCGACTTTAATACCTAACGAGCGAGCCTGTTTCGCAATCAATCCTGCCTCCGTGTAATAACCGGGGACAAAAATCGCGTCCGGCTGCCCGGTTTTGATTTTAGTAAGCTGCGCCCGAAAATCTTTGTCGGTGCCACCGCCGGTGTAAGACAGGTCGGTTACGATTTGTCCGCCATGACTCGTAAAGTATTCCCTGAAAAACTGCGCGAGGCCTTTTGAATAATCGCTCTTCACATCCTGCAAAATTGCGATCTTTTTCGCATGCAGGTTATCGAGCGCGAATTTCGCCATCACCGTCCCTTGGAACGGGTCGATGAAGCAGACACGGAAGATGTAATCGCCTTTTTCAGTGACAGAAGGATTTGTCGATCCCGGCGAAACCATCGGAATTTTCGCGTTCTGGCAAATCGGCGCGGCTTCGAGCGAGCGCGAGCTGGCGATTTCGCCGACAATCGCAATCGCTTTGTCGTTAGCGACCAGCTTTTTAACTGCCGCGGAGGGTTGGCCAGGTCTGGATTGGTCGTCCTCCATAATTACCTTGATCTTCCGTCCGCCAAGCAGGCCGCCGGCATTATTGATTTCCTCTTTGGCCAGCTCCACGCCGTTACTCGAGCTGACCCCGAAAGTTGCTTCGCTGCCGGTGAGCGACGCAAACTCGCCCACAACGATGTCTTGCGCGCCTGCCGGAAGGGCGAGCAGACCGGCTGTTGCAACTAGGATGTAACGAATAAATGGCTTCATGGTAGCCCATCCTTTAGCCTGTGCATGGCTCGCGCGCAATTCAAACGGCTCTGTCGGGCAAAGAAAATAAGATCACCGCGCTCTTCAGCTCCGCTTGGCAACCGAGCGTTTTCGCGTTGCATAAAAGCTGTGAGATCGGCGGTGTGATTCTTGATGATGGCCAGTGGTTCAATATTGGTTCACGCTCGGAATATTTGAAAGTCCATCGACCATTTCCAAAGAGCGCTGGAACCGGGCTACGTGAAAGTCTCGACATCTCAAACATGATTGCTCACGACTCTTTGAAATCGCCAGTGTGCCCGTGCGTCTCGGTCACGTTGCCAGCTTCATCGTAAACGCGAATCACGGCATGATCGGCCTGGCCGCGGACATCAACCTAGAATCTAATTAGGACCGTAAAAGCCGGGTCGCCGGTTGTGATGACTTAAATCTTCAACGGTCGCTTCAAGTGCCCGAAATGCAGCTAACTGACGCGGGGGCGAGAAGTCTTCAATGAAGTCTACAATTCTCGAGAGCGCCTGTGAATGGTTAAACTTTTTCTGACGGCGTCCCCTAAAGCCACTGGCAGTAATCAGTACTCCCCACAAGTCTTTCTTGGGATCTTGGCGATCTTCGATCCTGTGAAAAGCTGGCAAATCCAGATCACAATTACCATCTGATATCAGGTGTGATGCTTGAAAGTTGAACGTTGAGCGTTGAACGTTTTTTGTGCAATTGACTAGAGATCTCTTCCAGCAAACCTCAAAGATACTCACCGTCTCCGAGCTGACCCGAAGTATCCGTGCGGCGCTGGAGACAAGATTCGGCGCGGTTTGGGTCGAGGGGGAAATTTCAAATTACAGGTCGCACCCCAACGGCAACCAATATTTCACACTCAAGGATTCACGGGCGCAGATTGGCTGCGTCATTTTTCGCAACGCTATGCCGTCACTTCGGACCCCCCTGGCCGACGGTGCACAGGTGCAGGTTTACGGCAACGTCACAGTTTTCGAAGCGCGCGGTCAGTACCAGCTGAGCGTCCAAATTTTGCAGCCGCGCGGACTTGGTTTGCTCCAGGCGAAGTTCGAGGCATTAAAGCGGAAGCTGGAAGCGGAAGGACTCTTCGACGCTGCTCGCAAACGGGTGCTGCCAAAGTTTCCGCGAAGAATTGGCATCGTCACGTCGCCTAGCGGAGCTGCAATCCGAGACATCCTCAATATTTTGGGGCGACGCGCACCTTGGCTCCAAATTTTGGTGGACCCAGTGCGCGTTCAGGGAGCCGGCGCGGCCGCTGAAATCGCCGTTGCAATTCGCGAATTGGCGACGCCAAATGTGAATTGGGCGCCTCTCGATCTTATTGTGGTTACGCGCGGCGGGGGCAGCATTGAAGATTTATGGGAGTTCAACGAAGAAATTGTGGCCCGCGCGATTTTCCACTCGAAAATCCCAATCATCTCGGCTGTCGGTCACGAAATCGATTTCACCATCTGTGATTTCGTCGCTGACCTGCGCGCGCCAACTCCAAGCGCCGCGGCTGAATTAATCGTGCCGGACGTTGTCGATCTCCGCAGGCAGCTTGCCGCCTGCGCGCGCGTGCTCGGGCGCGAATTGCTTAACCGTGTCCACGACGCACAGCAGCGGCTGGATCACGCGCATGAAACTTTGCACCGTTGCCTCGCTCACAAAATTGACAGTTACAAACGGCGAACTCTGCATATCGCTGCTGCGCTGCAGGCCCACAGCCCCGCGCGCGAGTTGATCATTCGTCGCAACCGTTTCGTCGATCTTCGCCGCCGCTTTGCTGACTCCCCGGTGCGCGCTTTGCAAAATGCGCGCCATCGTTTTGATAACGCCGCGGCCATTCTTCGGGTACTCGGTCCAGACGCGACGCTGCGGCGGGGTTACAGCATAACAAGTGACAAAGCCGGAAAAGTCATTCGCACCGTCGCCGCCGTGCGGTCAGGAATGAAGATTCATTCTCGCGTTAGCGATGGCGAATTTGGATCCGAGGTGTTTTAGGCCGAGGCTCGTCACCGTATTTCCGTTTTGATTGATGAGGAACGCGTCGCATACTCCCTCTGATGGATCAGCCAACGGGGAATGCAGTCGAGGAGCTGCTGCAGACTTACAGTGAGACTGGCGGCATAAATTATTTAGATGCCGCCGCCACGCTTCCTTCGCGTCTCGCCATTGAGGCAGCTTGCGCGGAGTTGATGAGCTTGATGTTTCCCGGATTTCGCAGCGAAGCATTGGTCAGCTCCGGCGATCTGGTCGAAACGACGCGCGTCCGTGTTAGGAATTTGTACGCACGCCTCAAAACCGAAATGTGCCGGAGCCTGGGCAAAATTCCGCCCGACGAAGCAACTGAGGCAAAAGCCGACAAACTCTTAGCCGAGTTTCTCGCTGAATTGCCGTCAGTCCGACGCCTGCTTTGGACAGACGTTGACGCAGCTTACGAAGGTGATCCGGCAGCAAAAAGCTACGAGGAAATCATTCTTGCTTATCCTGCTCTGGAAGCGATCGCCATTTACCGAATGGCGCACTTGCTTTACGAGAAGGTGCCATTGATACCGCGCATCATGACCGAATGGGCACACAGCCGCACCGGAATCGATATTCATCCGGGAGCGAAGATTGGTTCACATTTTTTTATCGATCACGGAACGGGCGTCGTCATTGGCGAGACGTCGGAGATCGGCTCACGCGTGAAGCTTTATCACGGGGTCACACTCGGCGCGCGCAGCTTTCAGAAGGACGAGCACGGCAAAATCAAAAAAGGAGGCAAACGCCATCCCAAAGTTGAAGATGACGTGACCATCTATCCGAACTCCACCGTGCTTGGCGGCGAAACCGTCATCGGTGCGCGATCGACGATTGGCGGGAATGTTTTCCTCGTGCAAAGTGTGCCGCCCGATTCGCTTGTCTATTACGAAGAAAAACAGTTGCGTATCGTGCCCAAACGAAAGCACAAACCGATGACGACGCGCGACGAATTTCCTCAATGAAATTTTTGGAAGCGCCCTCCCTATCGCGAACTTTCCGTGAGGACGATAATGAGCATGAGTAAAAACAGAATGACTTATCTCGATTACAATGCCACAACGCCGTTGTGCGACGCAGCGCGCGAAGCGATGCTGCCGTATCTCGATCGCTATTTCGGAAATCCATCGAGCGTCCACGCGGCTGGCCGCGCAGCTCGCGCGGCGATTGACAATGCGCGTGACAAACTTGCTGCACTTCTGCACGTCAGGCCGCACGAAATTATTTTCACCAGCGGCGGAACGGAAGCGTGCAACTTGGCCGTGCTTGGCCTGGTCGGGCGACTGTCGGATCGATCCTCCGGCGGCAATCACTTGATCTCAAACAAAGCCGAACACCATGCGGTGCTGAATGCGATCGAGTATTTGGAGAAACGCGAGAATTTCGAAGTAACCTGGCTAAATATTTCGGAAAAAGGAATCATCGATCTCGATCAACTTGCGAAGGCAATTCGCCCCGAAACGAGATTGGTCTCGATCATGACTGGGAATAATGAGACAGGCGTGATACAGCCACTGCGGGAGATTTCACATCTATGCCGAGAACGCGGCGTCCTTCTCCACAGCGACATGGTGCAATCGTTTGGCAAGATCGACATTGACCTCTCGCTCGTCGATGCAGCCAGTTTCGCGGCGCACAAATTCTATGGGCCAAAGGGTGCCGGCTTTCTGTTTCTGCGAAGTGGCTTGTCTCTTCAACCGATCATGTTCGGCGGCGCGCACGAAAATGAGCGGCGCCCCGGGACAGAAAACGTCGCCGCAATCGCCGGCATGGCGGCGGCGGCAGAATGGGCGCTGCCCGATCGAGAAGCGGAGCAGGCACGCGAAGCGCACTTGCGCGATGCGTTGCGCTCGATTTGGAAGGTATCTGTGCGTCGAGCGGCTCAGCTTGTATGGTCGGCTCGGTTGTTGCCTCTCATGTTTTGCTCGCTATGGGTCTGCCAATCGAACGCGCGCGCTCTGCCGTCCGATTCTCGTTAGGCAAATGGACCACCGCTGACGAGATTGAGCGGGCAGGAAATGCCGTGCAAAAAATTGTCGATCGTCTGCAAACTCGCTAAAGCGGATATGCAGTTGCTTAGGCAACTGGAATTCGCGTTTCGTACTGTAGCCGCGTCCCTGTGGGACGTGTCGCGCTTCGCACAACGAAGCGGCTACAGCGATGTCGAACTTGAACAAGTCGCGCGCGAGCTGTTGTGCGGTCTCGGCGCGTCGCGCGTCGCGACGGAACTCCGCGTCGAATGGAATTCACGTCTAAAAACAGCTGCGGGTCGTGCTGATTATGGCCAGAAACTCATTTGGTTGAATCCGCGGCTGTTTGAGCATCCGATCGAAATCGATCGCACACTGCGGCACGAGCTTGCGCATTTGCTGGCGCAATTTCGCGCTGGACGTCGCAGAATCTTGCCGCATGGGGTTGAATGGCAACAGGCGTGCGGCGATCTTGGTATCAGAGGCGAAAAGCGCTGCCATTCTCTTCCGTTCCCGGCGAAACGACTCGCTCGCCGCTATCTCTACAGATGCCCAAATTGCCAGCGCGATTTTCCTCGTGTGCACCGGATCAAACGCACAGTCGCCTGCCTGGCATGTTGCCGTGCTCATAACGGCGGCGAATTCAATGCGCGCTTCCGTTTGCGACTGGTAAAGTAGCGTAAGCGTCTCGCTTGCGAGTGACACGGCATCGCAGGCCGAAGCCATGTACTACTCTTTGGCAGCTGTGTGGCCGCGCAATTTCGCCTGGATGAACATGTCGATGTCACCGTCCATGACTCCCTGAACATTGCTGGTCTCCGCACCGGTCCGATGATCTTTCACCATTTGGTACGGCTGGAACACATAGGATCGAATCTGGTTGCCCCAGGCAATCTCGCCTTTTTCCGAATATTGCCGATCGATCTCAGCGCGCTTTTTGTCCTCCTCGATTTCGTAGAGCTTCGCTTTTAACATTTTCATCGCGAGCTCACGATTGCGTCCTTGGCTACGTTCGGCCTGGCAGGCGACAACGATACCGGTTGGCTTATGAAGAATGCGCACAGCGGTTTCAACTTTGTTGACATTCTGCCCGCCTTTGCCGCCGCTGCGGAACGTGTCGATCTCCAGATCGGCAGGATTGATTTCGATCGGGGTAGTATCGGCGATTTCGGGCACGATATCGACGCTGGCGAACGAGGTATGCCGGCGTTTGTTTGCATCGAAAGGTGAGATGCGGACGAGCCGGTGCACACCGCGTTCCGTTTGAAGATGGCCGTACGCGTATTCGCCGGTCACTAGCAAGGTCACAGATTTAATGCCGACTTCTTCGCCCGTTTGAATGTCCACGGTCTGCGATCTGAAATCGCTGCGTTCAATCCAGCGCTGATACATTCGAAGCAGCATGTCGGCCCAATCGCATGACTCGGTGCCGCCCGCGCCGGAGTGAATGGTCAGAAACGCGTTGGCGCGATCGTTTTCGCCAGAAAGAAATTGCCGCAACTCGAATTCGTCCAGTTTGTGCGCCAGACGGGCGTGCTCGGTTGCAACTTCTTTTTCAGCTCGCGCGCGCGCGGTCGGCTCGTTTTCTTCGGCAGCCAACTGCTGCAATGCCTCAAAGTCCTCGACTTCGCGTTCCAGCTCTCGAAACGGATTGATAGCGGAACGCAACCGGGAAACTTCCTCGACATCGGCCTGAGCGCGCTCGCGATTCGACCAGAAATCTGGCGCAGCCATTCGCGCCTCAATCGCCGCTAGTTGGTTTTGCAGTTTCTCGACGTCAAAGAAACCTCCCCAGTTCGCGCACGCGCGATTTTAACTCCTCGGCATTCGCTGTGGAGATTTCAGTTGTCATGGAAAAAGATAATAGAACTCACGCCGAATCGCAAAGGGTAGCGCATGTGTCTCGCGTGCTGGTTTCGGCGTAGCGCCGAAACAATCTTTCCTTTGACTTCCCCAGGAAGGTAAGACGTGCGGCCTAAAGGAAAAGGCGGGTGCGCTACCCTATTTGCGCGTCGAATCGACGGGCTTTGACTTTCCGGCGCGTGCCGGCTCGAGTCGAAAAATCGTCTCCCCTTCCTTCATAAGATCAAGGCGATCGCGCGCGATCGTCTCCAGATAAGTCACGTCCGTCTTAAGCAAATTGACCTCGCGCGTCTGACGAGCAAGGAAGCCTTGCTGCTCGCTGACTTGTTGTTGTAGCTGATCAATCTCCGCCCGGCTTTGCATCAGTTTCTTGTACGGTGGGACGAACAAACTCACGATTACCAGCCAGATGGCGAGGACAAGCAGAGCGCAGAGAACTCGGTTGAGTCGCTGCCAGACTGTGGCTTCGCGGCGCACGCGTAAATCGGCGTAAGGCTGACCCACTGAAGTCATTGTAGCGCCGTACACAGCTTTGTCACCAAGTTCTTCTTCGATTCGCAACAGCTGATAACTTTACGAATTAAAGATTTTGACATTGCCGATTTCGCGGTCGGAAATAGTTGTTCGGCTGCAATCATGCGCGGGAGCAGTGTCCAGTTCAACTAATCTTCGCCGGAAACAACACCGGAATCAGCTTCCGCTTCCTCCTTGCAGCTGACATTCCCGCCGGTAATTTCGCCCAGATGCAGATAGACTGGGTGGTGATTCGTTGGGCGAGGCTCAGCCTGATCGCTGTGGTGGGAATTATTTCCGCCGCCAGCGGCGCTGACCCTGCGCGACTGCCAGCCGACCAACTTGCAAAAGCAATCAAAAGTGATTCGATCAGCATTCCCACCCCGGGTGAGCTGTTCGCCGCACTGGAGAAACCCGGCAAAATAAACTGGTCTGGGCAATATCGCGCACCGATGCCAATGACCTATCGCAATCGTGCGCAGATTGCGCTTAATCTCGGCGGCCTGATCGCTGACGGCTTCATCGCGGTTGAAGCAAAAGATAGCCAGCAGGTCAAAAATATTGGGTCAGACATCATAAAGCTTGCCAAAGCGCTTGGGGTGAGTGAGCACGTGCTCGGCCGCAGCAATAGCATCAACGAGTTCGCCGAGCAGAACGAGTGGGATACACTACAGGAAGAACTGGAAGCGACTCAAAACGAAGTGAAATCCTCCATGCAATCGCATAGCGATCAGGACCTGATAATTCTGGTGAGTCTCGGTGGCTGGATTCGCGGCACCCAGGTGGTCAGCGGAGCGATTCTGGAAAATTACGATCAAGGAAGCGCCAAAGTGCTTCGGCAGCCGGCGCTCGTTGGTTTCATGCAGTCGAAGATCAACGAAATCTCGCCTGAGCTTCGCGACGAGCCGCTGGTCAAGGGTGTGAGCGAGCAACTCGCCGGAATTCAAAAACTCGTTTCCTTCCCAGCGGGTAAGGCCCCTACTGTCGACGACGTACGGAAGGTGAACGACGCCGTTGGGAAAGTCATGGAGGAAATCGAAAGCAAAACTATCGCGAAATGAATCGTTGGCTGACTTTCCTTTGCATCATTTTCCTTGCCGGGACGGGTACCTGTGCGTATTCCGACACAAATAGCGAGGTCGAAGCGCGCAAGAGTGCACTCGATCTGGCTGGAGCATTCAGCAACGATGGTTTCAAAATTCGAGACGGCCATTGGTGCGGGACAGTACAACCGCACGTTCACTATCTAGTAGCGGTAAACCTCTACGCGGGAAATCAGTATTGGTTTTCGGTCGGCGCCACCGAACCGGCGAAGAAGGTCGCAGTGAGTGTTTATGATGAAACCGGCAATCATGTCAGTACGGAATCTTATGATTCCGGAGACCGGGCGGCCGCCGGATTTGCGCCTGCAAACAGCGGCCAATATTTCGTTTCGGTCGATCTGCTTGATGGCCAACAGGGGAGCTTCTGTCTCGTTTATTCGTACAAATGAGCCGATGTTTCCTTACTGAACTCGGGATCCTGAATTGTTGTGCCCTTCGCTCGGTTATCTAGCATTAAGAGCCAGAATCTCGGATTAAGTCATGATATCGCTTCAGGTATTTTACGAAGGCTATGTCCAAGGCGTAGGGTTTCGTTGGACTGTGCGGCGTATTGTCAAAGGCTTCGATGTGACCGGCTGGGTACGCAATCTTCCAGACGGGCGTGTAGAACTTCAAGCGACTGGAAAGGAAGAGGAGGTGCGTGCATTCCTCGAGGCGGTCGCAAAGAGCGAGTTGCATCCGCATATTCGGCGGCAGACCGAAAACAAATTGGAAACACCTGTTGCCGCGCGAGGTTTTGAAATCCGCCATGACTGAGCCAGCAATTGCCGTTCGGGGGTTGACGAAGATTTTTCCTGTCCCTCTTCATCGGCAATCAATTGTAGCGGTACGCGATCTCGATCTTCGGGTTGAGCCCAGAGAGGTTTACGGACTGCTGGGTCCAAACGGTTCTGGTAAGAGTACCACTCTGAAAATCATCCTTGGCCTGGTCTCGCCAACGCGGGGACGCACGGAAATTTTTGGGCGAGATAGTCGCCTAGTCGAAAGCCGGGTGGCAGTCGGCTTTCTTCCGGAGAATCCGTACTTTTACAAGTATCTCACCGGCGAAGAAACATTGCGGTTCTTCGGAAGGCTTTGCGGCCTGCGAGGCGCACGATTAAGAGAGCGCATAGACGAACTGCTTGACCTTGTCGGGTTAACAAAAGCGCGCAAGCAACGGCTGGGCACTTACTCAAAGGGGATGCTTCAGCGCATTGGGCTGGCGCAGGCGCTGATTCATCATCCGAGGCTCCTGGTTTTAGATGAGCCTACAGCGGGTGTCGATCCGGTCGGATCCCGCGAGATTCGTGATTTGATTTGCGATCTAAGAAACCGAGGTATCACTGTGCTTCTTTCTTCGCATTTGCTCGCGCAAGCACAGGAAATCTGCGATCGGGTTGGGATTCTCGCCGATGGCGTGATGGTGCGTGAAGGACGCCTCGACGAATTGATCGCGATCGAAAATCAGACTGAGCTCATTTTGGAAAATGCATCCGCTACGTTGCTGAACGAGATTGAAGGGCTCGCTGCGAAATCCAAAGCCAGAGTGATCGAGCGGCGAAAATCGACAACAACTCTCGAGCGACTATTCCTCGAAGCAACCAAAAAGCGAAGAAGCACGAATGGCGAATGACGAAAATTATTTAACGCTTCAACGGGTCCCCGGCCGCGGGAGTCTTGGCGAAGGAGGCAACGATTCGACGTCAGCGAAGCTAATGGAAACTCGACATCGCGCTTTCTCTTTCGCGCGTGTCCACGCCATCACGGTCAATACCTTGACTGAGCTGACGCGCCTTAAGGTTTTTTACGTACTCCTGGTCTTCGCGTTGCTTTTGATCGGCAGCTCGATCTTCATGGTGCAATTCACCTTTCAACAGGAGTTTCAAATCCTGAAAGATGTCTCGCTCGGCGCGATGTCGATCTTCACTTCGCTGCTGGCAATCGTGGCAACAGCGCGGCTCATCCCGCAGGACATCGAGGACCGGACAGTTTACACGATTCTTTCCAAACCGGTGCCGCGTCTAGAGTACTTGCTCGGCAAAATTGCGGGGGTGCTGTTGCTACTGGCGATCAGTACGCTGGTAATGAGCGCCGTATTTCTCCTGGTGCTCTACACGCGCGAGCAGGCCGTGCTGCAGGCGACAATCCGCCACATGTCGGCGGGGCCGCGCGGGCAACTGGAGGACGCAATACGCGCGGTCCACGCCTCCGCGTTCAACATCGACCTAGCGCCGGGCGTGGTGATCATCTACTTAAAAGCGTGTCTGCTGGCTGCGTTGACGCTCTTTGTCTCCACATTCGCGACCACAAACATTTTTACCATCGTAGTAATGGTCTTTATCTATTTCATTGGTCATCTGCAGGCGACTGCGCGCGAATATTGGCTGCAGGCACATTCCAGCGGAGTGCTCACACGAATATTTCTCGCGCTCGTGGCATTGTTGTTTCCGGATTTGCAGGCGTTCAATCTGGTGGATGATATCGTCGCCGGCACCGCGATCTCGTTGGGGTTATTCTTCAAGACATCGCTTTTGGGAATTTTCTACACGACGATTTACACTCTGTTGGCTGCAGTTGTGTTCTACGGGAAGGAATTATGATCCGCGTCTTCCTCGTGTTTGTGGCTCTGCTCGTGCTCGGAGCGCTGAAACTTCCGATTGAACGCGACCTCACTGCGCTCAATCGGAAGTTTCAGCGCTCCGAGCACGAGCA
>QHNV01000017.1 GCA_003218535.1 Verrucomicrobiota bacterium
GGCGTAATCGGTTCATTGCTGTTGCGGACAAAAGAGATTTTTGCGCCCAATCTTCGCAACTGCTGCGCGAGGATGCGCGCGACTTTCAAAGTCAGATCGCCTTCTTTTACAGGCGGACTGCTCCCGACTTGGAACCAGCGCTCCTCCATCTTTGCCCATTTTGCATCGAGGTGTCCCGGATCGAGCGCGATCCGCAAACCGGAAAGCGGCTTTTCCAGCTTCACAGGCGGTAAAGACTTTGCCGGCCGCCATAGTCGCGGGACCGGATTACACGACGCCCCACTCTCTGCGAATCGAAGCGTAAAAAACTTTTGCGCAGCTCGATTCATCAGAATTCGCGCAGTCTTCCCGTTTATTTCGAGTAAATCGGGAGCAAGTCCGTGAGTGCAATAGACGTCATTGATCAAATGCGCGAACTCGTCGCTCCTGATTGTTTCCTGATAGCGCTCGAGCACACTCCATTTCGGTTTGCTACCGAGGACGCTGATGTTGTCAGCCGCTTGAACAGCCCTTGGAAAGACCGCCAGGAGGAAAAATGACGAAGCTCGAATGACGAACGACGAAAGAATGACGAAGCCTGAATAACGAAATGTCACGCTTCGAGCTTCGTCATTCGCGATTTGGATTTCGTCATTAATTTTCACATCGACGTTTGAAATCGCTTTAATACGATGGTCGCAGAATGCTAACTGTTCTTTTTCTTGGCGACGTTGTCGGCGAGCCGGGACGCAGAGCAGTGATTGCTCGGCTGCCCGAGTTGAAAGCGAAGTACGCTTTGGATTTCATCATCGTGAACGGTGAAAATGCAGCTGGCGGCCGAGGAATAACAGGGAAGATCACCATCGATCTTTTGCGGGCCGGTGTCTCAGTGGTCACCACGGGGGATCACATTTGGGACCAAAAAGATATCGTGCCATTCCTCGATCTGGAGCCGCGTCTGCTGCGTCCGTTGAATTATCCGATTGGCGCCCCGGGGAATGGGTCGATCGTGCTAGGCACGGCCAAGGGCAAAGTCGGCGTAATCAACGTCCAGGCACGAACTTTTATGCAACCGATTTTGGAGAACCCGTTTCGCGCGGTGCAAGCAGCAGTGAGTAAAATTCGCGAAGAAACTGCGAATATTATTGTCGATGCACACGGCGAGACGACCAGCGAGAAAATCGCGCTGGGGCGCTTTCTCGATGGCAAAGTGTCGGCTGTCATCGGCACGCACACGCATGTGCAGACCGCTGACGAGCAAATCTTTCCCGGTGGCACAGCGTTCTTGTGCGACGCGGGCATGTGCGGTCCAGTGAATTCGATTCTCGGGCGGGCTATCGAACCGATCATGAACCGTTTCGTCTCGAATCTTCCGGCGTCATTTCCGGTAGCCGCCGGTGAGGTGCGCCTTCGCGGCGCATTAATCGAGATTGACGAAACGACTGGACGCGCCGTGCGGATCACGCGAGTAGATGAGCCCGGCCCGGTTGAACACGCTGCGACCGAACCCGAGCCCAAGATCGACATCGAACAATCGCCGTCGCCGGAACAGACGTAAAGAGTGCTTGCGGCCAACTGTTTGCAGTATCAGTTTCGAATTCTCTAGAGGAAACAACGTCCAAAAGAAATCATGAAAAAATATTCAGCTTTTAGCGTGATCATCGCCCTAGCGGTTTGCGTCTCGCAAGTCGCACAGGCACAAGGCAAAAAAGAAGGAAGCAAGGGACAAACTGCTAATGAAGCAAACAGATTCGCGCGAGAAGGCGCGGAGGCGTCCAAGAGCCAAGACTGGGACAAGGCGGTCGATCTGCTTCGTAAAGCGACGAATCTTGACCACAAATATGCGCCGGACCTCGCTATTGCCTATCAGGGACGCGGGTACGCGTTCGCGAAGAGCCAGCAGTATCAGGAAGCTATCCAGGATTTCAGCGAAGCGCTCAAAATCAAATCGAACGACCCACGCATTTACGAGCAGCGCGCATATGCGGAGATGAAGATCTACGATTATGATAAAGCGCTGGCCGATTACTCGGAGCTGATCAAGCTCAAATCGAACGACGTACGCTACCTGAACTATCGCGCCTATCTCTATGAGACAAAAGACGACCTTCAAAATGCGATGGCGGATAACGAAAAAGTTTTGAAGATCGATCCCAACAACGCCGAGGCGAAAGGGCGAAAACAGCGCCTGGAGCAAAAAATAGCTGAGCGCACACCATTAACTCCTCCGCCAGCGGCATCACCGGCAAGTTCACCTAAAGGGTCGCCGGCGAGTTCGCCCAAAGGATCACCGGCGAGCAAGAAGAAACCTTCTCCTGGGTAGGATCTCCAACGCGCTACGGCGTCGACGAGAGGTCCCGCTCCACCTCTTTGCGGTTAGCTGCGGCTCGGTAAGCCGACCTCTTCGCTTTGATCAGGTGTTTCCAGTGGCGCCGTGAATCTTCGTTTGCGGCGGTTGGCTGGCAATGGCGTCAAGGTCATGGTCAGGTTTCGCCCTGTTATTTTTGGTTCGGTTTCCACCTGAGACATGCCAGCCAGATCCTTGCGCACTTTTTCCATCAATTGCAGCCCCAGTTCCTGATGTGCCATTTCCCGGCCGCGAAATTGCAACTGCACGCGGACCTTGTTTCCACGATCGAGGAATTCCTCGCCGTGGCGCACTTTGGTCAGGTAGTCGTGCTCGTCGATGTTTACCCGGAATTTAAGTTCCTTCAGCTTCGCCCCACCCGGTCGCCGGTCCCGCTCGTGCTTGGAAATATCGTAGCGGAATTTTCCGAGCGAGACGATTTTGCAAACTGGCGGATTCGCCGTGGGCGCAACCTCCACCAGATCAAGGCCGAGGCTTTGAGCTTTGCGCAGGGCATCAGACAATTTCATGATGCCCAGCTGTTCGCCTGTGGAACCAAAGATGACTCGGACTTCGCGGGCGCGAATCCGACCGTTTACGCGAAATTGATGTTGCAGTTTAATTCAATCTCCTTGCCGACGAGACGGGAGTGCGCCGTGACGCCGTATTTTTCTTTGATCGCAATCTCCGGATTTTACTGTCGCCAGTTTGGCCGGAACACTCTGGCGCCGCCGAAGCTGCGATTAACCGCGGCGACGGGCTCACGTTAATAATCGCAAGCCAAAGGCAAGTTGTAAGCAACATTTTTACGCTCGCAAGATGAATCTAGCGACAGTCGCGTCAACAAATCAGGCGGCGGTCGACGGCACGATCCGCATAATGTGCAATGTGAGACCGAACGTAATGAGCAGGAATCTCGCACGTAGGGTCATCCACCGGCCGTGCAATCAGCACGGCCATTCGCGTAAGCATTGCCATCTCCGGATTTATCACATCCAAATGTTTCCCGTCACTCGTGTAAACACGAAACGGGATAAATGGGATTGCATGCAGTTTTGCCGAATTTCTTCGGGATTCACAAATAAATCTAACAACGTGAGACAAGTTTCTCAATCCCGATCATGGTGGCGGTTCGCCAAAATGCGCTTTGTGCGCGGCGTAGGCCGCCGCGTCATCGAGCATCGAATCAATTGTCGCGGCAAGCGGCTCCAGCCTGACTACTCCGGAAAAGACGGCGCGATCGCCGATTTCGGTGTCGAATACGAAAGTAGGTCGTTGTGTGACCCGGAGCGCGTGAAATTCAGCCGTCGATGTGCGAACGCGTTGTTCAATTTCGGGCGATCTTGCACGCTCGAGCAATTTCCCGGCAGCGAGCGCGCCCGCTTCAGCGCCGACTCGAGCGGAAACGTTCCAGTCGCTGATTTTCTTGCCTTCGCGCAACGCAGCATGCGCAAGTGCCAGGCGAACGCGATCGTCTGTAAAGCCAAAGTCCTTTGCCGCTTCGGCCGTGCAATTTGGAGCGAGCCATTCCGACAGACTGGGATCGTACCAATCGGTGGTGAGCATGAACGGCGAACGCATCATCATTCCGCTGCGTCGATAGAACCATCGTTCCTGTTCGCGCGAAGTTGGCAACCCACCGCGATCCATCAGCGCGATCTTCCATTGGAACTCAACGCGGCCTTCGTAGCACTTCTTCAGTTCCGCCCACGTCGGCTCGGACCAGAAACACCAGGATGAAACAACATCGAGATAATCAGTGACAGTGATACGCATGAATTCTTTGCTGATTCGTTTCTTTAACGACGAACATTCAACATCCAAGACTGCATGTTCAATCAAAAACGCGGTGAGATGACCGCTCGTCAGATTAATTGTCCCAGCGCTTTGCGCAAACGCATCGCAGCTCGAGGCGCGTAATCGAGCGCGTTATTGTTAAACACCACGTGCACTTCGTCGGCTTCGCGGGCGAGTTGCCAGCTGCGCTCCGCCACGTCATCAACCTCATCATCCCGATAATTGTAATTGAAACGCGCAGCTACAGTTTTTCCGGTGAGATATGCGCGCGCGTTCCGCCCATGCAACCGGAGATACGCCAGAGCCGGGTCAGTGATTTCGTTGAGACTGGAAGGTATGATCGTGAAGTGTTCCGCTGCTGGAGCATCAACGTTCACAAATGCTGCGTTGCGTTGGCGCAAGAAATCGATTGTCGATCTTAACTGGTCGCCCGTGACCCAGTTGCGGTTTCGAAACTCGATGGCCAACCGATAATCGCGGAGCGGCTCGATCAAATCGTCGAGCTCTTCCAGTTTATGCATGCGCGGTGAAAACGCAGGCGACAATTGGAGCAGAAGCGCGCCGAGTTTGTTCGCCGAGCGCAAGATCGACATCGAGCGCAGAAAAAGCTTTAGCATCGCATCCACCAGGTCGCGTGTGCGCTCGATGTTGCCCTTTTCGTCCATCAGCGTCCGGCGCTGCAGCTCTGGCGGCAACAATTTCGCCGGAGTGGAATGAAACGAAAACAACTGATGCAGTTTTACATCGAACGTGAATTCATCAGGCGTAGCAGAGCACCAACGCTCCGCCATTCGGAAATCCGGCACGGAATAAAAAGTCGAGTTCACTTCCACCATCTCGAAGTGTTGCGCGTACCAGCCGAGTCGCTCGCCCGCGTGCATCCCTTGTGGATACCAATGTTGGACAAAACCCGGATCAGACCAGCTAGCTGTTCCCACCAGAATTTTTCCGCGCTTCGGCTTAACGGAGCTTTTTGGACTCACCCAAAACAGGAATCGCAAGTGGCGCCGAAAGCAACCGCATGCGATTCAAAGAGCATGTAGGACGCCGCGGGTCGGCGGGCACGCGGGTGGGAAACTTGCCTCAGGACTGCGAGTGAGCGAAATATTTATGCCGATTTTTAGCGTTAAACAATCCAGCGTAGCTCAGTGGTAGAGTCCCGACTGAGTCGGGATTAACCGATTACCGACTTGCCACGTGATCGGCGATGGGCAAGCTGTATGCGCTCGACTATTCGAGCACTAGCGATCCAGCGTAGCTCAGTGGTAGAGCGGTCGGCTGTTAACCGATTGGTCGTAGGTTCGAATCCTACCGCTGGAGGCAAGTTCTTGATGTTTTGGGTTTATATTCTCCGAAATCCAGAGGGCCGTTTCTATGTCGGTCACACAGATAATCTCGACGAGCGCGTGCGTAACCATAATCGAACGGACAAGATCGCTGGTAAGTTTACACGTAAGCATGGCCCTTGGATTCTGATGTGGTCCGAACAGCATCCGGACCGCTCAAGTGCGATGCGGCGCGAGCGCGAAATCAAGAACTGGAAATCTGCACGTCTAGTTCGAGATCGTCTTTTGAAATCGGACGCATAACGGGTGGTAGAGTCCCGACAAAGTCGGGATTAACCGATTGGTCGTAGGTTCGAATCCTACCGCTGGAGCCACACCGGGATTCCGAACTTTTCTGGACAGACGCGGCCTTTAACGGACTAAGCGTCTCATCCTCAGTGCCTAAAACGTTTTTTATACCATACGGAAACGAGACCGACCGTGACACGCTTTGACCGGTCTCGACTAATTTCAGTGTGTCTATTTGTGTGTCGTCGAACATCGGCAATGCCCCATGCGTCGCCCGGTGCACAGGATGAACGAAGCTCAAAGGCATCTTGCTGCCAATTTGCGTATTGAAGTTGTCATGTGCGAATCTTCTAAACGGTCAGCGTTTGGCTGGAGCGCTTAATTAGGCGTTAATGGATATCAGCGGAAATCTTCCCGTGGCGGCGTGAACACCTGGACCTCCTCCGCGTCCTCAATGATCTCGATGCTGTGCTCGACGTTCGCCGGGATGGCGTAGGTGTCGCCGGGACCCAGCTCGTGTCGCGAGTCGCGTGTAAGCACACAGATGCGACCCGAGAGAATATAGCCGGTCTGCTCGTTCGGATGCGAGTGAAACGGGATTACGTTCTCTTTTCGGTAATGCATCTTGGTGACCATCGACTGTGGCCCAATGGCCAGGAG
>QHNV01000018.1 GCA_003218535.1 Verrucomicrobiota bacterium
GCTTTAAAATTTTTCGCGCCAAAGCAGTCGTGCTGGCGACGGGCGGGATCGGGCGCGCTTACAAAATCACCAGCAACAGCTGGGAATATACCGGAGATGGACATGCGCTCGCCTATGAGGCAGGCGCGGAATTGATCGATATGGAATTCGTGCAGTTTCATCCAACTGGGATGGTCTGGCCGCCGAGTGTGATGGGAATTTTGGTGACCGAGGGCGTGCGTGGAGATGGTGGCATTCTGACGAATAAAGATGGTCGCCGCTTTATGTTCGATGACATCCCGGAAAACTATAGGGCGCAGACAGCAGAAAGCGCGGAAGAGGGATGGCGATATTGCCAGGGCGACAAAAACGCGCGGCGCCCACCGGAGCTGCTAACGCGTGACCACGTATCGCGTTGTATCGTGCGCGAGGTCAAGGAAGGACGAGGTAGTTCGCACGGCGGCGTGTTTCTCGATATTTCGTGGATCAAGCAAAAGATGCCGAATGCCGCCGAATACATTAAGCGAAAGCTGCCCAGCATGTATCATCAGTTTAAGCAGTTGGCCGACATCGATATTACCGAGCAGCCAATGGAAGTCGGGCCAACGACCCATTACATCATGGGCGGCGTGCGTGTTGATCCCGATACACAAATGACGCGGCTGCCGGGGCTGTTTGCTGCTGGGGAATGCGCAGCAGGGATCAACGGCGCGAATCGTCTGGGCGGCAATTCGCTGTCCGATCTTTTGGTGTTTGGAAAACGCGCTGGCGAATTCGCAGCAAAATTCGCGAAGAAGAATTCGCTAGGCAATGTCGATAACGAAAGCATTGACGTCGTCGCGCGCGCAACGCTCGCTCCATTCGAACGGCATAATGGTGAAAACCCGTATGCGATCCAGAAAGATCTACAGGAAGCGATGCAGGATTTGGTGGGAATTGTTCGGAACGAAGGCGAAATGCGTGAGGCGTTGAAGAAGATCGGCAATTTCAAAACGCGTGCTGAAAAAACCGCGGTCATGGGTAATCGCGAATACAATCCTGGTTGGCACACCGCACTCGACTTAAAAAATCTGCTTACGGTTTCGGAGGCGATCACTCGCACTGCGCTGGAGAGAAAAGAAAGTCGCGGCGCGCAATTCCGCGAAGATTATCCCGATAAAGACGACGCCTTTGGCAAAGTGAACACGATCGCGTCGAAAGCCGCGGACGGCTCGATGCAAGTGCGCCTGGAGCCCTTGCCGGAAATGCCGGAATATTTGAAACAAATCATCGAGGAAATGAAATGAAAACCAAATCAATCTTACCAGGCACCCACAGTTTGTTAAATCTGATGATGCTGGCCGGAATCTGTCAGCTGGCCGAGCTACCAAGCGTTTATTCGCAAAGCACGGTTTACAATACGACGCTTGGTGAAGCGAACGTTATCACGCCGGAAATCACAACGGAGCAACTCGAGAAGATTATTGCCGATAGCAGCGCCCCCGTCCTTGACGTTCGCTTTGCCCAGGAATATGCGATCGCGCACATACTCGGCAGCATCAACATTCCCGAGAAGGAGGTCGAAACTATTGTGCAGCGCTTTTCTGACAAGGCGACACTGATCGTGCTGTACTGCAACGGGCCATTTTGTGGAAAGAGCAAACGCGTCTCCGCCGAGCTAGTGAAACTGGGCTACACGAACGTGAAGCGGTATCAACTCGGCGTCCCGATTTGGCGTGCGCTCGGACACACGGTGCAAACAGACCTCGCAGGGTTTCAGTACGTGTTCCGAGCGGACAAAACAGCAGTAGTTGTTGATGCTCGAAGCCGTGGCGAGTTCGAACAAGGAAGCGTGCCCGGCGCTGTGAACATCTTAGTTGGTGAGGCCGAACAGGCCAATGAACCGGCCGATGGCCGACTTCCCCATAAAGACAAGGGTACACGGGTCATTGTGTTTGCCGCGGACCCAAAAGACGCGCGTAAAGTGGCCGAGGAAATTGCGAAGAAGGCTTATTGGAACAGCAGTTATTTTGGCGGTACGACCGATGAGTTAAAAGCGAAGGGACTCTGGCAACAAAAGAAACTGAAATAGGAAATCCAACATGCCGAAGGCAACGTTCAAAATTTGGCGTGGAGATGCGAGAGGCGGCGAACTCTGTAATTACACGACCGAAGTATCCGAAGGCATGGTTGTGCTGGATGCAGTCAATCAGATTCAAGCGACGCAAGCGCGCGACCTTGCCTGTCGATGGAATTGCAAGGCAGGAAAGTGCGGTTCGTGCTCGGCGGAAGTCAACGGTATGCCGAAGCTCATGTGCATGACGCGCCTGAGCGAGTTGCCGTTGGAAAAACCGGTGACCGTTGAGCCAATGAAGGCCTTTCCAGTGATCAAGGACTTGGTCACAGACGTCTCGTGGAATTTTCGGGTGAAGAAAAAGATCAAACCGTTCAAGCCGCGACCCCCCGACTCGCCAGATGGAACCTGGCGAATGCAGCAGGAGGATATTGATCGTGTCCAGGAATTTCGGAAATGCATCGAATGTTTTCTTTGTCAGGACGTTTGCCACGTGCTGCGCGATCACCAGATGCACGAGAAATTCATCGGGCCGCGTTTCCTGATTCACGTCGCCGCATTGGAGATGCATCCGCTCGATACGGCAGATCGAATCGAAGAATTACGAAACACCCAGGGAATCGGCTACTGCAACATCACCAAATGCTGCACGAAGGTTTGTCCGGAAAGCATTCAAATCACGGATAACGGAATTATTCCGCTGAAGGAGCGCGTAGTGGACGACTTTTACGATCCGTTTGGTTGGATCTGGAAAGGGCTCAAGAGATTGTTAAACGGTTGAAGCGGTTACAAAGTTACAGAGCTGGAAAATCATGGCCGAATTAAAGTCTCTCCACAAAGACGCAATCCCCGCCGCTTTGGAAAAAGCGGAGCGTTACCGGCTGCTCAACGAACCGGGGGAAGCCGAGAGCATTTGCCTGGACATCCTGGTTGTCGATCCGGAAAATCAGCACGCCATCATCATGCTGTTACTCGCGTTGACCGATCGTTTCGAGAAAGGCTACGGCATTAGCGATACGCAGACCAAAGAGTTACTAACTCGGCTCAAATCGGAATACGACCGCGCATATTATTCCGGAATCGTGGCGGAGCGCCGCGCGAAAATGAAACTGCGGCAGAACACACCGGATTGCCGGTTCCAAGCGCATGATCTTTTGCGGGAAGCGATGCACTGGTTCGAAAAAGCCGAACCGCTTCGCCCACCGGGTCACGACGACGCGATCCTGCGTTGGAATACTTGTGCCCGAATCATCGAGCGAAACAAGCTCGTTCCTCGCGAGGAAGAAGAGCCAATCGAATTTCCGCTGGAGTAGCTGTAGCCGCTTGGCTGCGCCGCCAACGAGTGGGAACAGCGGTCACGACTCAAAGCGCGTCAGCTTTTTGGATTGGACGCCAAATACAGCATCCGTTTCATCGTCCCCGCGTCGCTGTTAGACGGTCGCTCCTCAATCAGTTCTTCAGCCGGCACAGTGTGAAAGGAAACGACGACCCAGTCGGCACCCTTCGGTATCACCGGGCGGTGCCAGACATTTTGCGGAATTGAGATCCAACGCCGCTCCAGCGCGGCCGCTGGATCGCTCACCAAAATATGCGACTGCCATACGATAGCAGAGGACCCTTGCGCGCTTCTGCCCGTCGGTTCCGCTTCGGTTTGCATATCTCCTGTTCCTTCAAACGACATCATACGTTGATGACTGTTGGAATGTCGCTCTGCTCCAGTGTTCGCGCCGGCGCGCAAAATAAACACCCAACTGGAGCGGATCACAGCCGGCAAAGCACCCTTAAACAGTGTCAGCGTAATCGGCTCCCATGCCATCAATGCGTCCTGTTTTCGAGCGAGCTCTGCGCGGACACGTTCCACGATCGGCCGAATCTGAGCGTGGACGTCTTCGAATTGCAAAATCCTATCCAGTTTTTGCAACAATGATCGCTCTTCTGCTGTCATCCCACTTTTCCAAGAATTCAGTTGATCCTCTTGGCCCTGTCAAAGATTTCCGGGTAATCTTCACATGATGATGGAGGGCGCTTTTAGCAGATTCGAGCATGAAGGCTGGGAACGCGTGGCCGACAAATACGATTCTGTATGGTCGTCGCTGACGCGCCAATTTATTCCCTGCCTGATCAATGATGCGAAGGTCTCAGCAGGCATGTCTGTGTTGGATGTGGCGTGCGGTCCTGGTTACGTGTCTGCCGCGGTAAAAAAGTTGGGCGCTGTTCCAAAAGGAGTCGATTTCTCGGGGAATATGATTGCCGTCGCAAGAGCGATGCTTCCCGATATCTCGTTCGTCCAGGGCGACGCTCAGCACCTGCCATTTGAAGACGCCAGTTTTGATCGGGTGCTGGTGAACTTCGGCTTACTCCATGTCTCGGATCCCGAAAAGGCGTGTGCCGAAGCATCTCGCGTTTTGAAATCGAGCGGAAGATTTGGTTTCACCGTTTGGGCCGGACCAGAGGAGAATCCTGGCGCGAAAATCGTAAACGATGCAATCGAGGCGCACGCGGACCTCAATGTCGGATTGCCCGAAGGGCCGCCGCATTATTTGTACGGGGAAAGACAAGAGTGCCGAACGGTATTGGAACAAACTGGATTCGACGGCAGTTCGATGAGTTATGAGACGCATACGGTCGAATGGCGTCTCCCAACCGCGAGCTATTTTTTCGAAGCAGAGCGCGACGCGGCTGTCCGTACTGCCGGGCTTCTGGCACGGCAATCGCCAGAAAGGTTGGAGGCGATCCGCACGGCGATCGAAAAAGGAATCGAGCAATACGCGAAAGGAAATGAATTCGTCATACCGATGGCGGCACACGTCGTGGTTGTGTCGAAAAGTTAAGTGGAACCACCTATCGCCTTCGGAGAAGCCGATCCACCTATACAATCGCGCCGCCGCAGCTTGAGCCGGCGCCGGCGGTGCAACCGAAACAATGTTCGCCCGTCATGATCTCCCTGTTGTCGATTTCATTTGGATCCACATCCCACAGGAAGATCGGCGCACCATTTTTCCACTGCATCCCGAGCTGTTGATTGAAATCACAATCGTAAACTTCTCCACGCCAGCCCACGCTGATGGTGTTGCGGCACATCAGGCCATCGACCGTTGCCGGGTTAAACGCCTGAATTAGCAGCTCCATGTATTCGTCGAGTTTATTGTTATGCCGCAAATAACTCGCGAAGCGCCCAATCGGAAGGTTCGTCAGCGTGTAGAGTTTGTTGAAGACGATTCCGAAATGTTTCTTGAGCTCTCTCTTGTAATCAGCCTCAAGCTCAGCTTGCGACGGCGGTAAAAATGCGCCTACCGGATTATAAATGAGATGTAGGAGCAGGTCCGGATCGGTACCGTACCCGACCAAGTTAAGTAGTTGCAGAGCTGCGATGCTGCCTTCAAAAACGCCTTCGCCCCGTTGCGCGTTCACATTTTCCGCCGAATAACACGGCATCGATGCAATAATCTCGACCTTGTTCGTCGCGAGAAACTCACCGAGATCTTCGTACCCAGACTCGAGCAGGATGGTGAGATTGCAGCGATCAATCATGTGTCGTGAGGGCTGCAACGCCTTCACCTGTTCGACGAAATAGCGAAAATCGGGAATCATTTCCGGCGCGCCACCGGTAAGATCGACAGTCGGAATTTCGGTCCTGACCAGCCAATCGATGATGCGATCAACCGTCTCGCGCGTCATGATTTCCTTCCGTTTCGGCCCGGCGTTCACATGGCAATGTATGCAAGTGAGATTGCAAAGCTTGCCCACGTTGACCTGAAGAATTTCAGGGCGCGCGCGGCGAAGCACGATGTTGTCTTGAACGAGGCGTTCTGCAAATCGATTCATGAGTGAGGGGAATTTGCGATCCA
>QHNV01000183.1 GCA_003218535.1 Verrucomicrobiota bacterium
AGCTTACTCAGAGTGCCAAATTCCAAAAGTAGCGTCCCGGTCTCTGCGGGATTCGTCACCGTACCACGTGTCTGGCCAGTGCGGAGATTGACATAAACATAAGGGATTCCAGTGGGTGAATTGAAAACCGGAAGTAGTCGGCTGCCCAAATCTTCAGCCAGATTCAGCAGCCGTTTGTCGCCCGTCAGTTGATAGCTAGAAAGCAGCCCGCCGAGCAAGCGTATCGTTACCTCGAAATTTTTGACGTAGATATCGCGATCGAACGAGAGATCACTAACGATAAGCGACCGCGTCTTCGCAGCCTCTGCATCGAGATGCATCAGGATGAGTGTGTCGAGTGCATCGACCGGAGTCATTAGCAGCGGCTGGCCGTACCAATCGTGCGCAGTTTTGCTTAAAGGACGCAACGCGTCGTGACCCCACGCATAACCCTCGTAACTGTTCCAAGCGTGCAGAAATTCAGTTCGCACGCGCCCAGCGAGCTGCCGTGCGTGCTCGTCCTCGCGTGCCTTGGTGCAGCCTTGCGTAGCGAACGCGGCCGAGGCCGCCAGCAGAAATACGATTGGCGCAATTCGGTCTGGCATTTGTTTCAAATCAGCCTAACAATCGACGTTGAGGAAGGTTTCCCCAAAAAATGAATATCATGTCTATTTCTCGACGTAGATTTGCGCAGCTACTAGGCGTAGGCGCAGCGGCCGTAGTCGTTAGGCCTCCGCTTTCTTTTGCAAAACCAACTCAGCCTGATGCGACGTCTTCAACAACAGGCGGCACGATCGTGCGCTTGAGCGCGAACGAAAATCCTTATGGACCTTCGCCAAAAGCGCTGAAGGCAATGACGGATTACTTCGGTCTCGCCTGCCGGTACCCGGATGAGCACAACAACATCTTAATCGACAAGCTAGCTAAGCTGAACAACGTCGATCACGATCAGATCCTGCTTGGTGATGGCTCCAGTGAGATTCTTCAACTCTGCGCAGACACATTCGCAGGAAAGGATCGCGGAAAGCTCATCGCCGCCGATCCGACTTTCGAGGCGATTATTAATAATGCCAGCGTTAACGGCGCTGAGGTCGTCAAAGTTCCACTCACCAACAGTTTTAGCCATGATCTTCCCAAAATGGCTGCCGTGGCGCAGGAAGGCCTCATTTACATCTGCAACCCGAACAATCCAACAGCCAGCATCACGCCGAGGAATGAGCTGCACGACTTCATCGCAAAAGCTCCGCGCGACACGATGATTCTGGTGGATGAAGCATATTTCCACTATGCCGACAGTCCTGACTACGAGAGTATGATCCCGCTGGTGAGAGATCATCCAAACCTGATCGTCGCGCGTACGTTTTCGAAGATTTACGGCATGGCAGGCTTGCGCTGCGGCTATTGCGTCGCGCAACGGGAAACCATCAAGCAACTGCGTGCACATCAAATGTGGGACAGCGTCAATATCATGGCTTTGGCCGCAGCGATCGCGAATCTCGACGACTCGAATCAAGTGCCAAGCGGCCAGCGTTTAACAAGCGAAGCGAAAGCATTCACGATCAGCGAGCTTGATAAAATGGGTTACAAAACAATCCCGTCCCAGGCGAACTTCATCATGTTCGACTGTAAACGTCCGGTCGTGCCACTCATCCAGGCGCTGAAACAACGCAATGTGCAAGTTGGCCGCTTGTTTCCTGCGCTCCCTAACTACATGCGCCTCACGATTGGAAAACGGAACGAGATGGAAACTTTTTTGTCAGCTTTCGGGCAAGTGACGGCGTAACAGTCGGGAAAGGTGTAGCGGCGGTTGTGTCAACCGCGACCCTACATGAACAGACGCTCGCCGGGCGAGCCCTCGACAAGCTCAGTGTTTCAGTTTGAAAGGATTAGGCATGAGATCTACGACAATTAGACAGAACTCTGTGGTGTCATCCGATGCGTTGATTATCTCTGCTGAAACGCGAGTGCGCCGTCTTTTGCATCAACGTGGACAGTCTGGCCTTCTCGCACTTTTCCCTCGAGGATGTCGATCGAGAGCGGGTCGAGAATTTCTCTTTGAATGGTGCGCCGGAGTGGGCGCGCGCCATAAACCGGATCGTACCCTTCGCGCGCGAGCAATTCCTTCGCGGAATCGGAGAGCTTGAGCGTGATTTTCTGTTGCTCCAGCCGCTTCGACAATCGGCGAAGTTGGATCTCAACAATCTTTTTCAGATCATCCTCAGTGAGTCGGTCGAAAATGATGATCTCATCCACGCGGTTCAGAAATTCAGGACGAAAATGCGCGCGTAAAGCATCCGTCACGAGACGCCGGCGCGCTTCGCGTGATTCTTCTTCGGTGATGTACTGCGACCCAATGTTTGAGGTCATGATGATGACCGCGTTTTTGAAATCGACCGTTCTCCCCTGCCCATCCGTGATGCGGCCATCATCGAGCACCTGCAGAAGCACGTTGAAGACATCGGGATGCGCTTTTTCGATTTCGTCGAAAAGCACGACGGAGTACGGTTTGCGTCGGACGGCTTCGGAGAGTTGACCGCCTTCCTCGTAGCCAACGTATCCTGGAGGCGCGCCTATCAAGCGCGCGACCGTGTGTTTCTCCATGTATTCGCTCATGTCGACCCGGATCATGGCGTTTTCATCGTCGAACAAAAATTCTGCAAGCGCGCGAGACAATTCGGTTTTGCCGACCCCGGTTGGTCCCAGAAAAATAAACGAGCCAAGGGGGCGATTCGGATCCTGCAAGCCCGCGCGTGCGCGGCGCACAGCGTTGGCTACGGCTTTGATGGCTTCGCCCTGTCCGACAACGCGCAAGTGTAAATGTGCCTCTAGCTTGACCAGCTTTTCGCGCTCGCCCTCCTGCAATCGCGAGACGGGAATATGCGTCCAGTTCGAGACAACTTCCGCGATGTCCTCCTCGGTCACTTCCTCTCGCAATAGCGTCGGCCGATCCTTTGCCGTCTTGGCCGTAGCCGCAGCCAGGTTCTTTTCCAACTCCGGGATCCTGCCGTATTGAATTTCGCTCGCTCTAGCCAGTTCACCACGACGCTGTGCGCGCTCGAGCTCGGTGCGAAGTTGATCAAGCTCCTCTTTCCATTTGCGCTGCTCTTCAAGAACTGCTTTTTCCTTCTGCCACTCGGCTTTGAGCGCATTCGATTTTTCCTTTAGCTGAGCCAACTCTTTCTCGAGCTTCTTCAAGCGCTCTTTGCTTGCAGGGTCTTTCTCTTTCTTGAGCGCCTGCCGCTCCATTTCGTGTTGCATGATCTCGCGCTCGATCACGTCGATCTCCGTCGGCATCGAATCGAGTTCGATCTTCAAACGCGACGCTGCCTCATCGACAAGATCGATCGCCTTATCGGGCAAAAACCGGTCAGTGATATAGCGATGCGACAGCATCGCTGCAGCGACGAGCGCCCCATCGGTGATCCGCACGCCGTGGTGCACTTCGTAACGTTCCTTTAACCCGCGGAGGATTGCGATCGTGTCTTCCGCTGTCGGCTCGTTTACCAGTACCGGCTGGAAGCGACGCTCCAACGCAGCGTCCTTCTCAATGTATTTGCGATATTCATCGATCGTGGTCGCACCGATGGTGCGCAGTTCGCCGCGCGCCAGCATCGGCTTGAGCATGTTCGATGCATCAACCGACCCCTCCGCAGCGCCTGCGCCGACGATCGTGTGCAGTTCGTCGATGAACAAAATGATCTGGCCTTGCGAATCGGTTACCTCTTTCAAGAACGCTTTCAGCCGATCTTCGAATTCGCCACGGAACTTTGCGCCGGCCACCATCGCGCCAATGTCCATCGCAATAACGCGCTTTTGCTTGAGTGAATCGGGCACGTCGCCGCTGATGATTCGCCGTGCGAGTCCTTCCACAATTGCGGTCTTGCCAACGCCTGGATCGCCGATGAGCACGGGATTATTTTTCGTGCGCCGCGACAACACCTGCATGATGCGCCGAATTTCGTTGTCGCGTCCAATGACCGGGTCGATCTTGCCGCGCCGAGCAAGCTCGGTCAGATCGCGCCCATATTTCTCCAGCGTCTGATATTTGCCTTCGGGATTTTGATCGGTCACCCGTTGCGAGCCGCGCACCTGCTGAAGTCCCTGCATGAGCTTGTCCCGTGTGACACCAACATCTTTCAGCAGTTTTGCCGCCGGGAGGTTGGCCCCGGTCAATGCAAGCAAGTAATGCTCGGCGCTGGCGAATTCATCCTTCAGCTTAGACATCTCCTTCTCCGTATTGTCCAGCACACTGCGGAGTTCGTTCGAGAGACGCAGATCAGCAGCAGCGCCATGAACTTTCGGGCGGCGCTCCAATTCCGAACGCAGTCGATCCTGCAATTGCGCGACGTTAACTCCAATTTTCTCGAGCAGTGGTCGCGTTATTCCATCGCTTTGATCGAGAAGCGCAGCCAGAAAATGATCGTTCGTAATTTCCGGATTATTGAATTGCGAAGCGAGATCTTGCGCTGTTTGCAGGGCTTCCTGCATTTTCTGCGTGTATTTATCGATGCGCATCCCTAAAGGTAATGAACAGAGCCGCACAGGCAATTCGGCAATGATGAATCCACCACCGGACGTTTGACACAAACGCCTCTACACGGCTGAGTGTTTGGATGAGCGCGGATGTGAAAGTATCGACTCGTCACGCATTGCGTGTTTTGCGACCGGGTTCGTTTCGCCGTTATATCATTGGCAGCGCGATCTCCGATACGGGAACGTGGATGCAGGTGATGGCTCAGGGTTACGTGATGAGCACGCTCACGAACAAAGCGCTCCTGCTGGGAATGGCCAATCTCGCTGCCGGTCTCCCGATGCTCCTTTTGACGATGGCCGGCGGTTCGGCGGCTGATCGTTTCGATAAACGGAAAATTCTTCTCGCGACTCAATATGTCCAGATCGCGCTCGCGATTTCGATTGGACTGTTGATCATGAGCGGCAAAATCCAGATCTGGCACATCCTGGGATTTGCGGCTGTGCTCGGAATTTCGAACTCATTTGAAATGCCGACGCTTAACGCGTTTGTGCCTGAGCTGGTGAAACGCGATGAAATTCAAAGCGCGATTGCTGTGGACCGCGCGGTTTTTCATGGTTCACGCGTGGTTGGTCCGGCGCTCGCCGGAATTTTCATCAGCGCGTGGGGGGCAGCGTCGGCGTTTTTTTCCAACGCAGTTTCGTTCATGGCGCTGATTATTGCTTTGTTCATGATCCCCCCGCGCTCGCGCGGCACCGCCGAGGAGGAACACAAACGTGCCAGTGGAATTAAGGAAGGTTTTCGATACGTCGCGAAAGATAGGCCGAGCCTCGCGATGATCGGTCTCATCGCCGCGACCACAGTTTTCATTTTCCCAATTATCACGGTGATGATGCCGTTGTATGTACGGCTGGTGCTCGGGCTCGGCGCGGATCGATTCGGGTTGTTGATGGGCGCTTCGGCAGTCGGCTCGGTGATCGGTGCAATTTTCCTCATCAGCATTCCGCGCAAGAAACGTGTGTCGTTCATGATGGCGAACGTCGGCATCGTCGCGTGCGCCATTTTCAGTTTGTCGCGCGCGCCAAGTTTTTATTTGGCGACAGCGCTACTCATTCTGAATTCGCTTGGGTTGGCGATGAACTTCGGTTTGGCGAACACGATTGTGCAGGAACGGGCGCCCGATTATCTGCGCGGACGTGTCTCGGCTGTGTTCATGCTGAGCTTTGTTGGTCTCATGCCGGTCGCAGGCTTGGGAATCACCGGACTATCTGATCTAATCGGGATGCGCACGGCGCTGGCCATTGCGGCGGCGTGCTACGCCGCGATTGCCTTGACCGTGCTTGCTCGCGTGCGGCGAGAATGCTCGCAACCTGCGGTCGCAAAAACGCCCACCGCTGAAACACCGGCGCCGCCGATCGCCGCTGCGGTTTAGCGTGATCGCGTTTTCCACGTGTTGGAACTCAGGGCGCCACACCGCCGGAGATGCCATGCTTCGCGAAATCAAGGTCAAACTCGGGTTTGACTTGATTGAGCTCGGTCATGGTATCCGAATGTCGCTAATGCCCGGAATCCAAAAAATGTTCGACGCCGGCCAAGTTCGCTTTAGCAGTTTGCATAATTTTTGTCCTTTGCCCGTCGAAGTGATGGTGGCTTCGCCGGACTGTTACCGATTTTCCGCTGCCTATGCGCATGAGCGCGAACGCGCCGTAAAGCAAACCTTTCAAACGATTGATTTCGCGGCGCGATTGGGCGCGCCGTTTGTTGTTTTGCATCTCGGCCAAGTGAACATGCGACCGGTTACCGACTCGCTAATCAAGCTGGCGAAGGCAGGGGAATATCTGTCGCGCAAATATGTTAGAGTGAAACTAAGGGCAGTGCAGCGGCGCGAAAAAATTGCGCCCTTGTATCTCCAGCGCGTGAAAGATTGCTTGCGTCGCATCGTCAATTATGCCGAGGCGAAAAACGTGAAGCTCGGTCTCGAGGAGCGCCGTGGTTATGAAGAAATTCCAACCGAACGCGAATTGGCAACGTTACTGGACGAAATCAATTCACCGAACCTCGGCTATTGGCATGATTTCGGCCATGCGCAGATCAAAGAAAACCTCGCATTCCTCGACCATGCCGAGTGGCTGCGTACGATCGGCCCGCGCACATTTGGTTGTCACGTCCAGGACTGCACCTGGCCTGCGCAAGATCATCGGCCTCCTTTTGTCGGAGATGTCGATCTTGAAAAACTTGTTCCGCTCCTTCCCTCAAATTGCTTATTTGTCTGGGAAATGAGCCCTGACCAGCCTACCGCTAAAATTCAACGCTCAGTACAACTTTGGAAAGAGCGCTTCTACGAATGAAAAGAATCCTGGTCACGATTTTCCAGCTCAGTGTTACCACCGCGGTACTTTATTGGGTATATCACGATCCCGCCCGGCGAGCGCAGATGGCTGAAGCGCTGCGCAACGCGCGGTACCAATGGGTCGTCGTTGCTATTCTGAGTTATGTGCTGGTAGAAATCGCAGCCGCATTTCGGTGGTACGTTTTGCTGAAGGTGCAAAAAATTCAGCTCTCGGTTCCGCGGCTTTCAGGATTGTTTCTGATCGGAATGTTTTACAATCAATTTCTGCCTGGCGGCACAGGCGGCGACATCATCAAAAGCTATTATCTACTCAAGGAAACCTCGGACAAAAAAGCGGGAGCGCTGCTAGCGGTCGTCTTCGATCGCTTCATTGGCCTGGTTGCCTTGGTTGCCATTACGGGCACGCTTATCAGCTTACGCTACGATTTCCTCTCGCAAAAAACCGACACGCGACGGTTGCTTTGGGTCTTGCTATTCCTGCTCGGCGCCTCGGTTGTCACATTGCTCTCTACCTTTGTCATCAGCGGATTTAATTTATTTCACCAGTTGCCGGAAACGTTTCCTGGCCGCGACAAACTGATCGAAATCTCTGCCGCATATCATCTTTATGCGCGACATTGGCGCGCCACACTGGTCGCGTTTGGAGCATCGCTCGTGGCGCATCTCGCTACGTTCGGCACTTTTCTCTGTGCTGCTTACGCCTTGGGTGCTGCTGTTCCTCTGGTTAATTTCTTTGCGGTTATGCCGGTCGAGCGCACCATCTCGGCGCTGCCAATTAGCTTCGCCGGAATCGGTCTTCGGGAAAAGATTTTGCAAATCATGCTGAATGGCCTGTGCGGCGTACCGGAAGGCACGGCCATTCTCATTGGCTCACTGAGTTTTCTTATCGTCCTGGTCTGCTGCCTGCCTGGCGCCCTCGTTTATTTCCTTTACAAACCGAGCGTAGCAATCCCGCACGCAAAATTGCGCGAGATGGAACAGGAAGTAGTGACGTTGGAACATGAAATTAGCGAAGCAGAATAAAATGTGGCAGGGACTTTAGTGTCCCGATGCGTGTGATAAGGAAAGGATCGCAGCGTAAAGGTAAATCCTACATTTTGAAGCGTCCATTTGTCGTTGCCACGTTCGCCATGACCGTGGACGGAAAGGTCACGACGCGAAATTTCACGCCGGTCGATTTTACCTCTCGCGAAGACAAGTTACACTTGTTTCGTCAGCGCGCGCTAGCAGACGCAGTTGTGATTGGCCACACCAGTTTAAGGCGCGACAACGTCCGTCTGGGCATCCCTTCTGAATTACAGAAGGCGCGAATCAAGCGGAGACAAACCCAAGCGCCAATTCGCGTCATTGTATCCGGCAAAGGAAACATCGACAGTCAGTTGAAGGTTTTTCAATCCGACATTTCTCCGATTGTCATTTTTTCGACCAGGCGGATGCCGCGGAAATATCAGCTAACTCTAAGTAAGAAAGCGACGCTGCACTTGAGCGATGGCAAACATGTCGATCTGGCTGCTATGCTCCAAACGCTGCGCAAAGAATACGGTGTGCGCACGGTCGCATGTGAAGGCGGCCCTACGCTGTTTCGATCGCTATTGGAACATGATCTCGTCGATCAGCTGAATCTCACCGTCGCGCCGTATATGTTTGGCGGTGCCAACGCCCCTACCCTGACCGGGTTAAGCAAAGATTTTTTGCCCGCGAGCGTGCATTGCCATCTGGTCGATATGCGCGTCGTCGGCGAGGAATGTTTTCTGACCTACCGAATCAAGCGCTAAGCAATGTTAGGGCGCGGGAGGCACCTTTTGTGTTCGGGCCATTTCGATTTCCCGCCAGGAGCAGAAACTGCCGGGGGTGCACTGCAGTGCCCAGGACTGGCCTGATTCGCTATCCAACTTTATGACCTGATCACGAGTCACGACGATCTGGTATCTCGGCGGATGCGAAGACGGCGAACATCCAATTGTGGCCAGTGACATTGCAAGGAGAACCATTCCGCGTAATTGCGGTTTCTTCATGATCTTCGCGCGAGGCGACAATGTAATTCGATCAGATGGGCCTATCCTCGTGCAGCGTATATCATCACGAGCTAAATATTTCAGCAAGCCCTATTGCAGGAAACTTTCCGAGCAACCGCGGTGCATGAAATGGATTCAATCGTTACGAGGTGATTGAACAACCCGCAATTGCAACGGAAACCGCGGCTGGTTTCACTGTGCCGAAATGCCTGTTAAACTTGGGAGCGATGGGTACACGCCGGATTATTTGGTTGAATCTGGTCTTTTCGATTCCTTGCATTTCGACTTTCGCAGACGCCGTCGTGGAGGGACAGGTGGAATTGCCGAAATCGCATTCCGCGCAGGTCGTGACTCAGCGCTACGAGATCGTTACACACGGTGGCGTTCTCTCGACCCACCCGCCGCTGGCGGTGGTTTATCTCGAGGGCTCTTTTCCAAAACGAGGGAAGCCGCCCATAAAACAGGTGGCGCAAAAAGACCTCGCCTTTGTTCCGTCGCTTCTGCCGGTCCAAGTCGGCACAAAGGTTGAATTCCCAAATCTCGACGACACCTATCACAGTATCTTTTCGTTCTCGCCGGCGAAGCGGTTTGATCTAGGTCGTTATCGTCCGGAGGAACGACCGATTCCATCGGAAGTCTTTAACGTTCCCGGGCTGGTGACTCTTCACTGCGATATCCACGAGCACATGCGCGGCCTGATTCTGGTTCTTAACACGCCCTATTTTGTGGTCACAAATCCCGACGGGCGTTTCCAGTTAAGCGGACTTCCGGCAGGCCGCTATGTACTGAAAGCATGGATCGACAGCAAGACCACGCGCGAACAGTCGGTAGAATTAAAGAGCGGCGCGACGGTGCATGTCGATTTCCCATGATCTCCTTGAGCGACGTAAACCAGCGCAGTGTTACACGTTTCCGCAGGAAGCTGTCGGCTGCGATGGTGCTGGTGGTTTCGGCGATCACAATCCTTGCATTGTATCTCGCACAACGCAATGCGACAGCGACTGCCACACGCGATTTGCAGCAAACTTTTCAGACCGAGCTTTCGGGGCTGCATAAGGTCGAGGAGCTACGCCAAGCTGCCTTGGCAGAACGTTGCCGCGCGCTTGCTGAAAAGCCGCGAATCCACGCTGCTTTGGAAGACAACGCGCTCGATTTGCTCTATCCAAGCGCGAAGGATGAATTGCGCGATTTAATGGAAGGCGAGGCGCCAACGGCGCAACAAGAAGCAGGATCGCTCCACGCTCGGTTCTACCGTTTTCTCGACAGCAGCGGCGCTGTGCTTCCGCCGCCAAACTCAAAAGATGTCGGAGAGCTAAGCGCGCAAGCAGAAGCACAACTATCCCTGAAGCGGTTACCCGATACTCAACAGATCGGTTACATTCGAGAAAATACCGATGCCGCGGACGAGACCGTCTATGAAATAGTGGCAGCGCCGATTTTTTCAACGGAGACCGGCAATGTGATTTCAGCGCTGGTCGTCGGATTCAGACCATTTGAGCCCAGTGGAAAGGGCGCCGGTGCAGAAATGAAAAGCGGCATTTGGACGGACAACAGATTGTATTTGCCGTCGCTTTCGAAAGAGGCGCGCTCCGCGCTCGACACCGAAATCACAAAGGCAGTTGCGAAGGCCAGCTCCGCACAAAGCAACTTTGTCGTCGCACTACACGGCGCGCCGCAGCTCCTATTTTTCAGGCAGCTCAATCCCGGTTCGCTTTTTCCGCCGGCTTATGAAGTTTGCGTTTACTCCCTTGTCGATTCGATGGCGCAGTTGCACCGGCTTCGCTGGCAAATTGGCGGCGCGGGCATGCTGCTTTTGCTCGGCGGATTTGTGGCCAGCCATTTTGTGGCGCTCCGGTTCGCCATACCAGTTCAGAAGCTGGCGTTAGATTCCGAAAAGAATCGCGCGAAACGAAGACGCGCCGAGATCGCGCTCGTCTCGACGCGGAAGAAACTGCGAAGATCGACAAGATACTCGGCCGACGCTTCGCATCAGTTGAAAAGCCCGGTCACCGTTCTGCGCGCAGGCTTGGAAGGGTTGCTGGCTCGCGAAGATTTTAAGCCCGAAGTTTACGAGGAGCTCTCCGCGCTGCTACACCAGACTCATCGGTTGACTGGCGTGATAGAAGATTTGCTCCTCCTGGCACGGATGGATGCAGGGCATCTCCAGTTGGAGTCCCAGCCGGTGAATCTCAGCCAACTCATCGAGGAATGGCTCGATGATCTTGGCGCACTTCCCGATTCCCCCGAAGTGAAAATCGAGAAAAAATTCCCGCCCGACTTGTACGTCGCCGGCGAAAGACAATACACATCTTTGATTGTGCAAAATCTTCTTGAGAACGCGCGCAAGTATAATCGTCCGGCCGGCTTGATCCGCGTGAATGCACACAAAAATGGAAATGAAACTGTCCTGACGATCGGCAATACCGGCCCGCCAATCGCGCGGCATGCTCAGGCACATGTCTTTGATCGCTTTCATCGTGGTGGCACTGCCACAAACATTTCCGGTCACGGGCTTGGTTTGAATTTGGCGCGCGACCTCGCCCGCTTGCACGAAGGCGATTTGCGCCTTGTCTGTTCGGAGAA
>QHNV01000184.1 GCA_003218535.1 Verrucomicrobiota bacterium
CGTTGTCATCCCGAACGAAGCCATCAGAAATTGTAGGGCGTCTCTACGAGACGCTGGCCAATAAAACTGGCGTCTGACACAGACGCCCTACAAAAAAAACGGCCACGCGCTCTCACACTCCGCGTTGTGTCGGGCTCCAGATGAATTTGTGCATCTGAAGTTGAAAATGAACGTCAAGCTTGTCCGCTAAAATCCATTCTACGATTTCGCGGGGATCAATCCGGCCGAAGATCGGCGAGAAAAGAACTGCGTGACAGCGTGAAGGGAGATCATAACGCTCCACTTTATCGCGTGACCATTCGTAATCTTCGCGCGAGCCCATCACAAACTTCACTTCATCGCGCAAGGTAAGATGGTCGATATTCGACCAAAGATTTTTGTCCACTTCGCCGCTGCCTGGCGTCTTTAAATCCATGATGCGACGGACGCGCTGATCGACTTTCGAGATATCATGTGCGCCACTGGTCTCAAGCAAAACCGTATAACCGGCATCGCACAAAATCGACATCAGTGGCAGCACGTTCTTCTGCAATAGCGGTTCGCCGCCAGTGATCTCGACCAGAGGGCAAAGGAACGCCGCCACCGCATCGACAATCTCCGTAAGTGTTTGTTTCCTTCCCTCGTAAAACGCGTACTCCGTATCGCAATAATTGCAGCGCAGATTGCAAAAGGTCAGCCGCACGAAAACGCACGGTCGACCCACCCAAGTGCTCTCGCCTTGAATCGAGTGATAAATTTCATTAATCGTCAGCGTCTTCTCGCGCTCCGACGTTTCCTGAGAAGCTTCCACCTTCGACGATCTTACGGGAAGAGCTGCAAGGCAACCGTGCTCGCCAAGAGATCAAAAAGAACTACAACCCGCACTTGGCGCAAGCTTCGGTAATACTGGAACGGCTCCGAAGAAGAGAAGCCAGGTAACTGTCAACAAGCGGCGCGCTATTGATTCGCGCTAAATTAACTGGCGTTTCCAGTCGCGAGAAAATCACGTAAGCGATCTTGCTGCGCGGAACGCTTTTTTCGCCGTAGCCCGAGGGAATATTACTCGACCAGAAACGGACGTATTGCCCATCCGAGCGGTTCTCGAGTCCCAAAAAGATCGTGGAATGTCCGTGCTCATTTTTTCCCACCTGACGTGACCAGAAAATTTTCATGAAATCGCCCGGCTTCGCCTGATCAAAGTTGTCGAAGTTCAGGCCGAGTCCGAGCTCATGAAAAAGGCGGGCGGTCCCGGGGCCATTGGCGTTCCACCGGCCCCAGATCCCTTCGCCGTCATGCTGATCTCGAATGATCAGCTGTTCCAAGGTGGGAGAATCAAGGTGAAGCTCGCCCCGTGCGCGCAAGGCTTCAATTGTCCTGATGAATACGAGATAGGTCGCGCCGGAACAAAAACTGGGCGAGGCCGCGGACGGCAGAATGAAAAACTTGCCGGACTCAAAATGTGCCGAGCGCTCAAGACAGATCTTGGCGAAATGCGAAACCGAATAACGGCCGCCCTGCGGCATTTGTTTGACCTGTTCGAGAACCAGGCTGTTGTAATCGCTCGCGAAGGAGATGTGGGCCGTCAATCCGAAGACTGTAATCAGAATCGACACGCCAAGGTTTTTCACGCCGGATAAGTAAGCGTGGAAACGCCATCTCGCAACGGCCAGGCGTGAGGTGGATCGAGCAGTCCCTTGCTCGATAGTGATTAAATGGCGGCAAAGCCACACCTATTTAACATCGCCCGCGGAGCGGCCGTTCCGCCGTAAGTTTGCGGCTGAGGATGGCCGCCGCTACAATTATCATCATGCTGCATTTCACAAAAATGAACGGCGCAGGAAACGATTTCGTGCTGATCGACAATCGTGCCGGCCTGGTTCATCTCAATCGCAACCAAATCGCCCGTCTTTGCAATCGCCACCGCGGTATTGGTGCAGACGGAGTTTTGTTGCTCGAAAAATCATCGAACAGTGCGGATTTTCGAATGCATTATTTCAACGCCGACGGTGGAGAAGCGGAGATGTGCGGTAACGGCGCCCGCTGCTTCGCGCGGTTTGCCAACAGGATTACCGGTGCGAAAGGAAAAATTTTTTTTCAAACGCCGGCCGGCGTGATTTCGGCTGAGCTAAAGGAAGATCTGGTGACGCTCCAAATGACCGAGCCGATCGATTTACGACTAAACATCAAGCTCGCCGTCACCGACGAAAATAAAGTCGTTCACTTCGTCAACAGCGGCGTGCCGCACGTGGTCATCCCCGTTCCGCACATCGACGACGTCAATGTGCGGGGAGAGGGTGCAGCCATTCGTTACCACAAAATGTTTTCGCCTAAGGGCGCGAATGTAAATTTCATCGAGAAGTGTGGAGACAAAAAAATCGCTGTCCGCACCTACGAGCGTGGCGTGGAAGATGAAACTCTAGCGTGCGGCACGGGCATAGTCGCAAGCGCGCTCATCTTCGCAGCCACCGAGAATGCCAGCGGCCCGATAACTGTAATCGCGCGCGGCGGCGACGAACTTCACGTCGGATTTGAAAAGACCGACAGCCAGTTTCGCAACGTCACACTCACAGGCCCGGCTGAATTTGTTTTCGAAGGCACAATCGATCTCTGAAGTTCGCCACAGATGAACACGGATTTTCACAGATTATGAGATCTGAATCTTTTCTCATCTGTGTTTCATGTGTGTAAATCTGTGGCTTAGAAAAAATGTTTCGCGGCACGTTCACTGCGCTTGTAACGCCATTTCGTGATGGTGGTATTGACGTTTCTGCTTTCGAAAAGCTGATCGAAACACAAATTGCTGCGGGCATTACGGGCATCGTCGCCATCGGCACCACAGGTGAGTCGCCGACGCTTTCGCATGAAGAACGTGAACAACTGGTCCGGCTCGCGGTCGCAGCGGCGAATAAACGTTGCTTAGTGCTTGCGGGCACAGGTTCAAACGCCACGCAACACGCCGTAGATGACACCAAGACCGCCGAGAAACATGGCGTCGATGGCGCGCTGCTCGTAGCGCCTTACTACAACAAGCCGAGCCAGGAAGGGCTTTTCCGTCATTTCAAAGCAATCGCCGATGCCACGTCACTGCCCATCATGCTCTACAACATCCCCGGACGCTGCGGCGTGGACATCGCGCCGGAAACTGTGGCGCGTTTGGCAAACGAGTGTCGCAATATTGTGTCGATCAAGGAAGCGAGCGGGAGCGTGGAGCGCGTCGGCGAATTGCGTCGCCGTTTGCCTGAATCATTTACCATTTTGAGCGGGGACGACTCGCTCACGCTGCCGTTCATGGCCGTAGGCGCAGTCGGGGTGGTAAGCGTGGCCTCGAATCTGTTTCCATCTCAAGTTTGCGCACTCGTCCGCGCCTGCGAATCGGGCGATTTAAAATCGGCGGAAAAACTGCATCGAAAATTGTCTCCGTTGTTTAAAGATTTGTTCATCGAGCCAAATCCGGTTCCAGTGAAGACGGCGCTCGGCTGTCGCGGCCTGATGTCAGGCGAGGTTCGTTTGCCGTTGTGCGAGATGAGCGAAGCGAACCAATCACGCCTGCGTAAAACGCTCGAAGAATTCGAGCAAAGCAAATGAAGCGCCCCGTGCACGTGTTGCTGGTTGGCGCGGCTGGGCGCATGGGCAGAACGGTTGTCGATCTCGTCAAGAACGATCCGAAGATCCAGATTGTCGCGCAGTGCGATCTCGGAGAACCGATCGACCCAGCCATGAAAAATTGTGACGTCGCGATGGATTTCAGCCACGCCGACGCCATTACTGAAATCTGTCGCACCGCGCTACATCACCATAAATCGCTCGTGATCGGTACGACTGGTCATTCGCAAGAACAACGAAGGCTGATTGAAGGGGCTGCGCAGTCGCTGGCGATTGTTTTCGCGCCTAACTTCAGTATTGGGGTGAACGCACTGTTTTGGCTAACGCGTGAAGCTGCCGAATTACTCGACAGCGATTTCAATCCTGAGATTATCGAGACACATCACAAGATGAAAAAAGATGCGCCCAGCGGGACAGCCAAAACTCTGGCGAAAATTTTGAAAACGGCACGAAAAATGAGGAGTGAAGTTCCGATTCAATCGATCCGCGAAGGGGATGTGGTCGGCGAACACACAGTGATTTTTGGCGGGTCGGGCGAACGCGTCGAGCTGACGCATCGCGCGGCGAGTCGCGAAATTTTCGCACGCGGGGCGCTGCGCGCGACGCACTGGATCATCGGAAAACCACCTGGTCTTTACAGCATGCAGGATGTGCTGGGGCTATAGATCCGTACGGGTGCGTGTGCTCACCCGCATCTTTGGGGAGAGTTACGGCTGAGGACAGCCGCTTTTACAATGATGAGAACGGCGGTGGCCCTTGGATCGAATCTCGGTGATCGCCTCGCCAACTCGCGGTCCGCGCGAAAGGCAATTCTCGATCTCCCAAACGTGAAGCCGCCGATTCTTTCCTCGGCGATTTATGAGACGGATCCAGTAGGTTGCGAACCGGAAGCCGGAAAATTTTTGAATGCCGTGCTGGAATTCGATTACGAAGGCGACCCGCTGGATCTTTTGAAAAACTTGAAAGAGATCGAGAGCGCGCTCGGTCGACCGCCCAATCACCCGCGTAACATTTCACGGAAGATCGACATTGATCTTCTTTATTGTGGTGACACGGCGACAGACGCGGAAGAATTGCAGTTGCCGCATCCGCGAATGCATTTACGAAAATTCGTGCTTCAACCACTCGCCGATATCCGGCCAGACTTGGTTTTACCGGGCCAAACGAAAACAGTGCGTGAACTGCTCGCACAGATCGGAGACTCGGGTAAAGTGGTTCACTCAATCGACAGATGGTAATGCAGGAGCTCACTGAGAAGTTTCGCGAAATGAAACGTCGCGGCGAGAAAATCACCGCGCTCACGGCATATGATTATCCGACGGCTCGATTGCTCGACGAAAGCGAAATTAACATCATTCTCGTAGGAGACTCGTTAGGCATGGTGGTGCTTGGTTATCAGGACACGACGCGTGTGACGCTGGAGGAGATGTTGCACCACACGCGCGCAGTGGCACGTGGTGTAAAACAGGCGTTGCTCGTCGCGGATATGCCCGTTCATACCTATGATACGGCTGAACAAGCCGTCGAGACGGCGAAGAAATTTGTCGCTGTCGGCGCGCAAGCGGTGAAGCTCGAAGGCGGCGCGAGCCAAGTCGCGCAAATCGAAGCGATCACACGCGCTGGAATTCCGTTTATGGCGCACATTGGCATGTTGCCCCAACATGTCCGCGAGGAAGGCGGTTACAAAGTCAAAGGCCGCACACAGTCTGAAGCGGAAGCACTATTGAGCGATGCGCGTGCAGTCGAAAAAGCTGGCGCGTTCTCGGTCGTGCTGGAGATTGTCGTCGCGGATACCGCAAAGCAAATCACGCGCGCGGTCGATATTCCCACGATTGGCATCGGCTCGGGTGAACATTGCGACGGCCAAATTTTGGTCACGCATGACTTGATCGGGTTATTTCCGTGGTTCACACCAAAGTTTGTCTCGCCTCAAGCGCGCGTGGCCGATGAAATTCGTAGCGCGGCGCGCGCGTTTATCGAACGCACGCGAGGAAGCAAAACTCCATCGCCCCATGGCTCAGACATCCAAATGTGATATCTTCAAGCCGTAATGAGACTTTCCGATTTCGAGGATTTTGAGACTTTCGAGACCGAAGGCCTGCTCACTGGCAGCCGAGAACGCAGCTGGCTGTGGTTCGGACTGATTGTTTCGCTGGCAATACACTGCGCGCTCTGCGCTTATTTTTATCGGACGCGTTTTCAATCTGTGGAAACCGCGATTGCCCCTATCGAGCAGCCGCCCACGTTCAGGGTCAGAAACGTCGATATCGGTGCGCAGCTCGACAAAAACAGCATGGACCAGACGAATCCAGCGGCCAAACCAGAGCCCGACAAAACGGATACGCAGTTGCCGGACGAAAAGAAATC
>QHNV01000185.1 GCA_003218535.1 Verrucomicrobiota bacterium
TGCAGATGGCATATGTCGAAGCGTCGGGCGAACAGCCCAAAGGCGCCGCGCAGCGGGAGGCGCCAGCAGCCGCGCCACCAACGACGACCGAGCAACCCTCAGCAGGCACGTCGGAGCCTTCAGCGCCGGTCACTTCGACCGAGCCCGAGACGGAATCGAAGAAGAAATTCACGAAGAGCTACGGGCCGTAAACGCTAATCCATTTGTGTTGTCATCCCGAGCGCAGCGAGGGATCTCGCAATTTCACGACTCTGCTGTGAGCGGTATTCGCAAAATCCTAATCGTGCTAGCGGCGTTCGTTGTCGCGATGCGCTTGTCATTCGCGGCAGACGACGCTGCGATTATCGATGGCCGAAATTATTCCTTCATGATTGCTGCTCCGCCAGGATGGCAGCTAACCTCTACGAGACAGCTTCAGGCGGCGTTCTATCCTGACGCCAGTACGTTCGACAGAAGTCCTGTCATCATGTATGTGCGCTCCGCCAACAAAGATGACCTACACGTGAAAACCATTGAAGACCTCAATCGCTTGGATTTGCTTGGCATACAGGAACAACACCTGAAGGCAGAGTCGAAGAAGGTTGGCTCTGCTCAGCTCTCTGACGGCTCCGAGATTCCGATTTATTCGTTTTCCGGTGGTGGTTACTTCGAGCTGGTAGGCTACGCCGAGCAGCCAAAGAATATTACCGTCTTCGTCCTGAGTTCCGAAACGGAGAAGGATTTAAAGGCATCCGAGAAGTCTTTTCGTGCGCTGGTTGCATCTTACTTATTCATTTCTGAGAACGTCACGACACCGAAACAGTAAGATCCAATAGATTACCGGCGTTTATGAATCAATAGCGCGACGTCGCGCACGGCAGCAAGCAGCGTGCGCTGCCTTAGCGGCTGCTCGTCCGGGCAGCGGGAGGCGCGCTTGGACGTGGCTTCGGCCTTGCGCTCTTGCGCACGGTGATTGTTCTCTGGCCAGGCGAGGGAGTTGGTGATGCTTCGGCGTATTTTTTTGTCGTTGGCCAGATTAAACGCCACGGCTGAGTCTTAATTGTTTCGCTGAACTGCTTGATGTTTTCACCGGCAGGCCCCAGATCGGTAACAGCCAGCTTCAGTTTCTCTGATGAGGTCCGCAGGTTTCTGAGCGTGACCTCGATGTTGTCGCTCTCCGTAAGGCTGTTGCTGATTCTTTCGATATTGGTAAGCGAATGCGAGAGCGCGCTGTCGGGCGCAGTCAGACCGGAAAGATGTTCGCCGAATGTTTTGAATTGGCCGAGCGCGAGGGTCAGCTCGGAATTTTCATCGGTGAGACGATTCAGATTTTGCGCGGTCTGCTGAAGGTCTTGCATGGTTGTAGTGGCTTCAGCCGCGACCGGTTTGATGACTTCCAGCATTTTGGCTGCCGCTTCCCCCAGATCGGGAGTCCGTTCACCAGCGAACATATCCCCACCTTTTGCGCGTCCAGAGGCTTCGGTTCCCTGGGTGATATCAATGGCCATGTCGCCGAGTAAGCCTAGCTGCATCAAGCGCGCCTTGGCATCGCGATAGACCCTGGCGTTTTTGTCCACTTGCACATCGACGCGCACTTCGAATCTCGGTCTGCCCGGCGTCGGAGTGGGAGTGGGGCTCACATTCGCTTCAGGCGGATGAATAGCCGCCTCGGCTTCCTGCGCACGTTTTTCTTCCTCGGGCGAAACTGGCGAAAATAATTTCTGGACCTGCCCAATTTTGCGACCCGCCAGCATTACCGGTGCGCCTTGTTTAATGCCCACCGCGTTATCGAAGTAAATCTTGTAGGTGACAAGCGGCCGGAATAGCCCTGGTGCGCCGAGCAAAACCAAAAGAAACGCAACCACCGCGATCGCCCCGATCACGAGCAGCCCAGTCAAAATTTCATTTCTTTGTAATTGCATCTTGGCTGTCTTCTAGAATCGGGCCTTCGGTGCTCCCGCTCAAGAACTGGGCGACCACGGGGTTTTCGGATTGTTTGAATTCTTCTGGTTCGGCTTGCTCAATGATTTTGCCCTGATATAACATAGCCATTCGCGTGCCGATGCGAAAGGCGCTGTCCATTTCGTGCGTGACGGTAATTGATGTGACCTTCGATTTTTCGCTGAGGCTGATAATCAGTTCGTCGATCACGGAAGCGATCACCGGGTCGAGTCCCGCCGAAGGCTCGTCGAACAGGACTAACTCCGGCTCGAGAACAAGCGCGCGCGCGATGCTGACGCGTTTCCTCATGCCACCGCTCAGCTCCGCCGGGAGCAGGTCTTTCGCGTCTTTCATTCCGACGAGATCGAGTTTTTCATCCACAATCTTATCGATTTCTGCACGCGATTTGTCGGTAAGTTCTTCGAGTGGGAGCGCCACGTTGTCGCGGACATTGCGCGAACTCAACAAAGCCGAGTACTGATAGACCATCCCGATGTTCCGGCGGACCCGCTACAATTTTCGCCGGCCAAGCCGCGTAATTTCAAATTGTTTGAAGAAAATCGAACCCGAATTGGGCCGCAGCGTTCCCAAAATCAGCCGCAGAATGGTGCTCTTACCACTCCCGGTTTGGCCCATGACTACAAGGCGCTCTTCCGGCTCGACTTTGAGTGTGAACCCATCGAGCACCGTTTTTTCTTCGAACTGCATGCAGACCTCCCGCAGTTCGACCATATGCGTCTGCGCGCTCACGTGGGATAAAAGGTGGTGTAAACAATGTTGTAGAGCGTATCGAACCCGATCACGGCCGTGATCGCAGTCACGACGCTGGAAGTTGTTGCCGTGCCTACACCGGCGGCGCCGCCTTTAACGGTCAGCCCACGATAGCAGGCGATCCCTCCGATGAGCAGACCAAACAGAAAGCTCTTCAGAATGCCGGTAATGATGTCGCGAATAAGCAACGCGTCTTTCACTAGGTCGAAAAAATAGGGAAAGGCGATGCTAAAATAGGCCTTGCAAATGAGGCTGCTCGCAAATATCGCGGCGACATTTGAAACGGTGGATAAACACGGCATCAGAAAAAAAAGCGCGAGCAACCGCGGCGCGACGAGAAAACGCAGCGGTCCAATCCCCATCGCCTCGATGGCTTCGACTTCCTCGGTGACCTGCATCGTGCCGAGCTCAGCGGTGAAAGCTGCGCCAATGCGGGCCGCCATCATGATGCCGGTGAGGAGCGGGCCGAGCTCGCGTGTGAAACCGATCGCGACTAGCCCAGGAATCAATCGTTCCGTCCCGAAACGCTGCAGTTGATAGCCAGTCAGCAACGCCATTGTTAACCCAAGAAAAAACGAAACTAGTCCGACGAGCGGCACAGAATCGACGCCAGCACGCTCTGTGTGGCGGAAAAAACTGGCTGCATGGAATGGCACGCGCCCCTGCTGAATCCGTTCGAGCGTTTCTTCGAACGTGTGCACGATGAACCAGAAGAGGCTGCCCACTTCGCGCAGAAAGTTGCGTCCAATCTGGCCGACTCCCTGGGCGATCACCGCCGGTTGACGAGCATTTGCCATGTTCACGGGGAAATTGCCTCACTTCGCCGCATGGAAAAGGGCAAAGTTGAAGTTTTCCTGTAGCCGCTTCCCTGTGGGAAGCGCAGCGCTGACGTGTTTGACGCGCAGGCATCGCGTCGCCCGCAGGGCGACGGCTACAGGTCGCGCGTTTTAACGCATGACGATGAAAGCTTTCGACATTGCCGGACCAAATTGTTTACATTCGGGTCTGTGAAACCGCGTGCTGTTTTGTTCATCGTCATAATCGTCGTGCTTTTTGTAGTGCTGCTTCGTTGCCTTCGCGTTGTTCCCGCCGGACATGTCGGAGTTGTCGATCTTTTCGGCAACGTACGCACTGAGGCGCTCCCCGCTGGACTTCACTTTGTAAATCCGCTGGTGAGGGTGCATCGCATGTCAGTGCAAACTAAGGAGGTGAAAGAGACCATGGACACACCTTCCAGCGAAGGACTGGTCGTGCATCTGGAGGTCAGCATTCTTTTTCATCTCGATCCGACGAAGGCCTCAGACGTTTATCGCACCGTCGGCGTTGGTTACCAGAATGTGCTAGTGGGGCCAAATGTGCGTAGCGCGGTCCGCGAAGTCACAAGCTCCTATCAGGCCAAAGCGCTGTATTCGCCCGAACGCGAAAAGATGAGCTTGGAGATTAACCGTCATATTGTCAGCGCAGTCGAGCCGCGCGGCATAGCGATCGAGCGGATGTTGCTGCGCGATGTGGCATTGCCGCCCCGCTTGCAGCAGGCGATCCAGGAAAAATTGAGCGCGGAGCAGGAAGCGGCTCGAATGCAGTTTGTGCTGATGAAAGAAAAACAGGAGGCCGAACGCAAGAAAATTGAAGCAGAGGGCATCTCCAGTTTTCAAAAAATTGTGGCCGAAGGCATTAACGAAAATCTTCTCAAGTGGAAGGGGATCGAAGCGACTAAAGAGCTTGCATTGAGCCACAATTCGAAGGTTGTAATCATTGGCTCTGGCAAGGAGGGGTTGCCGGTTATTCTTGGTGGCGACACCACTCCTTCCGTGGGACAGCCGAACCCGGCTCCCCACCGCTAAGATGGACATTTAGCCTCGGGGAACGATCTAAACGGACTGTGAAAGAGGCGAAAATGCTCGGCGCCAATTGCTTCTTCGCTTTCCTGCTCTTTAGTGCAGCGTCGCCCGCGCTTGCCCAGGAATCGGCGCAATCTCCTGCGGCGTCAGGGGAGAAAGCGCCGGACGATCAATTACACATGCAAACGGGAAGAATTGGACTTGTGATTCATGGCGGCGCCGGAACGATCGAGCGCAGCAAAATGACACCGCAGCGTGAGCGCCAATACCGCTCCGGTCTGGAACGTGCGCTTGCCGCTGGGTACGAAATTCTGAAACAAGGCGGTTCCAGTCTGGATGCTACAGAAGCTGCGGTGCGAGTGCTCGAGGACGATCCTCATTTTAATGCGGGCAAAGGCTCAGTGTTTACAAGCGTCGGCACGAACGAGATGGACGCAGCCATTATGGACGGCAAAACGCTCAGTGCCGGTGCTGTCGCCTCTTTGAAGCACGTCAAAAATCCCATCAGTCTCGCCCGGCTCGTCATGCAAAAATCCGGACACGTAATGATGGATGGAGAAGGTGCCGAAGCGTTCGCAAGGGAAAATGGCGTTGAGCTGGTCGATCAGAAATATTTTTTCACGCAGGAGCGCTGGGATGCACTGCAGAAAATCCAAGCTGCGGAAAAACATCGGACCGGCGCAGCAGGAAAAAGGATTCTAATCACTGACGAGGATCGACATGGCACGGTTGGCGCAGTTGCGTTGGATAAAAACGGAAATCTCGCGGCGGCGACCTCAACCGGCGGCACCACGAACAAGCGGCCGGGTCGGGTAGGGGATTCTCCGGTTGTCGGTGCCGGTACGTACGCCAACAATGCAACCTGTGCGGTCTCCGCCACGGGGGACGGAGAATATTTTATTCGCGCAACAGCGGGGCACGATGTTTCGGCTCTGATGGAATATCGTGGAATGCCGCTAAAGGAGGGTGCGCAGACTGCTCTGGAAAAAGTTGCAAAGCTCGGTGGTACCGGTGGTTTAATTGCGATCGACCGCGAGGGCAACATGACGTTGCCTTTTAACACCTCTGGAATGTATCGCGGTTATGTCGGCCTGAACGGCAAATTTATTGTAGAGATTTATCAGTAGAACCTCGTGAATCGTTAACCGTCGCATCCTTTAATCGACGAATCCCGATTTACGAATCGCGAATCTCCACCTTTTTATGCTTCCGCCGTTCTCCGTGGTCATTCCATGCTTCAATGAAGCGGCACGCATCGGCCAGACGCTCCGTCTCACGCTCGATTATCTCGTCACTCACGCACCGGAGAGCGAATTGATTGTCGTAAATGATGGATCAACGGACACAACAGGAACGGAAACGCGCGAAGGTTTCGATGAAACGAAGATTGAGACGCGTTTGCTGGAGAATTTTCCAAATCGCGGCAAAGGAGCAGCGGTGCGCGAAGGATTACTCGCCGCGCAAAAGCCGATCGGTCTCTTTTTCGACGCGGATCTTTCTACTCCGCTCGATGAAATCCCGAAGGTGATCGAGCCGATCGCGAATGGCGACCTTGATATTGCATTCGGTTCGCGCGCTCTCGATCGCAGCCTCATCGGCATCCGGCAACCGTGGCGCCGCGAATATGGCGGTCGCGTCTTCAATTTTACGGATCCGCGAGATTCCAGTGCATTGGAACCACGCCGAAGGCAGCAAAGTGCGCTTTTTGCATGACGGCGTGCAGATGCTGCGCGAAGTCATTGCTGCGCGGAATCGCCTGTAGCTGCTTCGCTGTGCGAAGCGCGAGACGCAGCTACAGTTGCCGCTTCTTTTCTTCCGTGTCGTTCGGTCTAAATTAGCGTCGCCACCTTGTTCTCATGCAAGCCTTTCGATTTCATCCCGCCGTTGCGCGGTGGTTCGAGCAAACGTTTGGCTCGCCGACCGAACCGCAAGCGCGCGGTTGGCCGGCAATCCAATCTGGCGGGCATGTGCTGATTTCTGCGCCTACGGGTTCGGGGAAAACATTGGCAGCGTTTCTCGCTTCGCTGGATGTGTTGTTTCGCGAAGGTGTCGAGGCCGATTTGCCGGATGAAATGCAAGTCATTTATGTGTCGCCGCTCAAAGCGTTGAGCAACGACATTCGCAAAAATCTTCAGGAGCCCCTCACGGAGATTCGCGCGTTATTGCACAAAACGGAAAGGCGCGACGTTGATGTGCGCGCTGAAGTCCGCACTGGCGACACCACTGCGGCGCAGCGCCAAGCCCTTGTTAAAAAGCCGCCGCACATTCTGGTCACCACACCGGAATCCTTGTATCTCCTGCTTACTTCCGAATCGGGTCGGCGGATGCTGAGCACCGTGCGAACGCTGATACTCGATGAGATTCACGCTGTAGTGGATGATCGTCGCGGTGCGCATCTTTCCCTGAGCGTCGAACGTTTGGCCGCGTTGACGAAGCAGCCACTCCAGCGAATCGGTTTATCGGCAACGCAAAAACCGATCGAAGAGGTTGCGCGGTTTTTGGTTGGCGCCCGCGCAGTGGATAAGCGGGGCGATCCGGATTGCCAGATCATCGACAGAGATCATCGCCGGGAACTAGACCTGGCGATCGAAATTCCCAAGTCTCCCCTTGAAGCCGTGATGTCGAATGAAGTTTGGGAGGAAATCTACCATCGTCTTGCAGAATTGATTCAGGCGCATCGGACTACTTTAGTCTTCGTGAATACGCGCCGGATGGCGGAGCGCGTGACACACCACCTGAGCGAATTGCTCGGTGCAGACGCAGTGACCTCCCATCACGGTAGTCTTTCCACGAAGCTGCGTCTTGACGCGGAAGATCGGTTGAAGCGCG
>QHNV01000186.1 GCA_003218535.1 Verrucomicrobiota bacterium
CGGATTTGGGTCATCAAAACCACCGTAGTTTGTGGCCCATTGTTTGTCCCACGAGCTCGTCCGATTCGGCACAGGATTATTTCCGCTTGGTCGTTCGCCGATCCAAAAGACAGTCGTAACGATACTTGTCTTCCACGGATACCGCTGTGCAGGCCGAGAGCGTGCCGACGTCTGCCTGGCGGGGGCCGCGGTTGAATTGAACGTAGAGGCGCGATCACCGGATGATTTTCTCATGAGGGGCTTGCTGCTTTCAGTGATCGCTTCGACTTGAGCAGCAAAGGCGGGATCAAATGCGACGAAGAGCGCGAAAGAAAAAAGGCCAAGTGAGCACCGCTGCTGCATGACTTTTCGAATTGGTGCCCCCTCAGACATTGTGCGAATTGTCGCGAAGAGTTCCTTCACGGTTGGCGCCTAGGTTATCACTTAGACGCAAGATTAAAAATCGATATTTTTCAGGATGCGCAGCTTTTTCACTTACCTTTCAGAACGATGTAAATGGGCATTAAAGGGGATAGGCGGCGTTTGTGGAGGAGTATCTCTCATTGTTGGAGCTACGCTGGCGGTTCTGCTTTGGTTTTTTCCACGGTGGTTTCACGACCATATCTCGGATCGAATGAGCGCATTTGTCCTCGGCGTTGTTCCGTTAATGGCTGGAGCGAGCGTGTTTCTCGTTCGGTGGTTCGTCTCGTCCTATCCAGTTTATATGCAGGTTCGAAAGACGCTGGAAACGCTAAGCGATAAGAAGAAGGCGGAACGCGCCAGAGCTGTCCAAGTCTGTTTTGAGCGAAGCGCTGCGATCCTAAAAGAACATCATGCGGTATTACTGTCCTTTCACGCGCTATCGCGCGCGGAGGGGCACAGATTGGAATCTAATGAGGAAGTTGCCGAGGTTTGCGATCTAATCTTTGGGGCGGGATACGATCATCCATTTGAGGGGATATCGCCGGGACACGTGCCAGAAAAAGATTGGGTATCTTTTTTGAAGTACGTCAAACACGCTCCCAATATCAATCCAGAAAAGGGCAAGGATTATCTTGACGCCGCCGAGCGGTGGCGAGAAGACCACGGCTATCCTTCGCCACCTGACGATGCTGGTTTCGTAACGTTAGTTGCGAGGACGTTGTTGCGAGAATGAGATATAATAAAACGCTCTGGCTAACGGCTCCACTTTATCAGCATGCGATTGGCAGTGTGCCGGAATCAGTTGTCACTTCCGTATATCACAGCCGTGGCTGAGCCTTTTCTCATTCGGCGTCCCAAGAGGCGCAGCGACGATGATTCGACCCATAAAGGTTCGAGTGTCCTAGGTTCACGAAGCCTACCGATGCGCTGTCACGATTTGCTAGAACCTCCTCATCCTTGGTTACCACTAATGCCTCGCGTACGCGCACGCGCGCGACCGACAAAGGTGGGAACCTTGTGTTGAATTCAACAGAGGGTCCTGCCGCGGTAAGCGTTTCGTGTGTGATGAGGCGAAAGGCGAATACGTTTTGGCATGCCGAATTCGGCATAAGACACACGGCCAACCTTCGGTTGTGCCACGAAGGGGAAATTGGAAAAATTATGAAAAAGAAATTGCTCCTACTCTTTCGCCGTTTTGTTCCGTCCAAGCGGAATGGCGGCGCCAACGGCAACGGCGCTGAGGATAATAAGGGGGATCGTCCGCCCCAAATTCAATGGCCGTACGTAATGAATTCCTGTGTCCCAATGCTCGGGCCAATCGTCCAGGGCTCTTGGATTTGGCATCATCACTATAGACGCTGGCATCACGGTTATTACCGCACGCGCCGTTAAAGGGCGTGACACATCTGTTGTCTCAGACAACGCGGTCAAAATCCGGTCGCGTTTGGGCGTTTCGTCGTGCGTGCGGATGAAAAGCTGACTGCGTTTGTTGAACTCGAATCGGCGATTCGGAGCGAGTTGGGTTAACAAGTCTCTAGGCGTCAACAAGTGCGGTTAGACACTCGCACACAATCTTCGCGACGTTGCATCAAATCAACGGTGGACGTAAAAAGCAGCTTGAACGGTGTTAGAATGAATCAAGGCGTTAAGCAAACATAGTGTCGAAATAGCGCATAAGACTAGAGTCTTACAAACCAACTAACTGCCTCTCGTTAAAGAACAACCGGAGCAAGTATTTTTTGTTTTCTCGGCAAAACCCGAAACTTGGCATGGATAATGATAACAATTCCGACCGGAGAAAGTAAGTTGCCAAGAAGCTTAGCCCGACTTGGCTAGAAAAAACCCAAGAGGTGGGCGAGTTGAAAGGGGTCGACCCGATTAGGGGACAGGGGGCCTTCGAAGAAGTGATGATCGCGGATCAGGTGGACTATTAAGCCTGGTCCCTTCATCTCTTCGCCCGTGGTCAGGTTCGTGACTCGCCAATCGACGGATCCATGGCGGACTCCCTGGCCTGCCGAACACTGCGCTTGGTGCGGGTCCGGAGCCCACGGACAAATTTGGAAACCCTGATGCACACGAACCTCACACTCAAGCGGCCCCAAGCGAGCTTGATGGGCAGGCGAGGCTTCTGCAGCCGCAATGAGAGCGTCAAGTCGGGATGCAATGTCCGCGTAGGTGAGGTTCAGATTCCGCAGCGTCTCCGCGTCCGCCGCTGTAACCTCTCGAAGCTTCTCGTTTGGACCGAGGAACCCTGCCCTCGAAAAACCTCCCGGTCGCATCCTGGCCTCGAGCGCCGCCTCGCTCGGCAGCCCGTGATTGTCTAGCTTGACTTCCTTCAACCGCTTGTCTCCGTTTAGTCGGTTGAGCATTGCAAACTCATCTATTTCCGGGGTTTTTGTGCGACTCGCCTTGGCAGCGGCGGAACTAACCTGCCAATGGCGTTGACCGCCGCAGGCGTCACGTGGATATCGCCCGTCCTGATCCGTTCGTTGGCGCTGATGAGCGTGGCCAAGATATAGTACGCCGGTTGGAGATAGCGTTGTTCCTCATTCCACCCCAGTTCGTAGTAACAGAAACGTACCTCACTGATCTCCACTCGTTCGATCCCCCGCGTTTCCCACGCTCGCCTTGCTTGATCCACCGCGTGTTCTGGCGAGTGGAGCTGTATCACTTTCCTATAGACGGGGCCAACACGCCTCGAGATGTGATCAAGGCAGGTCAATTTGCCCTCATGATCGAGGTAGACCATCAGCTTGCCCCCAGGACCGTCGACCGGCAGCCCGCGGACGATCGGCTGAAAACACACGGCCACGTCGATCACCCTGTGGTCTTGGATCCTACGCTCAGGTCCCGCTGTTGCTACGTGAAGCCGGCTTACTCTGAGCACCTTCGACTTCTTTGGAAGAAGCTTGTATCGCCTCAGCTGGGAGCGGGCGAGCTTGATAGCCTCTTCATCCGAGAATTCCACGTTTGACCGGTGATCGACCTGCCACCGATTCCTGTCTTTGAAGCGGAAGGCGCCTGAAGCGCGGTGCAGCGTCAGGTCGAACGACCCCTCGGAGTAAGTAAAGCTAGACGCATCGCGGGAGATCGAGCCCGCCTGTTCCCTACCCTTTAGCTTGAATCGATGAGCAAGGTTCAATAGCGCCCGCTCGTTCACTCGCGGCACCCGTAGTCTGAAGATCGGAGGGAGAGACTCCGGCAAATCGGGCATCTTCCCTCTTATTTGGATGGATGGCATCTAGTACCTCCACTTCCATGCCAGCCAGTTGGTCGAGCTGACCGGATAATCTCGCCAGTTGACAGTCTCGTTCTCCCTGCGGTTTATCGCTTCGTCCTGAGTCGCGCCTGCAGCGATGGCGATGGGCGAGTTTCCGATGCTCGAGCTAAAGGTTCGATCAAGCCAAGCGTTCGATAGAACCTTGCCACTTCCGGCATCGCTTCCAAAATCGCTCCCCTCGCTCGCAGACCAAGGAGAAGTATTACCGACGAAAGTAAAGATCAGGTGGATGCCCTGCATCGGGCCGCCCCAGACATCGACCACTGCCGACGCGGTTGTATCAAGGGTTCCATCGCAGATATCGAGCACGAGCCACTTCAGATTCTTGGCGCCCAGCTTCCAAGTGTCTGAGGCTCCCAAGCACTGGTTGTGGGATTTGGAGAATGCAATATGCAGCACGTTAGACCAGTTGCCCCCGTGGTCCGCGAAGTAGCAGAAGTTCACTTCGTCGGACCAGTTCAGGGCATCGCCGCCGCCTCCAGAAGCAGGATTGCGAAAGTCGGTCTCCCACGCGTTGTCGTTTCCCCAGTCGAACACCGAGACGTGTCCCTTTGCGACCATGGAGTTGAGAAACCCCTCGGCATGGCTATTCATGTAAACGAGTTTGTTCTGACTGCACGCATCGCTGTGGAAATCGTTGATCCACTCGACACCGACGGTGATAGTGATCATATGTAGAGGGCGATTAATTGGCTTTTGAGGGCGTTTTCGAGGATAGGCCAAGACAGCGCTGGCTGTCAATCGCGGAGGAGTTGGGGCTGTGTGTCAGCGGTAGGACCTGATAGGGTCAGGCCTTAACATTTAACATTTCCTTGAGAAGTTTGCCTTTGGTTTGCGGATCATGCGCCAGCCGGGTGCGGCGAATCCTTTGGGCTACAGCGGCGTAATCCAGTCCGCCGAAGAGTTCGCCAATTTCCCGGAGCGATTTGCTCCCACTCTCCCAAATCATCCACATCGCCACATTGCGCGCTTGTAGCCCGCGCTCGCCTTTTTGCAGCAGGCGCCCGCTTTCGACCTTGAACCTTTTAGCCACCTTATGCAAAACTTCTTCCGTCCCCACGGCTTCTCCAATCCGGCGAAGGGATGGAATCTCCCTGCGATACTTGTGAAGCCCCTTCAGCCGATCCCGCAACTTTTGCACAAACCTTTCATTGCCCAGCACCGCTTGCCAGCGCACCGCCTCAAACGGATTCTCCACCTCCCGCACGAGCCCTTCCTCGACAAACTTCCGGTAGCGTACCCGCTCGCCTTTGCGCGCGCCGCCCAACTCACCCAACACCATCTGCTCCTCCACAAATGGATGCGGAGCCCTTAAGCCGGCGTAGCCAGGGTAACTGCTCCATCGAAACGTGCGCAGGCGCTTGCGCCGTTCGCTCGGCGTTCCCCTGCCCAGACTCGTTCCGCGCACCGGATTGAGATGCACGTAACGGCTCAATGCCAGCAAGTAATCGCCCTCTTGCACGAGAAAACTCTTATAGCGACCCTGGAAAAGGTGACCGCTGCTGCGGTGCCGTCGGTTGAAGAACACCGTGTAAGCCACTGTCAGCCAGTGCATCCAACGGCCCAGATTAGCGCGATGCGTCTGTGCAACCAAGTGCACATGATTCCCCATCAGCACAAAGCAAAAAATGGAGACATCAAAGCGTCGCGCCGATTCTGCCAGCAATTCTACAAACCGGCTGCGATCGCGATTATCCCAAAAGGTCCGCTGCCGGGCGTTGCCGCGCGTGCAAACGTGATAGATCGCGTCCTCAAACTCAACTCGCAGCGGCCGGGCCATGCCACTTTCATACCAGAGCGGTTGACTTAATGTCGAATGTTGAGACTTGACCCCATTTCCCCGATGCAGTCTATAATCCAGATAGGCCGAATAATTCCGCCTAAACGTTGTTAGGCCCTAATGATCATATCTGAAACGGATGTAATCGGGAGACGGACCGGAGAGGCTTCGCCATTGCTCAAGGCCAGGATCGCAGGCGTCCTGTATCTGATAATCATCGTCACGGCGGGATTCGCCGAGGGCTTCGTTCGCGATAAGCTTGTGGTAGGTAGCGACGCGGCGGCCACGGCGAACAATCTCTTAACACACGAGCTGCTCTATCGAGCTGCT
>QHNV01000086.1 GCA_003218535.1 Verrucomicrobiota bacterium
GTCTGATCGGGCCACCGTCGTGGACGGCTCTTAAGGGACAAGATTCAAATTCTGCATCCGTGTCATTCGCCGTAATCGGCAGTTAAAAATCTCACCGAATAATTCCGCGTTCGCTTTGTTCGATGAACTGGATAATCTCCGCGATCTCTTCGGTCTGCGATAGTTCTTTCCGTATCGCTTCGATTGCCTGACGTCTGTTGTATTTCGAACGATAAATCAAGCGAAAGGCTTCTTTGATCAGCTTCACGCTTTCGGGCGGAAAATTTTTGCGTTCCAATCCGACCAGATTAATGCCGCGAATTTCCGCCGGGTTACCATCGGCAATCATGAATGGCGGAATATCCTGGACGATCTTCGAGCAGCCGCCGGTGATCGCGAACCGGCCGATCCGGCAGAATTGATGCACGGCGGTGAGCCCGCCCATCACAGCATGATCTCCGACCTGCACGTGACCGCCCAGTGTGCCGTTGTTGGAAAAAATAACGTCGTCTCCGACGGTGCAATCATGTCCGACGTGACTGTAACCGAGAAAATTTCCGCGATTGCCGATGCGCGTTTTGCCTTCGCTGGTGGTGCTGCGATGCGCAGTCGCGAATTCGCGAAATGTGTTTTCGTCGCCAATTTCCAGATACGTCGGTTCGCCGTGATATTTTAGATCCTGTGTTTGCTGTCCGATGGAGCAATACGCGTAGAATCTGTTTTTGGCTCCGGCCTTCATCGGTCCGCAGAGAGTGACGTGATGTTGAAGCCAGCAGTTTTGGCCAAGCACGACGTCGGATCCGATCACGCAATACGGTCCGACAATTGTACCGGACCCGATTTCGGCTCCCGGATCGACAATCGCCGTTGGGTGAATCTGCACGTCGCTCATGATTCGTTCTCTACGTTTTAGACTGTATTGCTCAACCTCGCCAGCGGCGATTGGCAAATGATCAACATTGCGCCGATCTCTGTTTTGCAGACGTTTTTGCTGAGATGTTGTAGCCGGGATCGGTGGTCCCGGCCGCGGGCTACAGCATCAGCGATTCAATTTCTTCCTGCCACAGCCACTCATCGCTGCTAGTGACTAGTCCGGCACGGACTGGGTTCTCCTTCACGTACTTCCAGTTTTGGTTATAGCTTTCGCTTGAGCGGTCGAAGAACTCTTCTGCCAGACGTTTCCAGGAAAATTGAGCTCGCGCCATTTGTTTACTCGTCCATTGCTTCCAAGCTTGCATAAATGTCGGCAATCTCTTCGCATTCAGCTCGGCCGAGCAAAAGAAGTGCACGTGATCGGGCATAATGACATAGCGCCCGATTGCAAAGTCGTGCCGCTGGTGTGCAGCGCGCCACTCATCGGCAAGAATTTCTGCAACTTGCCTCGAGGCAAGGATTCGCCGGCGTTTAAGCGTGCACGTCGTTATGAAGTAGATCGGCCAATCGATCCAAACCCCCCATGTCGCGTAGATGTCTGCGCTTGGTTCGGTTATAATGCGGATCATGGTCGCGGCGAACGCTCGATCCCATACTCCGAAACCGGCATCACCGATGCCGGCTACAACCACCATGCCGGACGAGGATATACGTGAGGCATGCAGGCGAACTTCATGTCGCAGTCTTATCGCTTTGTCGAGGCAAGGCAGTTTTGCCCGTTTCACTCATTTATCGAGAAACGTGAACATCAGTTCGCCTTCGGAGACGACGGTATCGTTCACCACGCAGTGGCACTTCGCTTTTGCCAGTCGTTCGCCGCGCGATTTCGTGAGCTCGGCATGAATGAAAATGGTGTCTCCTGGCAAAACTGGCTTGCGAAATTTCACGCCGTCGGCACTCATGAAATAGCCGATGCGACTCGTGGTTTTCGAGAGTTTGAACAACAGGATGCTTGCTACCTGGGCCATGGCTTCCACCTGCATCACACCAGGCATCACGGCATGACCGGGGAAATGTCCTTGAAAGAACGGTTCGTTAATGGTGACCGTTTTGACACCGACACATTTGGTTTCAGTTTCGAAGCTGATAATCCGATCCACCATGAGAAACGGAAACCGGTGCGGCAAAATCTGCATCACCTGATCGGTGTCAAGGCCTCCGTCGCCGCTGGGAATCGCCCGCGGCGTCGCCATGGCGCTTCGGCGCGTCTGCTCCCGAGCGACCGCTCGAGCCAGATCCGCATTGGCGGCGTGACCGGGTTTAATTGCGACAACATGACCGCGAATGCGTCGTCCGACGAGCGCGAGGTCGCCGATCATGTCGAGAATTTTGTGGCGCACGAATTCGTCCGCGAACCGCAATGGTTCCTTGCTTAACACTGCTTCGCCCCGCACAACGATCGCGTTTTCGAGACTGCCGCCTTTGATCAGATTTTTATCCATCAGCGGCTTAACATCTTCGTAATAAACAAATGTCCGCGCCGAGGCGATCTCGCGTTCGAAAATTGCCGGCGCAATCTCCAATGACAAAAACTGTGTGAATTGATTATTTGGTCCCGCCTGCGTGCACGAGATGCGAAATTTGTCGTCCGGTAGCAAAACGAGCAGCGCACCCGTTTTCGATTCCACGTGCATCGTGTCGCGCACGTCAAAGAATTTTCTCGGCTCTTCCTGCGCGGTCACGCCGGCTTTTCTGATGAGATCGACGTAAGGTTGCGCGCTGCCGTCGCCGATCGGCGGCTCGTTCGCGTCCATCTCCACAACAGTGTTGTCCACGCCCATCGCCCACAGCGCTGCCAGCACGTGCTCTACTGTATGCACGCGGACCGGGCCTTCGCCGATGGTCGTGGCGCGCTCAACTGTTTTCAGATTGTCGATCTTCGCGTCAATCGTTGGCTCGTCTTGGAGATCTTTGCGTCTAAACTTGATTCCGTGATCGACAGGCGCGGGATGAAGTTTGAGCGTGACCTTTTCGCCGGTGTGCAGGGCGGTTCCGCTAAAGCTAGCGACTTTGCCTACGCTATGTTGAAATTCATGCGTCGAGGCCATTAGTGTTAGCAATCGCTTGCGTTGTAGCGGTGCTTGTGTCAAGCGCCGTTCTTGCAATTTCGGCGGTCATAGACCGCCGCTGCAGTTCATTTCAACTCGAACTCGCCACAATCGAAAGCCATCATCTTATCCACATTTGAGACTCGAAATCGGTGGACAGCCGTGCCATCGTCCTGCCAGATAGTGACCGATCTGTCGTTGTTCTTCGCGATCACCATATGTACTAAATTAGGTGCCTCACTCACGGTGAGCAGTGGCAGGTCGTCTATAGTTTTCAAGTAGCTTCCGTCGCTGTCGAATCCAACGCCAACCGCGACGATCGATTGTTTCTCGTTGGCCAACGGATTCGGCATGAGCTTCACTTTTACACTGGCGGTCGCGTTATTTTCAGAGGCTGGAGATGCAGCCGGGCCGAGGTCTTCGACTTTCAAGTGACCGACGAGATAACCGCGTGCGCGATATTTTCCAGGCGGCAAATCCTCGCCACTCTCATTCTTGCCGTCCCACTGTGTCACTAGAGCATCCGAGCCAATCGTGAATTCGTTCAGTTCGGATTCCTGATGCAGGACGCGCACGAGTTTGCCGTTCTTATCGTAAATGCCGAGGCTGATTGTTCCCTCCAGTGGCGGCGGCACGAAACTGATACGGACGGTTCTTGTAGGGGACACTGAAGGAGTTTGCTCTAGAGTAGGCGTTACAGATCCCTCGGGCATGGGTGAAAGCGAAGGACCTTCCTCTGGCGTTGCGAAGGGGTGTGGCACCGGCGTTTCTTGAGCCGCGACGATTACAGCCGAGGCGATCCATGTTGCTACAATCTGCACTACACAGGCTGCACTCTGCGATTCAAACATAATAACGCCAGTTTAGATTTGGAAAGAGATTGTCGCGCGATTCGCATTCACGCAGGAATCCTTCATCGACATCGTTGGTAAGGAACTGATCGTGCAGCCGATTGAAGCGCACAAGATGTTCCGTTGTACGTTTGCCGGCGTATTCGCGCGCGGTCCCGGTTTTCATCAGGAACGCCCAATCGCTCGATTGGGCGAGCAAAAGTTCGCGTGCGAGTTGTTTTAGGACGCGATCCGCGAGCGTGGCATCCGCGTCCTGCCGATGAGAGATGTGCTGCCCGCCTTTGCAGATGGTTACGGCGTGCCGAGGGAAGCGCATGTCGCTATTCTCTTGGCCTGCATATTTTCGAGCGATCTCGCTCATGCGCTGCGCCGCCGCATGTAAATGAGGATAAATCCAGCCATTGCTTTGATTCAGCCAGACTTCAAAATAGCCGTTCTCACCCCACGAAGATGTTGCGGGTTCAATGACCTGCTGTGTCGGATGTGCCGCCAAATATTCACCCGGCGTGGTGAGAGAGAATTCTCGTGCGTTGACCGCCTTACGAATAAACATCTCAAGAAAACGCGGCCCTTCGAACCACCAATGCCCGAATAGTTCCGCATCGAATGGGATCGCCACAATCGGATCAAATCCCGTGGCGCTAATATCGCCGATTTGCCTTCGCCGTTCTTCAAGAAAGTGAACGGCGTGGGTCTCGGCCACTTTTTCTGCTGCGACCGGATTGTATAAATCCTTCTGTTCGCCGCGGCCGGTAATGCGGTGGTATTTCATACCTGAAAATTTTCTGGTCCCGTGCGCAATCGCTCCCAGATGCTCCATCGAAAGATCGAACCCGGCATCGCGATAAAATTCGCGATACACGGGATCGCCGGGATAACCTCCCTGCGCGTTCCAAACCTGCCGGCTCGAGTCACAATCGCGCGCGAATGCGGCAGGCCCGGTTGGCGTGTAACATGGCGCATAAATCGAGCGACGAGGTACCGGTTCTCCAAACAACAGACCATGCGCGTCCAAAACGAACCAGCGAACGTTCGCTTCCTGCATCATGGCCTTCAAGCCAGACGCGTAAGCACATTCCGGCAACCAAAAACCAACCGGCTCTGCATCGAAAAGATCAAGATAGACATCGCGACCGGTCAAAATCTGTGCCCGTGCCGCTGGTGGCGACTGTTGGTGGATCAGTGGCAGCAAACCGTGAGTAGCCGCGGAGGTGATGATCTCAAGCGCGCCGGTCTCCCGCAGTTGGCGAAACGCGGCGAGCAAATCGCATTTCCAATCATCGACAAAGAAACGACGGCTCTCCAAAAATAGGTCGCAATAAAATTTGGCCAACTCCCCGAGCTTTGGATAAGTGCGATTTCTCTTTCGCTCGCGTTTTGCGAGATCGATTAGGAGATCGACATGTTGCACGTAGCGCTCGCGCAATAGCTCATCTTGGAGCATGGCGCAGAGCGTCGGCGTCAGCGACATGGTGAGTTTGAACGGCACACCGTCGTTCACCAATCGCTGCATCATTTGCAGCAACGGAATATAACTCTCGGTGATCGCTTCGAAGAGCCAGTCTTCCTCGAGAAAATGCTTATGCTCCGGATGTCGAACGAAAGGAAGATGGGCGTGGAGAATGAGCGCGAGGTAACCCATTGCAGATTAAAATTTCAAATCGAGCGGCGTTGCCTCAATCTGAAATCGGCAATTTGCAATCTGCAGTTATAAGGTGCGGCAAAAATCCTGGAAACGATCCAACCCTTTTTTGATCACATCGATGCTTGTCGCGTAACTGAGCCGGATGGTGCGATCGTCTCCGAAGGCCGCCCCAGGGACAACCGCAACGTTTGCTTTGCTGAGCAGGCGGTCGGCGAAATTTTGTGAGGTCAGGCCGAGCTGACTAACGTTGACCAGCACATAAAACGCGCCCTGCGGTTTTACTGCAGTCACGTTCGGAATTTTCGAGATGCGATCGAACATGTAATTGCGACGCATATCGAACTCTTCGCGCATATCAGTGAGCGGCTGCTGATCGCCCTTCAACGCTGCGAGTGCGCCGTATTGCGAAAACGACGATGGATTCGAGGTGGTATGGCTTTGGATGGAATCGACTGCCTTAGCCACTGCTTCCGGCGCAGCGAGATAACCCAGGCGCCAACCCGTCATCGCGTAGGATTTGCTGAAGCCGTTGATCGTAATCGTGAGATCGTACGCAGCCTTTGACAGTGATCCGATGCTCACATGTTTCGCATCGTCATAGACGAGTTTCTCGTATATCTCATCCGACAAAATGTAAATATCTTCTTCGGCGGCCACATCGACAATCGCCTGTAATTCTTCGCGCGTATAAACCGAACCGGTCGGATTGCCCGGGCTATTCATGATTAACATCTTTGTGCGCGGCGTCATCGCGTTTTCGAAATCTTCTGCACGCATCTTCCACCCGTTGCGTTCGCTTGTTGGGACGATCACCGATTCGGCGCCGGCTAATCTGACCATGTCTGGATAGCTTACCCAATACGGCGCCGGAATGATGACTTCATCGCCGGGTTGGCAGGTGGCGAGAATGGCGTTGTAACACGAATGCTTTGCGCCGTTGCTCACGATAATTTGAGTAGCGCGATAGTTCAGTTGGTTATCGGCCGCGAACTTTTCGGCAATTGCCTGACGCAATTCCGGAATACCAGCGCTGGGTGTGTATTTTGTAAATCCGGCTTCAAGCGCATCGATAGCGGCTTTTTTTATGTGTTCGGGCGTGTCGAAATCAGGTTCGCCCGCGCCGAAGCCGCAAACGTCGATGCCTTCAGCTTTCATGGCTTTGGCTTTGCTATCGATCGAGAGCGTAAGAGATGGACTGAGTTGAGCGGCGCGTTCGGAAATTTCCATTGTAGCAGGGCTAGTGGTGAGGTTGTTCAAAGTTGGAGCGCAAACTATTGGCGGCGGTAGAACTTTTCAATCAGAGGTTTGAAATTATTCTCCTCAATTTCAATGATCGCCATTTCGCGTTTGGCGTTCTCCGGCGAATCCGACGCGTGCGCGGCGTTGATCATAATGGTTTGACCGAATTCTCTGCGGATCGAACCCGGTGGCGCTTTGGCTGGATCGGTCGGGCCGAGCACATCGCGAATCTTGCGCACCGCGTCCACGCCTTGATAAACAATCGCAATCGATTTTTCTGTCCCCGGAATATCGCGCTCGTCTGGCGGGCATTCGCTGGGTTTTCGGCCCGCCATGAATTCGATGATGCTCTCCCAATTTTCGCGACCGCTTTTTGAACCTAGCTTTTTCTCAAGGATTGGCAGCACCGGGCCGTAAAACTCTTCCGCCTGCGTCACGCTCATTTGATGAACCTTGAAGCCGATGATGGAAAGGCCCGAGCGCGAAAAGACTTCGATGACACCGCCGGGCCGCAGATTTGGGAACTTGAAATTGTCCGGTTTGATTAAGACGAGCGTTTTCTCGACGTTTGCGCCCGGGGGAAAAGTGATCACTCGATCCAGGATTCCGCCATCACGGTGGGAAAATTCCGCCCAGAGTTTCAAATCGCGCTCGACAGCTTTTGGATCGAAAGCCGCCAACACTCCAGGTTCAAAGTAGGTTACTTTGCCTGAATCATCAGTAATGTAATCGCCGTACGTGTCACGGATGGTCTCGCCGCTGGTGCGTTCATGTACGATGTGGCCAACAACGCGATGAATCTTTTCTACTGCGTCCCGCCCGCGGAAAATGAGAAACAAGACACGCGGTCGCCGACCATTTTTTTCGCCGGTGAAATTTTCCAGAACGTAATCCCGAATCAACTCCTGCGTCGCACGATGACGCGGATCCGTTTCTGTCACAATCGTGTCGGCGTAGCGCTCCGTTAGTTCCGCGCTCGGCGCAAACATCCGGCCACCGACGAGATCAAGTCCGGTGCGCGAAATGAGCCGGCCGACGATCCCACCGGTGCGCGATTTTCGAATCGAATACGACGTAACGATGACGTAGGAAAGCTCTTCAGTTTGCATTTTTTTGTTACTTTAGCGGCGGTCTATGACCGCCGCAAAACAAACTCAAAATCGCAGCCCTACGTAAGCCGGGCGGCAGTTTTTTCTGCTGTTTTGGGTCGTTGCTCAGGCGACCAAAATGTCTGTGATCGCGAGGACGCAATGCTTGCACGCGACCTGGTGCCGCGCTTCAGAATCGGGTCGCGGTACGACGACAAGCTTCCCGGAGTTGCGCCGTTAATTCTATTCCTTCTCAGATGCTTTTTCGTTCTTCATCTGCGTCATTTTCTGTGCGAGACCGGCCGCGAACTTTTCGTATTGGACACTATCGACAGTAAACGTGCCGAGCATGTAATTCGAGTTGCTCCATGACCAATTCTGATCCGCATCGTTGTAAGTCATCTTTGTCGTGTGTCCTTGTTCGTATTGCTGATGCAGCGGGTCCGCACCCGGCGGGTTTACGATTTTCGGCGTACCGCCCATGCCGCCTTCGATCAGGTGTCCATGGAACGTGCCGTATTGCCCGATTGTGATTTGATGTTCCTTGCCCTCGACCATCCGAGTAATCGGCACGTAACGCGTCTCAGTTTTCTTGGAGACACCCGGCGTTAGCACTGCGCTGGCGATGGCTTCCAGCGCTTTACGCTGTTCTGCGTTCGCTTTTTCGTCGATGTAATAATACGCAAAATTCCAGTTGCCGTACGATTCCATCATCGTTTGGCCTTCTGGACTCTGGGCCATTGTCGCGACGGCTAACCCGTCGAGCTTAACTTTTCCGTAGTTGCCTTTCTGAATGAAGAGAACCTGGCCGCCACCGCAGGTCATCTTGGTCGGTTTGGAATTAAACCAACACGGACACGCGGCATCACAGGAGCAGGCTTCTTCGAGCTGACCGGTAATTCTCCATGGGGTTTTACCTTTCGGTTGATCTGCGCCTCGCAGGGAAGTCCCAAAGCAGACGAGACCCGCAACGAGCGCACACAGCAATGGCGATCTCGTTTTCATAGTGCGGAAAGCTTACGCTCGCACGCGATAGCAGACAACTTGAATTCATCGTTTTGCGGACGCCCAGACAAGCTTGATTCAGCGGGGCGCCCGTACTCGCGCAAGTTTTATTTTGTAGCGCGATTTATTCAACCAGGCGCAAAAAAAAGGCCTCGATTTGGCGTTGCAAAACGATTTCCGGGTGTTACTCGTTGTGCGGTTATGGCTGAGTTGATCAAGGCAGGCGAGCTCAAGGAGCGCATGAAGAAGATCCCAGAGTGGGAGCTAGAGAAGAAACATATCGAGCGCACGTTTGAGTTTGATGATTTTACCGACGCGATCGATTTCGTAACCGCGGTCGCGGAAGTGGCCGAAGAAGAAGAGCACCATCCTGATATCGACATCCGCTATAACAAAGTGCGGCTCGTTCTCTCAACTCACAGCAAGGGCGGCCTGACCGAACTCGACTTCGGACTCGCGGAACGCATCGACACCTTGGCGGAGTAGGGAGTCGATTATTGATCGGCGATCAATGATTTGATGATCAGTGCCGCAGGCGAGGGATGCTTCTTAATCGCGTTCTAGCCGCGGTCAGGGCTTGGGCAAGCGGCCTTCGTCGGCGTCGATGAATTGGAAGGCTGTTTCAATGTCGGATCTATCTGCCATACCAGCTTCTTTTTTCCGGCGCTCTAGGATCTCGGAAACTTCATCATTCCAGCCACGTTTCCGCATGAATTCATTCCAAACGTAAATGTCGTTTTCACCAGGTCTGCGTCCGTTGTCGAAGCACCATTGCAAAATCTCATCATCTGTCCCGCCCTGCTTCACTCGATCGATTAATTGGTCGTAGTTGATTCCGAGAAGCTTTACGCATTTTTCATCGAAGCCTTTCCCGAGATTCGGGTGATATTCCGAAGGCAATTCGCCGTTGGCATGCAGCCGGATTTTGTCCAACATCCGGCCGAAATAAAAAATCCCGCTGACTTTTTCCCGAGGACTACGAAGGTTAACGGTGGGCATCAAAAAGCAGTGTGTGCGCTTTCCGGCGCGGTTCAAGCGCATGACGACGATCCCTTACTTGAGTGCTCCCCTTTTGGAAAGAGGAGAAGCAGGTTTTGCCTAACTGCTGAATTGGTCTGGATGGGGGTACGCTTGTTGTCCAGACTGGTAGAAAGTATGTTGTGAAGTTCACTTCTCCCGTTTGGGAAGAGGATTAAGGTGAGGAGCAGCTTGAGTTTTGCTTAGCTAAATCGCAATTCGGTGCGTTAATTGGCGGTAATGGATCGAATCGTTGGAATCGAAACCGAGTACGGCTGTTTGCTAGGCGAACAAGAGCCGCATGGAAACTCGGAGCTCTGGCCAGCCAAGGTAAAGAACTATCTTTTCCGGAAAGCCGAGGCCGGGACGATCGATCTGCATTACCGCGATTATGAAGAGCCGCCCGGCAACGGCGGTTTTCTTCTTAATGGCGGACGTCTCTACCTCGACATGGGTCACATTGAGTACGCATCGCCGGAGTGTTTGCATCTGCATGATCTCATTGCCTATGAGTTGGCTGGGGACGACCTTCTTCAATCGTCACTGATTGCTCTCGGCGCCGAGAGCCGCGTGTCGTTTATCAAGAATAACGTCGATCATCACACCGGCGCGACGTTTGGTTGCCACGAGAATTATTTGATGAAACGTGAGGCGCAATTCACGCCGCCGATTCTCGGAACGTTGCTCACTTTTTTGGCTACACGACAGGTTTTCACTGGCGCCGGCCGGGTCGGTCAGTCAAACCCGCTCGCATTCGATTTTGAGCCGACACAGCCGGAGGCACAGGTGAAGTTTCAGCTGAGTCAACGGGCAGATCACATCGTAAACGACATCTATCAATGGGTGCAGTTCAACCGCGCCATCATTAACGCTCGCGATGAGCCCTTGGCCGATTACCGAAAATATCGACGGCTTCACTTACTCATCGGCGACTCCAACATGAGTCCATATGCTACCGCCCTCAAAATTGGGACCACCGCCTGTGTTTTATCATTGCTCGAGGAAAACGCGTTGCCGCACAATCTCGTCTTGGCCGACGCGGTGCAGAGCACCCGCGACATTTCGCGCGATGTCAGCCAAAAATGGATTGTGCGACTTGAGAATGGCACAACCATCGGCGCGCTCGACGTCCAATGGCAATTCCACGAACTGGCGCAGAGACGTCTCCGGAATAGCAGCGCGGAGACAAACTGGCTCCTGGAAAATTGGGGCTTTGTTCTTGAAGCGCTGCAACAAAACTCAGAGTCGCTCATTGGCGGGGTCGATTGGATCACAAAAAAATGGTTGCTTGAAACGTTTATGGCGGCAGAAAAATTAAAGTGGGACGATCCCTGGCTGCAAAGCATCGACCTCGAATACCACAATATCGATCCCACACGCGGTCTGTTCTTCAGCGTTACTCCCGGCAAACGCATTGCGGAATGGAACACCAGCGTTCGGCGTCCAAGTGCGACATATGTGCCTCCGGCTAACACGCGCGCATCCGGTCGCGCGCAGGCCGTTGCTTTTTTCCAGTCTAGCGGGGGCGGGCTACCCTACGTTATCAATTGGGATTCCATCGCCTGCGATAGCCGCGATTTTCTCGTGATGGGTGATCCATTCCAAACTTACGAGGAAGAAGTGCGTCGTTTTCTCGCGAAGCCGCGACCATCTGGCGGCTCAAGCGACGATGTACGCTAATTCGCCGTTAATACATTTTAATCGAGACGATCCAACGAGGAGATACCGTAATTTTCCTGCAAATTGGGCGCGTCGGCGGCGACCTGCGCCGCGTCTAACTCGATCTGCTTGGGATCTTCTTCAGTCTCGATCTTGATGAAGCCCTCAACCGGCTGCTTTATCGCTTCAGCGAGATCACCTAATGATTTGATTTCCCTGCCGTTTACTTTTGTGACTGTCAGATAAGCGACGTCATCATAGCCGATCGTGGTGTTGGCCGGCAGGACTTGGCTCAGAATCACGACGCGACGATTGGCATCCGGAAAGAGTTCGGATTGGAACCGGTCGAAATAGACCAGCCGCTGTGGCGCTTCTCTTTGCCAGTTGGGCCCCCATTCTTTGAGGTATTGACGGGAAAGCTCCTGAAAGATTAGGCCGCCAAGGACATAATAACGTGGCGGTTCATCGAAATTGTAGGGCGGGCTTATGTAATCCCTCGCGTCTCGATGCTCTAATGTCACATTTAGCTGCATTGGTTTGCCATCGCGCTCGATGCGCAAGGGGACAACATCGCCTGAATACGCATGGGCAGTCAGCAGATTAGTGAATTCGATCTTGCCGTAGAGCGGATCGACATAATTGCCATTTTGATCGATATCGTGGTTCGCCACCGCCGTCACAATGTCGCCGACTTGCAAGCCGGCTTTCATCGCAGGCATATTGGATTCCACGCGCGTTACGTAGACGCCGCCGGCCTTACCGGTTTCTCCAGCAAACTGACGCAGTTCTGGATCACGTGTCGGGAAAAATGAAAAACCAGCCGATGGAAAACCTCGATACTTCTGACTCTCCGCTTCCTTCAAAAAATGGGTGATGATCGGTGCGGGAATGGCATCGAGCAGTTGTGAGCGCGAATCGTAGCGCAGCAGCAATCCGGCGAGCTTATTATTTTTGACCAGGGGTACTGTGTAGCTATTTTCCCGGTACTGCATCGGGATGCTAACGCGGTACGTTAGGAATTGTCCAACGTCGATTGGATACTGGGTCATTTGGATGGTTGTCACCAGACCTTCAGTGGCGAGCAAGGCGCCGGTCGGCTCCAGTTGCCAAGCAGCAAGCCGATCGCCCACTACGGTGTCAGGCGTAATTTCAAGCGGAGTAATTCCATCGAGAAACGTTTTCTCCGTCGGCTCGAGCAGTGCCAGGTTAGCTTCGTAATCGATCACCTGAACGTTGGCTGCTGTTTTCTCACCGGATTCCGCACGCTCAAGCTCGACGTAATTCTGATTTGCGACCAGATCCGCGGTGACAAGCACCCGGCCCTTTGAGAGTACCGCTCCGAGTGCGCGCTTTGAAAAGGGCGCTTTCTTCTGCCACGGCCGAAAATAATCATAGGATTGTCCGGTTACATTTACACGGACGAGCGCCAACTGCTTCGTTGCGTTCACTGACGTTGGAAGAGCAGGCTCCTTTTTGGCTAGTGCGCCCGTAGCGGCAACGAGAAGGATTCCGAAAACGATACAAAAACGCCTGGGCATCTTTAGATTTTGCTCACTTGTTGTGGGGTTTTGGAGATGGATTGTTCTTCGAGATTTTGTTCTTTCAAAACGTTATAACGTGTCTTGATTCGCTCGCGCGCGGCTTCCACTTTGTTGCGGTCGAGCACCAGAGGCGGCCCATCGCCGATCAGGCGAATGACAAAATGCTCCGGGGTCTCAGCAAAGGCGCTGGCCAGTTCATCCAGCGTGTGGATTTTCTTCCCGTTCACTTCATCGACAATTCCGCCACGATACGCTGTCAGATAAGTATTGATCGGGTCAGGCAGTATGTTCGTCAGAACGATGACGTCCGGATGTCGCAGGTAAATCTGGTCCTGAACAAAGTATTCGAAGAAATGGCGAAGCCGCAGATCAGTTGGCCGATAACTTTCAAGTAAATCGAGGTTTAACGGCTGGAAAAGCAAGCCGCCATATAGCACGTACCGGGGATGCACGTCATAGCTATGGCCTAGGATTAGATACGGCCAGGGCGTGTAGAGCCTAATTGTGACCGTCATTGGCTTCTTGTCGCGCCAGATGTCGAACTTGACTGAATCGCCTCGGAATTTTCGCTCGACTACTTCCTGAAATTCGGCGCGCTCTCCTTCCAGCTCGACATTAGAATCACTCGCGATCGGATGACCATCGATAGCGAGCAACACGTCTCCGGGGCGGAGAATATCGGCCGAGGGCCCAGCCGTCACCACTGTGCTCACGAGTACACCGCGGTCGTCGTCATTTAGGCCAAGAAATTTTCTCTGCGCCGGGTTTTGCAGCTTCGCGTACGTAATTCCAAGATCGGGGTACTTGTCGTAATGCCCATCGCTGATATCCTTCAAAAGCCGGTTAATCACCGGCGTTGGGATCATGTAAGCTACGCCCTGGGCGATTTCGCCGCTGTAACCTTGAAATGCAACGCCGACAACTTTTCCATCTTGCATCACGGGTCCGCCGCTATTGCCGGGATTGATTTGAGCGCTGATTTGAATCGCCAGGTGCTGATCGATGGACGAATGTGTGTAAAGCTGAAAATCAATCCGCGACACGATCCCGGTAGTGACTGACATCCGCTCGCCGCCGATCGGATAACCATAGGCCGAAACGGTCGATTCCAGCGCTGGGATCCCGCCGAATTTTAGGGGGATCATGTTCTTGAAAAAATCGGGAGCCGGGACGGTGATCAGCGCCAAATCGCAATCGTTCGCCACGAATTGCACTTTCGCCGGGTATTTGTTCGGATCCCCTTCGCGTTCCACCGTCAGATAACGGCTGTTGCTGACCACGTGCGCGTTTGTCATGACGCGATTGCCATCGATGACGAAGCCGGCGCCGACGCTGCGTTGAAGGCCTCCGGCATTCCATGGTGCCTTATAATCCGGCTCGGCTGCGGTGTTCGTGATGCGCACAAGGCTCCTTTGTACAGGGCCGTTCGGCTTCGGCGGCGCGATGGGAACCGGAACCGGAACCACTGCCTGAGCAGGAGTACTCGGCGCACGCGCTCCGGCAGGCGGCCGTTGCGGCTCCATCGGCGATGACGCGGGCGTGCTTTCCTGCGCAAGGCAAGCCGTGCTGAGCAATAACGCGACCCAAACAAAAGTAAACGCACGCTTCATGGACAGAAAGGCTGAAGAATCAAGCGAAGTGAGCGAAAATCAAGATTTGAATCTGCACGGGAAGTGACTTTCGAATATAACTGACATAAGAGATCGGATCGCCGTTCAACTTTAAGGTCGAAAGCTGTTCGAGTGCGTTTCAGCAACCCCTCGAAGCATTAGCATCTCAAATTCCGGCTCGATCGAGGATCGACCGAACCACCTTTTCGGCCTCAAACACTTCGCGGGCAAGGATCCAAGCAGCGCGCGAATGCTTTGCGTAGTTGCCGTTTATTGCCTCCATCGCATCGACAATTTCATCCAATGATCGGAAGGATATTAGTCCAGCCTCGCCTCCATAGTTCTCGGTGAAACCGGTCTCCTGAATGATAACTGGCCGACCGGCTGCGAGGTAGCAGGCGCTCCGGTCACTGAACCAGCCGGTGTTTAGGCGAACGTATTGGTCCTTTGCCACGGTGAACTCGCCTTTTGAGCGGCGGATGTAATTGCGATAAAGCCAGTAATCCACGCTCATTTGAAGCGGACAACGCAGCCGCCAGCCACTCTGCTCAAATCTGCGGCGCGTATTTTTATCTTCGATGTTCGTCGCAAGCTCGAACGTTTCGCCTGATTCTTTGGGTGCGTTGATGAAACGCAAGAATTCACGCGATTTGCTCCAAAGATATTTCGAGCCGCGCCAGGTAATGTCTTTCAAACCGCTCGTGGACCAATTGGCGATGGAAGTAAAAGCGGCTGTGCGCGAGGGAGCACGACTGGTCTTCCAAAAATCAGTCACTATGGGCTGTCGCGTTGGCAGCCACTTGAAGCCGTGCAGCGGCACCGGAAACTTTTTGGTTCCGACGTTCTCACCAAAAGTGAACAACGCGCGATGCCGCCGCAGATATTGGATTGTCGATTTCACGCCTTTGTCGACCTTGATCTGCTCCACGCTTGGGTCGCTTTCGACATAGAGGATGCGATCCGAAACGAGCAGGTCGTCGTTGAATTCCTGCGTTCCGCAAATGTTTAGAATCGCGTCGGCTCCGCTATAGAGCTGCCGGATAATTTTCAACGGCAAGCCGGCAGTTGGGTTGCGCGATAAATAGCGCGCGCAAAATGCCCACCGGTTCTTAAATCCAAATTCCCGTGCCAGACGAGAGAGAACCTGGGCCGCGTAATCGAACTCATTGGTTACTTCGAACGTCTCCGGGTTATACGGGAGGCGTGCGGAATCTTCGACGTAATAGACATCGTGACCGAGCCGTTGCAGCCCCACGATATAATGAATGTGTTGCCAGATTACGCCCGCGATCGGCATCGAACCCATGAAGCCCATCACGACGATGCGCTTGCGTTTCATTCAAAAGAAGATGGCCAATGCCCAACGTCGAACGCCCAACATCGAATGAAGAGAATTGGGCGTTGAGCGTTGGGTGTTGGATGTTGGACGTTAAGACGAATCACACTTGGAACTTTTTTACCACCACCGCGGGATTCCCAGCGACTACGGTATTCGGTTCGACGCTTTTCGTGACGACTGATCCAGCAGCAACCACGGAGTTCTCGCCGATGGTGACCCCCTTGAGAATTACTGCGTTCATGCCAATCCAGACGTTGTCCGAGATTTTCACTGGCGCGGTTTTTAATTGTGGCCGGGGCGGACGATCTTTGAAAAACGGTGCAAGCGCTTGTGCATCGATCAGGCGTTGCGCCGGTTCGAGCGGATGAAAATCGGAATCGGCGATGCCGACGTTCCACGAAACCAGACAATACGAGCCGATGTCGATTTTTTCTTCCGCCATGATGAGAGCGCCGTTGAGCAGAGTGAAATCGCCAATGATGCATGTGCCATTTTCGCCGAGAGAAAACGAACAGCCGGCATAGCATGAGACGTGTTTGCCAATCACAATGGCGCGCGGCTTTTTACTGCGAAGTTTCCTGAAAATTTGCGTGCTCTCGCAATAGAATCCTTCGCCGAATTCAACATTAGGCGGGATCGGGTCCTTCCACCAATCACCTTCCACATGTCGATCTTTGCGGACGTTACTCATGGTTTCGATCGGCCATCACGTTGGATAATGGCCGGACGCGTAAAGTTTGGCGTAAATACCGCCGCGCGCGATTAGTTCCGGGCCGCGTCCTCTCTCGGCGATCCGTCCGCGGTCCAACACAATGATTTGATCGAGGCTGTGAATCGTCGCCAGACGATGCGTCGCAATCAATGTTGTTCTGCCACGCATCAATTCTTTAATTGTTTCCATGATTGCCGACTCGGTAGCCGGGTCCAGCGCCGAGGTCGGTTCGTCGAGCAATAGGACCGGGGCGTTTTTCAGAAATGCGCGCGCGATGCCGATGCGCTGCCGTTGGCCGACGCTGAGGTGGCCGCCGCGTTCGCCCACGAGGCTTGCATAGCCGTTTGGCAATTGCCTGATGAAATCGTCGGCTTGTGCACGACGGGCTGCCTCGATGATTTCTTCTTCCGTTGCCTTAGGGCGACCGTACGCGATGTTCTCGCGCACCGTGGTGGAAAAGAGCAGTGTGTCCTGCAGAACGATGGCGATTTGCGCGCGCAGAGATTTTTTTGTGATCTCGCGCAGGTCACGTCCGTCAAACGCAACTGAGCCCGATGTTGGATCGTAAAAGCGGGGGACCAAGCTCATCAACGTGCTTTTCCCCGCCCCGGTGCCGCCGACGAGCCCAACGATTTGGTTTGGTGAAATATTAAGATTGAGATCGTGCAGGACAAGTCGATCCGGCGAATAACCAAAGGAAACATTTTTAAATTGCAGCGCGCCTTCTGTGGCTCGGATCGCAACGGCCCCTGGCGAATCGACCACATCATCCTGCCGATCCAAAACTTCGAAGCAGCGCTTCGCGCCCGCGGTGGCACCTTCCATCGCCCAAGTCGTGTAGGTGAGCGATTCGAGCGGCTGATAAAGCATTAGCAAATAAGCGCTGAAGACTAGAAGTGAACCGAGGCTGAGCGTGCCCGCGAGAACATGCAATGTTCCCACGTAATACATTGCGGCCGTTCCCACGACCATGAGCGTGCTGATCACCAGCGCGCTATTCACATTTGTCAATGTAAGTCGCAAGTTTGCCTGCAAACTTTGATGCGCTTGCTGGTGAAATTGTCGCACTTCGAAGTCCTCGCGGCCAAAAGCGTGCACCATTCGAATCGAGCTCAGTCCCTCCTGTGCTTGCGCGAGCACAGCGCTTTCCTGTTCCTGGATCGAGGTCGATTCGCGCCGAATCCGGTGAGCGAAGAAAAAAATCGCGCCTACAATCAACGGCACGATGGCTAGGGAAAGGAGGGTCAATTTCCAGTCGAGCCTTACCATGACAAGGAATGTGCCGAGGAGCGTGATTACCGATGCGAAAATATTCGTAAAACCCTTATTGTAGATCGTCTGGATTGACTGCGAATCGTAGGCGACCCGAAAACTGGAGTCAGCAGATCGCCGCGCGTCGTGATATTTGAGTGAGAGCGACTGCAAGTATGCGTAAAGATCCGTGCGCAATTTGAGCAGCGCTTGCAGGCCGATTTTCACGAACAGATAATTTGTAATCCAATTAATGATTCCCCACGCAAACTGGATCACGACCAGAGCGAGACAGAGCAAGGGAACCCACGTGCGCCAGTCGCTACGCGCAGCAGGCGCCGCTCTCAGAAAATCGTCCACGATGATTTTGAACGGCCATGGTTTGAGCAGATTCAGGGCAATGCCGCACAGTGAGAGAACCAATCCCAGAACCGTTTGACCCCAGAAAGGCTGGTAATAGCGAAGGACGCGCCGGTAGATCGACATATCGATTTGGATTGCGGACTTTAGATTTTGGATTGAACTACACGCGCGCCCAATCGGTTCAGGCTAAATCCGAAGTCCGCAATCCGAAATCCGAAATTCTTTAGCATGCATCATTTTCTTCACATTTGGTTTAACTGGGTGCTAAGCGGCGGCTACATCGGCATTATTGTGTTGATGGCGATGGGAAGCACGCCATTACCAGTCCCAGCCGAAGCTGTGATCCCGCCCGCCGCATTCCTAGCTGCGCAAGGAAAGCTCAATCCTGTTGGTGTGATCTTGGCGGGAACGCTGGGCGCATACCTTGGCGCTGCTGCAATGTATTGGATTTCCCGCTGGATCGGGCGCCCACTCGTTTTGCAATTTGGCCGCTTCGTCTTACTTACTCCGAACAAACTCGAACACGCAGAACACTGGCTGAATCGTTACGAAGCTGGAGGCATCTTTTTTGCGCGCGTGCTGCCAGTTGTGCGACATCTTATTTCCATCCCAGCCGGCATCGTTCGGATGAATTTTGCTGTCTTTAGTTTGGTTACCATCCTCGGCTCGGCGATTTCCTGCAGCATCCTCGCTTATCTGGGACATCGAGCATTTTTAGTAGAGCCGGAACTTCTGACGAATCCGGAAGCGATGGTTCACTTTATCCGTGCTCAATCGGGCGGCATTTTACTGGTCGTTACGCTATTTGCCGCACTTTATATGCTGACGCTCCGATTGATGAAGCCGCGTCGTTCCGGTTCGCAATCCTGATCGGGCGTTTACGATTTTTTGTAGATCAGGATCGCTTTACCGGGCTTTGATCCTGCGTCGGGAAACTTCCATGTTCGAAAATTGAACAAAAGTGTCGTTCAGCGGTCAGTTCTGTAGTGCACAAGAATTGAATAAGTGCGCCGCCAGCATGGAAAACATATTCACAACAACAGATGGCATCAGGATTGCTCCCGGGAGAAACGGGCATAACATGAAACCGCATCGCCAAATTCTGAAGCCGCGCGCCAGGCTTTCACTCGGGGATTTGATCCTGGCAGTAAGTTCCTGCACCAGGAACAAGAAGGAAACGGTAGCAACGGTCGCAGACCTTTTCGCAAGCGGCAAGGTGTTGTTGCAAAATGACGGGCGTTTCATGCGTGCCCGCGTTTGCTGATTCGAAAAACGACGGAATTTCAGTCTAGCCGCCTTATCGCGCGCGCCAATGCTCGGGCGCTAGCTCATCTGAGCGATTTCATTTTGGCAATTCGCCACAGAGACTTTATCTTCGCGCGGTGATCGACCGTTATTCACGGCCGGAGATGAGCAAAATCTGGTCGGACGAGCGCAAGTTCCAGATTTGGCTGGAGATTGAGGTGCTCGCATGCGAGGCGATGGCCGAGCTTGGCCAGATTCCAAAAGAGGACGCTGCGGAAATTCGGAAGCGGGCACGGTTCTCTATTCCTGAAATCCTGGAGATCGAGAAGCGAACGAACCACGACGTCATCGCTTTTCTCGAAAACGTCGCGGAATCGGTAGGCCCCGCATCGCGCTGGATTCATCAGGGGTTGACCTCATCGGATATTTTAGACACGACCCTCGCGGTTCAACTGACAGAGTCGTGCAAAATTCTCCTCGATGATCTCCAAGCACTGCGCGCGGTGATCGCGGAGCAGGCGCGCCGGTTCAAAATGACCCCGATGATTGGGCGCAGTCACGGCGTGCACGCGGAACCAATCACGTTTGGATTGAAGCTGGCGCTCATGTACGACGAATTCGGGCGCGCCGAGGAGCGGCTGACGCAAACGCGCGAGCGGATTCGCATCGGCAAGATCAGCGGTGCGGTCGGCACGCACGCGCACATCGATCCAAAAATCGAGCGCGCGGTGTGCGAGAAGCTCGGGTTAAAATCGGCGACCCTTTCAACGCAGATCGTGCAGCGCGATCGACACGCGGAATTCATGACTACGCTGGCTGTCATCGCGTCCAGTATCGATCGTTGGGCCACTGAATTCCGTCATCTTCAACGGACTGAAGTCCTCGAAGTAGAAGAATTCTTCGGCGAAGGCCAGAAGGGTAGTTCGGCCATGCCGCACAAGCGCAATCCGATTACGAACGAGCGTTTGAGCGGACTCGCGCGTGTGATTCGCGGCAACGCTGTCGTTGCTT
>QHNV01000087.1 GCA_003218535.1 Verrucomicrobiota bacterium
TGGGTTTGATCAGGTGATCGGAGAAACCTGCCTGCAAACTTCTCTCGATATCGCCGTTGTTGCCGAAACCGCTGATGGCAATTCCAGGAATTTTGGAGATCGCGCGCAGTTGCATCATCAGATCTAGGCCGCTGCCGTCTGGCAGAGCAATATCGCTGATGAGCAGGTCGAACTTATTGCGCACTGCCTCTTCCATGGCCGAGCGGACATTATGAGTCGTCGCCACGAGATGCCCTCGACGAACAAGCAATTTCTCTAGAGCAGCGCAGGTGTCCTGATGATCGTCAACGAACAAAATCTTCAAGCCTTGCTGCGAAGCCTCGCTGGTTGCTTTCGGAGGGACGGTCAATACTTCGGCGGCTGACAGCGCCGGCATCGATAAGACGAATGTCGAACCGCGATCGCGTCCCTCGCTTTTCGCAGTCAGCGTGCCGCCGTGCGCTTGGGCGAGAGATTTTGAAATAGCCAGCCCCAGACCGAGGCCGCCAAAACGGCGCTCAACTGAACGGTTGCCCTGTTCAAACGGATCAAAAATCCGCTGCATGACTTCCCGTTCCATGCCGATACCGTAGTCGCGCACCCTGATGGTCAGAATTTCGGTCGATGGATTGGAAGAGAAAATGGCGATCTCGCCATCTTCCGGCGTGAACTTGATCGCGTTCTTAAACAGGTTCCAGATGATCTGTTGAAACTTCGCCCCGTCAGCAGCCACATGATGCGTGTTCGCCCGCAGGTTGAGATGCACATGGAGTCTCTTGGATTCGGCTTCTGCTCGGCAAATCTCCACCACATTCGACACTGCCAGGTGCGCATCGACCGGAGCAAATCGCAACTGCATTTTGTCCCTGCTGATTCGAGTGAAATCGAGCAGATCATCAATTAGCTGCGTTTCCAATTCGATATTGCGACGGATCATGGCCAGAGCGGATTTGGTGTCCTCAGTGTCGGCCGGCTCTGTGTCGAGCGATTCCAATGCAGAAATGACCGGAGTTAGTGGCGTGCGGAGTTCGTGCGAAAGCATAGCCAGGAAATGGTCTTTGGTGCGATTGGCAGTTTCCACGACTACCTTTTGTCGCTGAAGTTCCTCCTCGGCGCGCCGTCGTTCAGCCATGCCGGCGGAAAGCGCCATCGCCGTAATCGTCAAAACCGCTGTCCAGAATTGCAGGGCGAGAAGCGACTGGTTCTCCGTTTCCCTAATGAACGGCCCGAAGCCACGCAACGTGCCCCACACCGCGATCCCAGACAGGATGAAAATTCCCGTGGCCGTTTCCCGTTGGGTGAAGCGGAAAGCCGTCCAGATCACAACCGGTCCGCAAATAAAGGCGATTGGATAATTCCTCGCAGAAATTTCAAGCTGTCCGCCAAAGACGAAGCCACTGAGCAACACGAGTAACAGGAGAAGCGCGCCGACTTCCGCAGCTTCCTTTTTATTCCAGTGTCGTTTTGAGGCAACGCTCCAGAGAAGAACTAGGGGAGTAAAAACAAGATCGCCAGTTGCATCACCCAGCCACCATGTCAGCCAGATGGCACCGTAGTTTGCCCAGTCGGCGAAGCCGGCGACCGCAAGACTTGTCACACCGAAGGCGGGGCTTATGATGGTGCTAATTGCCGCTGCGAGCGCGAACTTGAAAACACCTTGCGGACGATCAAAGACATTTGTGCCGCCGGCAAATCGATTCACCAGCCACGCACCGGCTAGCACCTCGAGCGTGTTGCCGGTGGCGATGGCAAAAGACGTGGCGACATTTCCCGCAGTCGTGACGTTCACCAGAAACGCCCCGACAAAGATGGCCGGCCACGCGCGATAACCGAGCAAAAGCAACGCGGCAAGCGCGATTCCCGCCGGCGGCCATACCGGCGACGCACTCGCGTGCAACGACGCCAGCATTAAACCGAGTTTGCCGGCGATGAAGTAGATGGCTGCCAAGATGCCGATGACCGGCAGCCCAGAGAAACGTCGCGATTGCATCGCCAACCCGCTGTCGTCTACTTGTACGTCGGTATTATATCCGGTCAACAGCCGGTCGGGACTCAAGAGCTCAACATTTTTTCGGTTGCGCGGACAACGCTAGGCTGACCTGAACCGCAGCGATTATTTCTCAGCAAGGAACTGAAGTTGTTCGCCGCCAAGATAACCATAGTCGAGCGAATAATAGCAAAGTGCCCACACGTTGCGGAAACCGGTTTGCCGCAATTGCTCGAACATTTCCCATCCGAAACGCTGAAAGCACAGAGATCCTTTGGGATTCCTAGGATGGGCATGATACTCAGGAGCAAGTAGGTGCTCGATTCTTCCCTCCCGACCGATTCGGGCACGGACTTGGTTGCGCGCCAAGGCCGCATCGAACGGTACCGAAAACAGCATTTTGCCACCAGGCTTCAACACTCGTACACATTCGGCAAATGCTGCAGGGTAATTCGCAATGTGCTCCATAACGTCGAATGTCAGAATCACGCCGCAGTATGCGTCTGGGAACGAAAGTTTCGTCAAATCCTCATTTCGCAGACCAGCGGAATTTGTTTGTCCGAGCCCAGTCCCATCCTCCAAATATTCGCTCCCTACGAGCCTAGGAAAACGCTTTTGTAAATAGCGATAGAGGGGAGTTGATTGTTCAGTCGCGTAAATGGGTGACTTCCTTGTCGGGGCAACAACCTCTGCGAGCAAATGAACGCTGGCCCGCATCCGGTTATTGAGACGACAATTCGGACAAAGCAGCTGTTCCCGCCAGTTCATCTGCAAATGACCATGCACGGGATAGGCGAAAGCCCATGAACTAACAAATTTGCTCAAGCGCTGACAGGCAAAACAAAAGCCTGATGTTTTAAACTGTGGCTCGCTCGAAATGAGCTCGCCCTCACACTGCCGTCGAGCGGCTAGTTCTTCATTCGTCTGGGCACGATGGTTTTGAAAATCAGTCTGATTTGTAAATCGCTCGATAAATAACGGCGACGGCGCAGCGCCTCGACTTCTAAGTATTGAATCCACGCCGGGTAGCGGCCGATAATTCCCCCCGATTAAATTGCGAACGATGTTGATGACTCGCATCTCCTGCGGGCACGTTCGGGTTTTGCGACCATGCTACGCATCGACACTGCGGTTAATGGACAACCCAGTTGCTAAGTCATCACCCAACAGCACGCCAACTTCAGTGAAAGCAAGCCCTAGTAGGGGTCCTGGTCGGAATCGCGTACGTAAGGATATTTCGATTCGTTGCCCACCTCTGGAGGAAATTCTGGATAGCCAGCGTGAATGTAAGGAATGTCGGGCGGCAGGATGGGGTAATAGCTCCCGCGCAAAAACGATGGGAATGGCCAGGTTAGAAGTTCCATCAAACCTGCAACGTGTCGCGCGGCTGAGCGCCTGATGCCGCGGGCCACGCCGTAGCTAAACGCAGCGGAATTGCCTTCCTCTTTGTTGATCTTTTGAATTTGTACCGGAATTTCAGTCGGCGCGAAAAGAAGATTCGCAAGGCCGCGGCCAAATTTGCGCGTCGGGCCATAATCATTCATGGGGGGGTCCTGAATGTCGCCAAATGATGTTACAGCAAATCCCAGTACCACCGCGATGGCGATCGAGATTTTCATAGGTTTACCCATTGTTACCAAATTTTAGATCTCAGATGCAAGGCTTTATTTTTAATTTTTCGGCGTGCCGCGTTTCTGCGTTGCCAGAACCGAAATCAGGACCGTAATCGCAAGAATGAGCACGACTACGCCGAGAGAGATCGGAGTCGGCACGGGAAAATATTTGGCCACGATCATCTTGAGCCCAACGAAACCGAGCACGAAGGCGAGACCGGTCCTCAGGTAAATAAAACGATTCATCATGCGCGCCACTAAGAAATAGAGCGACCGCAAGCCCATGATGGCGCAGATGTTTGAGGTATAAACGATGAAAGGGTCCTGAGTGATCGCAAACACCGCCGGGATGGAATCGACTGCGAAAACTAGGTCCATCACATCGATGACGATCACCGCCACACCGAGTGGTGTGAGCATCCAGCGACTGCCCACTCGCGCTTTGAAATGCTCGCCGTAAAATTCCGGGGTGATGGGAATCCAATTCCTGCAAAAACGCATCACCAGGCTCTTCCCGAAATCTGGTTCGCCGGCCTTTCCAAAAAGCATTCGAATGGCGGTCATCACTAAGAAGATTCCAAAGATGTAAAGAATGAAATGAAACCGCGACACCAAAGTCACGCCGAGCAAGATCATAATGCCGCGCATGATAAGGGCACCCACGATTCCCCACACTAGGGCGCGATGCTGCGCCATTGGGGGCACCTTGAAATAAGCGAAGATGATGACGAAAACGAAGATGTTATCGACGCTCAACGAGTATTCGATCACGTAGCCGGTGAGAAATTCGAGGGCTTTGTCCGGCCCACGCAGTTTCCACACTAGCAAATTGAAAAGAAGCGAGAGCACGATCCAGATGGCAGTGCGTTGGGCCGCCGCGCGCATGCTCAGTTCGCGTCCGCGGTGCTTGAATTGGGCAAGATCGACAGCAATTGCCACAAAGACGCCAATGTGAAAGGCAATCCAAAACCAAATGCTGGTGGTCACGGAGGCGAGATTTTCATGGCGCGAGGCGCGCGGCAATCGCAAATTTGTAGGTGACCAGTGCGTCTCTTGCATCCTGTGGCGCATTGTCCACGAAGTGATATTGTTCCCTCCTGCAAAATGGATGTTGAACTGCAGAAGCTTGTCGAATCCGGAAAACTCACTTCCAAAGCCGCCGAGCAGGTGGAGAAACTAAGGCCTGGTACGTTCTGTTTGCATAAGAGTTGGGGCTTCGGTCGCGTGGCCGAATGGAACCTGCTTCTCAACCAGATCGTAATTGATTTCACCGGTAAGAAATCTCATGCCATGCAGGTCCAGTATGCGGCGGAGAATCTTACGTCGCTCAGCCCGGAACATTTCCTCGCACGCAAAGCGAGCGATCTGCCATCGATCAAGAAGCTTGCGGCCGAGGAACCGGTGGCCATCGTGCGAAGCATCATTGATAGCCTTGGCGGCCGGGCGAGCGCCGCCCAGATCGGCGAATGGTTGGTGGGCGATGTTTTCACCGAAGCAGAATGGAAACGCTGGTGGGAATCCACAAAGAAATTACTGAAAGCGAGCGGCGCTTTCTCCGTTCCTGCGAAAAAGACGGACTCGATTCAACTGCGCGCCGAGGGTGTATCGCATGCTGACGAGTTGATCGCCGCCTTTAATAAAGCCTGCCAACCCAAGGAACAAATCACCGCAGCCGAACAGATCACTAAATTCCACCAACAGTTCAAACAACCCGAGAAACTCCAGCCGATCATCGCCACCATCGAGAACATGGCCGTGCGAAACCAGAAGCTGCACCCGGAACTTGCTTTCGAGTTGATCTTTGCGCGCGACGATTTGCTCGAGCGCCTTCCGCAATTGCATACAACGCATGTTGGTTTATCGCTGTCGAAACTAATTCTCGACGAAGAAAAGCGCTTGGCGTCGATCTTGCCGAAACTGTCCGCAGCAAAGGAAAAAAAAGTTATGCAGGCATTGCCCTTTGCTCTCGGTGATCGCTGGATGGAATTCGCTTTGAAATTGCTGCAAGGCAGTCATGGCCGCGTCGTGGCGCAAATAGCGCGCATCTTGAGCGAGGCGGGGCAACGCGATGAACTTCGCCTGATTCTCGAACGCAGTATTCATGAACAATCCGCTACGAGCGAAATGCTCACGTGGCTGTGCGGCGAACGCGAAAAGTGGAGCGAACTGATCACGCCAGAATTGTTCGGTGCCGTTCTCGCGGCACTGGAACGCGAACGACATGCGGCTTTGAGCCGCGCGAGCAAGCTGCACCGCGCGTTTGTCGAAGATCGGCAATTGCTCGGCCAAATGTTTGCAAGCAGCGACATCGATATAGCGCGCGACGCCGTGCGGCGTTTGCAACTGAGCTCGCTGTTTGATGAACTGACAAAACGCTCCCTTCTGGCCCGGCTCGTTAGAATTCATCCAGAACTCGAAACGATGACCAAAGGAGCGCAACCGGGGGAAAAATCCGCACAATTAACGGTTTCGTGGAGCAGCCTAGAAAAACGCAGAGCCGAATATGAAGAGCTCGTGAAAGTAAAAATTCCGGAAAACAGCAGGGAGATCGCCCTTGCAAGATCGTATGGCGATCTGAGCGAGAACTTTGAATTTAAGGCGGCCAAGCAAATGCAGAGTGTGTTGATGCGCCGCAAAGCGGACCTGGAAGAGATGCTGCACAATGCGCAAGGAACCTCGTTTGAAAATGTCGATACCTCGCGTGTTTCGATTGGGACAATCGTTACGCTGCGCAATCTGGAAACGAACCAGGAAGAGACTTACACGATTCTCGGCGCTTGGGACGGTGACCCAGCCCGGCGCATCATCTCGTATCAAACCGCCATCGGTCAGACGTTAATTGGGCGTGGGCTTGGGGAAACGGTTCGCCTCAACACTGACCACGGCTCCGCGGAATTTACAATCGCTTCAATCGAACCTGCGCCATCCGATAGGACTACGCCCGCTCCGCCTCTTCCAGCAGAATCTGGATTCGAAGCGATAATCGCCGATTAATAGTGCGCAGCATTATTATATCAGTAATTCGTACGAGAGGATACTGAGACAATAAATGGCGGCGGTTTCCACTCGGAGAATAATTGGGCCAAGCGTGATGGGTCGGCAGCCGTGGCGGCGAGCCAGCGCGAGTTCCGCAGGCGTAAAATCGCCTTCCGGACCGACCAACATTAATACACTTCGGGGACGTTCTCGCTGTTCACTCAAATAATCTGCAAGGATTTTCTTTAAATGCTGCGCATCTGGCTGGAGCGATCCAACCAGACGAAGACTTGCAGGCGGCAGGTCTGTTTCTGCAGCGCCAAAAAACTCTACCAGTTTCCTAGGCACATTCACGCGCGGCAGCCAGTTTTGCCCGCATTGCTTGGCCGCTTCGATCGCAATTTGCTGCCATCTTGACTGCTTTTGTGCAGCAGTTTCCGAATCGACATGAACGATGGTACGATCCGAAATGATCGGTGCAATCTCGGCTGCGCCGATTTCCACCGCCTTCTGAACGATCAACTCCATATTTTTCCCCTTTGGGATAGCTTGCGCCAGAACGATTCGGCATCGCAGGGGCGGGGTGTCCGCTTCGTGCAATTTCCGCAATTGAATTTCGCGGCTGCCAAGATCAACAATTTCTGCAGTCATCTCGCGCCCGCGGCCATCGAAGACAACGAGTTTTTCGCCGCAATTCATGCGTAGGACATCCCGGGCGTGGTGCGCTTCCGCTCCAGTCAATGTCGGCGCGTCAGGGTTCCACTGCTCAGGAGCGATATAGAATCGATGCATCGGGGGGATATAGCCTAAGCACTGATGGGGATGTATGGAGCAAGCAGCGCGAATTCTTATTGATAATCGGAGGCGATGTTCGCATTTATTGTCAGCACTTCGCCTAGCGATTTGCCTACGGTCAGCTCGACCTCGCGCTGTCGCAGCGCCTCGATCACGCTCTCGGTTGGAATGTTTCCAACCAGGGCCTCTTGCGCGAACGGACATCCTCCGAGCCCGCCGATGGCCGCATCGAAGCGGCGACAGCCTGCGTCATATGCTGCAAGCACTTTGGTGGGAGCGTCGTCGAACGTGCCGTGCAAGTGCACGCCAATGTCATAATCATCGTATTGGTTTGTCACCGATTGCACGATGCGGGCGATCAGATCAGGCGCTGCCACGCCAACGGTGTCTGCGAGCGAGACAGATCGGATCCCAATGTCTGCTATTTCTTGCACTGCTTCGCACACCTCGGTCTCACCCGATGGATCGCCATAGGGATTTCCAAATGCCATCGAAATGTAAACAACCATGTCGAGTCCCGAATTGTCAGCCTTTGATTTAATCGATTCCAAAATCTTGCGAGCTTCTTCGGGCGATTGGTTCTGGTTTTTGTGCAGAAACGTCGCTGAGATGGAATAAGGATAACCGAGCGTCGTGACGGCTCGGGTCGAAATGGCGCGCTCTGCGCCCTTCTCGTTCACCACAATTCCAATTATTTCAACGTCGGGTGGCCGGTCGATTTGCGTCAGCACCCGCTCGCTGTCGGCCATTTGTGGCACGGCTTTCGGCGAGACGAAGCTCACCGCATCGATGTGCTTAAATCCGGCTGCGATTAACGCACGCAGATAGTGCGACTTCAGATCAGTCGGAATTTGTTTTCTAAGGCCCTGCCAGGCGTCGCGGGGACATTCGATCAGTTTTACGGGATCGCCAGACACGAGAGCATAGCTTCCTATTTGAAAAATTCCTTTGCGCGCTCAAAAAAGCTTTTGCGCAACGGTGTGTTCTCATCACCGCACAGCGCGGCGAATTCTTCAAGTTTGCGACGCTGTTCGGCATTGAGTCGCGAGGGTACCTCGACAATGAGGCGCGCCAGCAAGTCACCGCGGTCACGTCCATCGATATTTTGAATTCCTTTGCCGCGCAATTTGAACAGCTGCCCGCTTTGCGTGCCGGCGGGCACTTTCAGGTGCGCTTTGCCCTCCAAGGTTGGGATGTCCACTTCGCCTCCCAAGGCTGCGACTGAAAACGGAATCGGCACTTCGCAGTAAAGATTGTCTCCCTCGCGGTGAAAGATTTTGTGCTCCTTGAGGTGAATGACTACGTAAAGATCGCCAGCGGGGCCGCCGCGAATCCCCGCCTCCCCGTTACGCGAGGAACGCAACCGCGAACCTTCTGGGATTCCAGCGGGGATTTTCAACTTCACACGACTTAGTTTTTCTACACGGCCCTCGCCGTGGCATTGCCGGCAAGGTTTCTCAATGGTTTCGCCGGCACCCCGACAGCGCGGACAGGTTTGCGAAACCTGAAAAAATGCTCGTGAACTGATCACCTGACCGCGACCACCACAGGTCGGGCAGGTAATCGTACGCGAACCCGGTTCTGCGCCCGTGCCGTCGCATTTATCGCACGTGCCGAGCTTCTCGATCTCAATCTCCTTTTCAACGCCGAAGGCCGCTTCCTCGAGCGTGATCTCCATATCATAACGCAAATCGGAGCCACGATGCCGATCTTCTGTGCGCACGCCGGCGCCGCCGAAAAACGTCTCGAAGATACCGCCACCGAATCCACTTCCGCTGAAGACTTCGCGGAAAATATCGAAAGGATCATGAAAGCCGCCGAACCCAATTCCACCAGGCGCAAATGCCGCATGGCCGAACCGATCATAGGCGGCGCGCTTCTCCGGATCCATGAGAACATCGTACGCTTCGCCGAGTTCTTTGAATTTTTCCTCAGCATGCGGGTCGTCAGGATTTTTATCGGGATGAAACTTAACCGCCAACTTACGATAAGCGCGTTTGACCTCCTCCTCAGAGGCGTTGCGCCCAACGCCGAGCACTTCGTAGTAGTCCCGTTTCTTCGTGGTGGCCATATGGCTATAAGTCGTATGTGATTTATGGGACTGTTGGGACTGTGAGGCAAGAAACTGCCGTTATTTTCCCAGTCCGCTGGAAACGACCACCCGCGCAGGCCGCAGCAAGCGATCCCTAAAGCGATAACCCCGCCGGATCTGGCGAATGACCGTTTCCTCTGGAAATTCGCTCGGCTCGTGCGCAATCGCTTCGTGCAAGTTCGGATCGAATTTTTTCTTCTCTGCTTCGATCGGCTGCAGGCCGTTTTCGTTCAGTAAATCGTTAAGTTGTTTCAGGATGAGGGTCATTCCAGAATAAATTGGCGATTGCTTGCCTTCGCCCTTGGCCGCTTCGAGACCTAGCTCAAAATTGTCGATAATCGTCACAAGCCGCTCGAGTAATGCCATGTTTGCGTATTTGATCGCTTCCTCTTTTTCACGAGCGGCGCGCTTTTTGTAGTTCTCAAAATCTGCCTGACTACGCAGCGCGAGATCGCGAAACCGCTCAAGGTCAGCCTGCAAGCCGGCCATCGGATCTTCTGGCTCACTGACTTCCGTCTGAGGCAAATCTGTCGCCAGTGCAGCTGTCGATTTTTCCGACGCCGATCGTTCGGTTTCTTTATTTTGTTCTTTCTCGGGAGTCTTTTTCATGTCTTATGGATAGCAATTAGGGTGATGTCGTCATTCTGCGGATTGGCGCCCGTAAAGGTTCGGACGTCCTCGATGACTTTTTTTACAATCGCAGGCGCTCCGCCAGTCGCGCTACCGCGGACTGATTGTGCCATGCGATCCAGGCCAAATTCATCGCCTTCACTGTTGAGCGCTTCCGTTACGCCATCGGTGTAAAGGACGAGGCAGTCGTCGCGCTCTAAGGCGACGGCGAAATCGCTGGTTAGCCTATCAAACACGTTTCCACTGTCAATTCCCACTACCATGCCTGGCGACTTCACTGGTGTGACAGTTTTCGCCCGGCGTTTGTAAAGCAACGGCGCATCGTGTCCGGCGCGGGCGAGAGTGACTCCGTTGTGCTCGTGGTCCAGAATGAGATAAGCCATGCTGATAAACATGTCTTCCTTGATATCGGGATAAAGTTGCCTGTTTACCTTTCGCAACACATCGGCCGGGGACGGATTGCGCGCCGCTTCAGTTCGCAACACGCTGCGGCAAATCGCCATGATGAGCGATGCGGGTACGCCTTTGCCCGACACATCCGCGATCGCCACGCCGAGCCGTTCCTCATCGACGCGAATGTAATCAAAATAATCACCGCTTACCTGGCGAGCAGGGACATTGATGCCGCTGATTTGAAACCCATTAATGGCGGGCGCATCGGCTGGAAGCAAGATACGCTGAATGTCGCGTGCAATCTCCAGATCGTGATCGAGCCGCTTCTTTTCGTTCGCCATTGAGTAAATGATGGCGTTATAGAGGGCGAACGCGGACTGCTCGGCAATTGATTTAAAAACTACAAAATCTCCCTGTGAAAATGGCGGGCCGTTAGGGGCGTTGGCAACGGCGAGGACACCGAGATCCTGCTGGCCATAGCGTAGCGCCGCAGCCATGAGGGATTCCGCACCAAACGCGCTGCCGCGCAATTTCTCTAACTCAGGCGCTTGGGAGAGCTCATTTAAGCAAACCGGCTGGCCGGTCTTCCAGATGCGACCAAGAACGCCTTCGTCTGGAGCAATGGTGTGCGACCGAAGGAAACTCTCGAGAGCGATGGGCGTGATGGCAGCTTGCTGCAGGACATTGGGAGGAACATCCACGAGGGGAGGACAGCCTCTGGAGATGAAGGCTGGCGTTAGTTTTGCGCCCGTGCGATCCGTCACGTACAATGCCCCGCCATGCGCATCAAGAATGCGGGTCGCCCCTTCGACAATCAGGCGGTGCAATTCACCGGGCCGGATGGTCTCGCGAAAAGCCTCTCCCAGCCCGTGCAAAAAATCGAAAACAAGCGTTTCTTCAACCTGAATTTCCTCATGAGAACGTTCGAGCCTTCGAATCTTTCGCGCCTGCGACCAGGCAGTGAAAATCCACCCAGCCAAAGACGCAAGAAGCAGTCCGAAGAGAAGAGTCGGCCACATGATGCAGGGCCAGCTTACTTCGAAGTGGTCTCGTGATGAAGGTCTTGTTTTAGATACTCGAGAACGTCCTTAAAGCGAAACAGATTTTCCGGTGCGGCTTCACAGAGCGCCTCGTGCGCTTCGAGCATCGTTTCCGCTTGCTCGCGTTTTCTTTCCTCGCGCAGCGTCCCCCCGCGTTCCAGCGTTTTACACTCGGGCGCAGTCGCGCCATTTGCACGAATATCGAATATGTGGTCGAGCCCAAGTCCGGAAAGAAGGTCGCGACTGCGATTACCGCAGTGAACGACGTGCAGATGGCCTTGCCCCAGTTCTTTTAGACGCAGCGCCACGCTGGCCATCGTTCCCATGAAGGTGGAATCCATCATGGCGCAATGTGCCAGATCAACAACAAACTCTCGATAACCGCGATCCAACATCCGACGCGCGAACTCTTTGAAATTGCCGCTATTCAGGAAACTACCTTTACCCTCAACTCTCACCCACACGGTGGGACCGCTTATCCCTACTTGAATCGATGACTCCACGTTCCTCCTGATTAAGATACCAGACCTCGCGGCAGACTGTCAAACGGACGCCCGCTCGGGGCTTTGCACTTAGTTCCACATGTAGGAGCGATTTTCCGCTACGATCCGACCATTTTCGATTAACAAACAGCGCCAGGCGATCACTCGCCCGTCATCGAAGTAATCGTCGCCGATCACTTTGAATTCTGTCTTGTGAGTACCGCGCACGTTCTGATACGAAATCTCCCGCGCCTGAACAAAATCGTGCAATTTCTCCTGACGATACTCCAAGCGAACCGTCACATCAGCGGGGCGCTTGGCTCGCCAGAAGAAATCGAAGTAATCGCCGCAGCGTTGGGCTTGATCGAGGCCTGTCACTGCACCGAAAAGTCGGTATTGCCGCTCAAACGTGATTTGTGCATCGGCGAGGGTCGCCGTTTTCTGGGAGGGCGTCGTGCTCGAACCTTTGCTTGAAAGCTTGCTCGCACTCTGTTGGGCGTGTTCACCGGGTTTCGGCGCTTTTTCACTCAGAAAGAACAGCTTGGTCTTTCGAAACTCGAAATCCTTACTCAGCGCCATTGGAAGCGGCGTGACTTTTGCGAGAATTCTGGGTTCCTCGGTTGCTCCTAACAAACCGCTGGCAGCGATCATTAAACCGAGCCCTGCAGAGATAAACTTCATTCGAGTAACCAACTGGTTGAGCGACGGGATGTCAATATGGGGCAAGAACACGAATGAGTCTCATAGTTTCCCTTACCCTATTTCGCGCATAAACTTTCTCGTGATTGGTGTTCGTTATCAGCGAGGCGTTTATCTGCCGAAGCGGGATTTGTGGCTCGACCCGCAGGATGCAAAAGGTTTCGCCTTCGTCTCGCATGCGCACCGCGATCACATTGCACCGCATGAGGAGATTGTTGTTTCCGAGCAAACTGCTGCTTTGATGCGAAACCGGCTTCCTGGAATACGAACAGAGCATTGCCTCTTGTTTCGTGAACGACAAATCGTGCGTGGACTCGACATCATGCTGCTGCCGGCCGGTCACATTTTGGGTTCGGCTCAGCTCTTACTTTTCGCTGACGGTGAGACGCTGCTTTACACCGGCGATTTCAAACTGCGTCGGGGCAAATCGGCCGAGCCGGCGGAATCGTGCCAGGCTGACACGCTCATCATGGAAGCGACGTTTGGCCTGCCGCGCTATCAATTTCCTCCAACGGAACAGGTCGTCGATCAAATCGTCGCGTTCTGTCGAGAGACGATTGAGGACGGCCATGTGCCAGTGCTTCTCGGCTACTCACTGGGCAAGGCACAAGAAATCTTGTGCTCGCTCGAAGGGGCAGGTTTGACGCCCATGCTGCACGGTTCGGTCTATCAGATGACGCGTGTTTACGAGCAACTCGGACAGTCGTTTTGCAAATATGTGCGCTACAACACGAATGATGTTGCCGGCAAAGTTCTCGTCTGCCCGCCAAGCGCGAATCGGTCATACATGCTCGAAAAAATTCCGCGTAAACGTGTGGCGATGCTCAGCGGCTGGGCGATCGAACCGAATGCGATTTACCGCTATCAGGTGGACGCTGCATTTCCCCTTTCCGATCATGCTGACTACAATGACCTAATTCGTTATGTGGATCTTGTTCGACCCAAACGCGTCCTTACTCTTCACGGTTTCGCTTCCGAATTCGCTCGTGATTTGCGCCAGCGAGGCGTCGAAGCGTGGGCGTTGACGGAAGGAAATCAGATGGAACTGCGCTTCTGCGTTTCGCCATCTGTTCGGCAGAATGCCGAACAGTCGGGGCGACATGCCTGCGCTTCCCAATCCGAATTCGCTACGTTTGCGCGGATTGGTGAATCAATTGGAGCAACCGCCGCCAGGTTAGAGAAGGTGCGTGTGCTTGCGGACTATTTACGCACGCTCGATGAGGAGCAGCTTCGTATCGCCACGACTTATTTCACAGGTCGTGCCTTTGCGCAGAGTGATTTACGCACGTTACAACTGGGCACCTCGATTATTTATCGCGCGATCATGGCAGCGGCCAAACTGAACGAAGTAGAATTTCGCCGCATTACCCATAGTCACGGAGACGCTGGCAAAACGGCGTTTGAGGCGCTAGGTGGACGCACCGAGCCCGAGCCATTCACGCTTCGGCAGTCGCGCGATTTCCTCGAGGTGCTGCAAAAAGCGCGCGGCCCAGTCGTTAAAACCAACCTGTTACAATCGCGGCTAGCAAGTCTGTCTGCGCTTGAGGGCCAGTATGTGGTAAAAATTCTCAGCGGAGATTTGCGCATCGGCTTACGAGAGGGACTTGTCGAAGAGGCAATTGCCTGCGCTTTCGGTGCCGCCTTCGACGAGGTCAGGCAAGCCAACATGCTTCTGGGCGATATCGGAGCAACCGCCGTCCTCGCTCTTAAAAAAGAATTGCACCGCGCGGAGCTATCGATCTTTCGACCGATCAAGTGCATGCTCGCGACGCCCGAGCCGACCGCCGACGCAGTCTGGGAACGATTTGCCGATCAAAAATCGTCAATTGTTTATGTTGAAGACAAGTTCGACGGCATTCGCGCGCAGCTGCATCGCAGTGCCCAACGCGCCGAAATCTTTTCGCGCGATTTGCGGCACATAACGGATCAATTCCCGGAACTCGCGCAGCAGGCAAACAAGTTCGAACACGAGCTGATTGCCGATGGTGAAATTGTTGCCTTCGAAGAAGGTCGTCGTCTCACGTTCTTTGATTTGCAGAAACGGCTGGGGCGAAAAGGGGACGGTCTGGATTTGTTCGCACAGCCAATGGCAGACGTACCGGTTGCATTTGTCGTTTTCGACCTTCTGTGGCTGGACGGACGCTCATTGTTGAATGTTCCTCTGCGGGAGCGACGCGAACGGCTGAGCGGCTTGCGATTACCGCAGAAGTTTCAGAGATCGCAACTATCTCCAGCACATTCTGCAGCTGAGATCGAGCATTTCTTCCAACAGGCTCGGCGGCGATCAAACGAGGGTCTCGTAATTAAAGATCCGGAGAGTCGATATTTGCCGGGGACGCGCGGCCTACTGTGGTTCAAGCTGAAGAAGGAGCTAGCGACGCTGGATGTGGTAGTGGTTGGCGCCGAATTCGGCCACGGCAAACGCAATCGGGTGCTGAGCGATTACACATTCGCGGTACGCGACGACGCCACTGGTGAACTTTTGCAGATCGGCAAAGCCTATACCGGATTGACTGATGCGGAGATTGCGGAATTAACCGAACACTTCAAACAAAGCACTATGGCAGTTCATGGCCGATATCGTGAAGTGAAACCAGACGTCGTGCTGGAGGTCGCATTTAATTCAATTCAGCCGAGCGCGCGGCACGCGAGCGGATTCGCGCTGCGTTTCCCCAGAATTAAAGCCATCCGGCGCGACAAAAATGCCGAGTCTATCGATACACTCGAGTATGTTCGCGAGCTAGCTGGGCAGCATGCAAAACTATCCGTCGATTCCTGAAGGAACATTTTTGCTCTCGATACTCATCGCGGATTCGCGGGCTTCACGATAGCGGTCTCGATCTTGTCCTTGTGAAAATGCTGAATGTTGGCAAACACAGCCAGCAATGCCATTGACAAAAGGATGATCAGCATGAAGAGGATGCCGCTCCTGGAAATTCGCACCGAAGTCCGCTTTTCGTCAGCAGAAGGAGTTAAATCCACCTTGGGAATATCAATGTGGTTCCCGCGCACGCAAACGATTCACTCCAACTGCAATGCCGCGATCGCGTCCATCACGCGCTGGCTCAGGCGTTGGTAGAGGTCCTTCGTTCGGGGCTCCACGTCGGCCGGCGTAAAAAAAATCGGCTTGCCTATCACGATGCCGATTGGCACGAGATGCAAACTGCCGCCGTCCCGCGGCAAAGCTGCATGCGCCCCAAAGATTCGCATCGGCACGACTGGAGCGAGCGTTTTCGCAATGACGAGGCCTAATCCTGGCTCGGAAGGCTGCAAATGACCGTCGAGCGTCCGCGCGCCTTCCGGAAAAATCAGTACAGCGTTTCCGGATTTTAGGATCCAAATTACCTTCTTAAGTGCACTGCGGTCGATCCCTTCCTGACTGACCGGGATCACGTTCAATTTTGGCAAGAGCCAACCCAGCACGGGCACGTCCAGCAGCGTTTTGCGCGCCAGAAAATAAATCGCGCGATGGCAGGTGATGCCAGCAAGCGGTGGATCGAGATAACTCTGGTGATTCATTGCTAGAATCACCGGGCCGTTTTGAATCATGCGCTCGAGGTGAGCTACGCGAAAACGAAAAAGCAATCGCGCGGCTCCCCGAGAAAGCTGGTACCCCAACCAGTAATAAATGTTCATTGAAAGGGCGAACGATCTGGCTAGATCGGTAGACCCATTTCCTTTAGCCGCGTAATGATCTCCTTGACTACTCCCTCGATTGTCAGATGCGAAGTGTCGATGACTTGAGCATCTTTCGCGATGATCAATGGCGAGATCGGCCGCAAGAAATCGGCACGGTCGCGCATAGCAATTTTGTCGCGCTGTCCCTCTGCGGCGCGGCGGCGCAGCCGCACCTCCGGCGAGGCATCTACGTAAAATTTATAGGGGGTCTCGGGAAAAACGACCGAACCGATGTCGCGGCCTTCCACAATCAGGTCGCGATGCCGCGCGTACTCCCGCATTTCTCGCACCACAGTTTTGCGGACCCGTGGAATGCTGCTGACACGAGAAACATTTTCGTTTACGCGATCGTCACGCAAATGCTCTACTGGATCGAAATCGTCGACTAAGATGTGCGACTCGCTGTTTCGGAAGCGGCAACTGATTCGCGCCGCTTCGACGGTTTGCGCGATACGCTCGGTGTCTCCTGCGTCGATTCCTCTTTGCAGGATGTGCCAGGTGATCGCTCGATAGATCGCACCGGAATTGACATAGGAATACCCGAGGCGCCGAGCAAGAAGCCGAGCCACGCTGCTTTTCCCTGAGGCGGCCGGACCATCAATGGCGACGACCCGATGAAAGTTTGCCACTTGTTCTCTCCACCCCGGCGTGTCTATGCTTCCTCGACTGGAGCAGGGCTCAACGAGCCAATTACGGGCGTACTGATCTGCATCCGCTTCTGGTTAGTAAACTCTTCGAGCACGGTTTCGAATCGGGGATACGATTCGCGAATGCAATCTGCGTCCTGCACAATGGTTTCGCCATCGGCAAACAAACCTGCGATCCCAAAAGCCATGGCGATGCGATGATCGCCAAAGCTCGCGACGCGTGCGCCTTGTAGCGGCGCTCGACCATAAATTTCCAGTCCATCAGTCAGCTCGGAAACTTGCGCGCCCATCGTCCGTAAATTGTGCGCGATGGCGGCGATACGATCCGTCTCCTTGGCACGCAGTTCTCCTGCATGGCGGATGATGGTCTTTCCATCCGCCAGCGTACCGGCAACCGCCAGTATCGGCAGTTCATCTATAAGTTGCGGCACTTCTCTACCTTGAATCACGGTGCCCTTGAGGGGAAAACCGGTAACTTCGACGATCCCACGCGGTTCCAGTTGGTCCACATCTTCAATGGCCTCGCGCACTTGCGCGCCCATTCGCAGCAGAACACCAAGCAACGCTGTCCGCGTATTATTTAAGCCCACGTCGCGCACGAGCAGATGACCTCGAGGTTGGGCCGCCGCTGCGACCAACCAAAACGCAGCCGACGAAATGTCGCCCGGTATCGTAAAATCTCGCGACTCGGGAACCTGATCGCCGAAGATTGTGACAGTGCCATTCTCATCGATCACGGTGCGAACGAGAAAATAATTGAGCATCAACTCTGTGTGGTTTCGCGTCGGCACGGGCTCCTCGACGGTGGTCTTTCCCTTCGCAAAAAGCCCTGCGAGGAGCAAGGCGCTTTTGACCTGCGCACTGGCAACTGATAAGCGATAACGAATTCCACGTAGCGAGCCACCGTAGATGCGCAAGGGTGGGGTTTCTTCCGGTCCTTCGGCGACAATGTTGGCCCCCATTTTGCGAAGCGGCGCAATCACCCGATCCATCGGACGCCGAGAGAGTCCGGCATCGCCCACCAGCCGGCTTTCGAAGGTGTGCCCGGCGAGGAGCCCAGCCAGAAGCCGCATAGTTGTCCCGGAATTTCCACAATCGATTTCTCCTTTCGGGGGGGATAACACGCGCTTTTTTCCATGCACAATTAGCGTGTCCGGCTCGGGCTGTTCAATCCTGACGCCCAAGGCGCGCATGGCATTTACCGTATGCATGCAATCCTCGCCCGGAAGAAACCCGCGCAGGGTGCATACGCCGTTGGACAAAGCAGCAATGATTACGGCGCGGTGCGAAATACTCTTGTCACCCGGGACGGCGATCTCGAGATCGATTCGTGGCGCTCGTTTTACTCTCAATTCCATAAGGTCAATGCGCCAACGTGATTATCAGATGTCTGACGCCAAGCTGGATGAAAAACGCAGCCTAAGTCGAGCAGCAGCCATAACCTGCTATCGCAGCGACAAATTGGTTACGGCACCAGGAAGATTTTGTCGGTATAGGGATCTTTCACTTCCGTTCCTGGAGGAAATCCTTCGACATCGACGTACTTGCCCGGCGAATAAGGACTCTCCACGAGGTGCGGTTTGCCAGGAACTGGAATTCCGTAGGGATAATCTCCCTTTGCTACTTTTGTCGGCGCAGCCGTGGGCGGAGGCGATGCTGTCACTTCCTCTCGCGGAGGAGTGGCTTGAACCGGTCCGTTCGGATTGAACGGCTGTTGCGGCGGAGGATATTCCTGGGGCGCAGTTGGCGGATAACTCGCGGCGCGATGTCGAGCTTGTTGTGGTGGTGGTTCTTGAGAGCACGCCACGAGGAAGAAGACAATGAGCAGGGCGGACAACACTAAGAATCTCATAAGTGGGAAAGCTGTCGTAAACCGTATCCACAGTTCCAATCGTTGCCAATCAATAAATCGCTTTCTTATTTATTCGGTATCTTCGCTGGCGAAGATCAGGAGCCATACAATGATGGAGCGCTCTCGATCCGAATCCAATGGAAAGATGTCGAACAATTCCCGCGCAGAAATTTTGATCGTAGATGATGATGCCACCAGTCGCAAGATTCTGGTGCACCTACTGGCCTCCGCCGGTTACGCATGCTGGGAATGCGAGAATGGAGCCATGGCGCTACAAACAATTCGGGAGAAACAGCCTGCGCTTCTTCTGCTTGATTTCGATATGCCGGGGCTGAACGGGGCGGAAGTGCTGGAACATCTTCGCTCCGATGACGACCCGGCCGTGGCGCAAATTCCAGCTATCATGCTGACGGCGCATGGGAGCGAAGAAAGCGAGGTCAGCTGTTTGCAAGCCGGTGCGGACGATTTTGTGACGAAACCGATCAATATTGCCGTGCTGCGGGCACGAATCGAAACCCAGCTTCGCTTGCGCTCAATGCGACGCCAGTTGGAACGGCAAAAGGAGGAACTCGAACAATGGCGCCAGAATCTCGAACGCGATCTGGCGGCCGCGCGCTTGACCCAGCAATCCCTGATTCCGCAAAAACCACCTGCACTGCCCGGATGGGAGGTTGCAACTTGTTATCGCCCGGTCATCCAAGTCGGCGGCGATATTTACGGATGGTTGCGAATGAAAGATGGCCGGATTTTATTCTGGATTGCCGATGGCACCGGCCACGGGGCGGCTGCGGCACTGCTGACCACTCTGGCAAAACTTCTTTTTCATCATGGCAGCGTGGAACACGACACGCCAGCCAGCGTGATGGAAGCGGTTAATCACGATTTCCGCAGCACTTTTGGTGCGCGCTCCTTTATGACTGCAATGTGTGTTGCAGTTGATCCCACAAGCGGACGCGCGAGTGTCGTCGGTGCTGGGCACCCGCCGCTTTTGATTGCGCGTCGCAGCCGCGCCACCGAAACGATCGCTTCCCTCGCACCGCCATTGGGCCTGGTCGAACATCCAGAATTCGCCGAAACGATTGTCGATTTAAAACCGGGCGATACTTTTCTCCTCTACACGGACGGTTTGTTTGGCTCAAGGAAAAACAAGCAGCCGCGTGTCGCTCCCCAGCGCCTAGAGAAAATGCTCGATCATAACGCGCCCAGCGCCGACGCACTGCTTGGGCAAATATTAAGCGAGGCGGCCCCGGTTAAGGGCGAAGAAGCCCTGTCCGATGACTTGGCGGTAGTGGCGGTGCGGCGACTTGCCTAAAAAAATTTTGGTTTAAGCAAAAATTAATGTTGCTCTCTTCCTAGCGAAACGCTAATCAGCGTCCATGCCGAAAACAAAAAAGAAAACTTCCAAGCGCAAACCCAATCCCGCCTTTATGAGACCGGTCCAGCCCGATGACAAGCTTGCTGCAGTTGTTGGGTCAGCTCCGCTGCCACGTTCCGAACTTACCAAAAAGCTTTGGAACTACATCAAGAGGCGCGGTCTGCAGGACAAAAAGAAACGAACCATGATCAACGCCGACGACTCACTCCGGCCTGTGTTTAATGGCAAGAGCCAAGTGAGCATGTTCGAGATGACCAAGCTTGTCTCGAAGCATCTGCGCTAGATCAGATCGCCGTTCATAGCCCGGCGTTTCCTCGCCGGGCTATCTGCGGACGTTGAGAGACAGACTCGCCTGTTAAGGCAAAGCGCAGGCGCCGCCAACGGCGTTGCGTCGCACACTGCACCAAACTCGAAAGCCCGAATAGCCTTGGGATTAAACGTCTAATTGCTCAAGGAAAGACCCGGGGAAGACGCGCAGCAGCGCGATCGCCTCCACGCAATTTCCAGAGCGGAGTTATCAGTAGCAGCGGCTACAGAGTTATCTCAACTGGCTCTAACCGAGACCCGAATTACGTCAGCGCAATGCACTGGAATGAGCTGACTACGTCATCCGGGCCTTTTTCCGCGAAGAAGCTTTCGTAATAGCCAGGTCCGAGATCCCAGTACGGCCCTTTGTAATATTCGTCGCGATAAAATCGCCATATCCCGCTGACCACGATGACGCAGCTCATCCGGTCGTTCCAATAATCGCCAACGAAATGAAAACTCAGATTCGTCCGAGCGTAGGCACCTTTAAAGCCTACGTGGTCGTAGAGCACCAGTTCAGGAAGGCGAAGAATTTCCTTCGTTGGCTCAATTTTGACCTTGCCCGCAGCGCTAGCGTGATAAGCGAGCGACCCAAGTGTCCATTTCATGTCGATGATACAGCCGTTGTCCGGCGAGAGCTCAGTTTTTGGTATTTGTCTCATATGCGCAAAGGTTCGTTCTCGATCTTGAACTAGAGCGGCGGCGATGTCGAGAAGAGAGATTTGTTAACTTCGGATATCGGATAGTGGATTGCGGATAGATCAGTTGCGCTTTCCGCTATCCGGTTTCCTTAAATCAAGTGTTCGCGATTATCGGAGCGAAGCCGGATTGTTTTGTTCTGTAGATTGTGTCGCGCTCGAATGAAACGGACGGTCTTGCTCTTGGCGCGCATCAGGAGTGAATGCGTGACTGCCGTGACGCCCCCTCGCGCCCGCACACCGGGGAGAAGCGCGCTGTCGCTGATACCCGTTGCGCAGAAGATGATGTTCTGACCGTTGGCTAGATCGTCCGCCGAATAGAGATGGTCGAGGTCTTTCTTGTAACCTTCTGCGCTCAATTTCTGGCGTTCCTTCTCATCACGCGGCCACATTTTACATTGCATGTCGCCGCCGAGGCACTTAATCCCTGCGGCCGCGAGCACCGCTTCGGGCGATCCGCCAATGCCCATGTAAAGATCAACATCCGAATCGGGCAGCGACGGTGCGATAGCCGCGGCGATGTCGCCGTCGCCGATCATGCGCAGGGACGCGCCTGCCGCGCGAATTTGTTCCACCATTTCCTTGTGCCGCGGCCTGTCTAGCATCATCACTGCCACGTCCTGCACGCGCTTGTCCACCGCGCGCGCCACGATCGCCAGCATCTCCGGGATCGGCATCTCGAGATGGAGTGAATCGCCGCGTCTTTTCATGTATTCGATCACGCGCGGGCCGTAAGCCAGCTTCGACATGTAAAATGAAGGCACATCCCGCAGCGCCACCTTGACGCCTTCCTCGGGACTGGCCGCCGCGATGCAGCTGATGGAGTTTGGCGCGCCTTTGGAAATATTAGTCGTCCCGTCGATTGGATCGATAGCGATGTGAAATTCGGGCGAGCCGGGAACCCAAGTCCCGAGTTGTTCGCCTTTGAAAATTCCCGGCGCTTCGTCCTTCATTCCTTCGCCAATAACGACCTCGCCGCAGATGTTCATGAGATCGAACATGCCGCGCATGGCGTCGCACGCGGCCGCGTCCGCTGCTTCCTTGTCACCGCGCCCCAGCCATCGCAACGAGTTCAGCGCGGCCGCTTCCGTAGCACGCACAAAATCGAACTCAATCACGCGCTCGATGTCTTGATAATCCTGTTTCGGCAATCGCAGAGCCACGGAGTGTCAAGTTTCACGCATCTACCGCGGGATGACAAGGAGAACGCCGCCTGAGACAACGCAGGCTTGATTCTCAGGCGACTTTTTACTTGGATGACAAAGTGCCTGCTGATGATCAGGTGACGTCACCGACTGGGGTTGGCGGAAGCGCGCAACACGGTGCTGTCGCGTTTACGACCACGCATTGGAGCGTGGTGTTACAGGCGCAAGGCGAATCACCCGCAGCAAAAGCGGCGCTCGAAAAACTTTGCCGTACCTACTGGAAGCCGCTCTACGCCTTTGTGCGGCGACAAGGCGTTGGCCCAGAGGAGGCAGAGGATCTCACTCAGGGCTTTTTTGCGCTGCTACTCGAGCGCCGCGATCTGGATGCTGTTCGCAAGGAGAAAGGCCGC
>QHNV01000187.1 GCA_003218535.1 Verrucomicrobiota bacterium
TGGCGAACGAATCAGCTCAGTCTTTAACGGGGCATCAGACAAAGATGCCTACAATCAGGTGGCGCTGATTCCAAAGGAGCGCACCATCAAAGTTCCCTCGGACGCAAAGCGCAAGCGACTCGAGAATCTTTACGCGCAGGTGCGTAAGATTCGCGAGAGCAAAACCGGTTACGAGCGGCTCGGCGAAATTTGGGAGACACAGCAGGCCGAACATCCTGAGGATTGGCTGTTGTCGATGGAAATTTTCGAAATTCTCGATACAACCGACCAACAGCCGGAGTTGAAAGCCAGGATTGAGAAATTCCTGAACGAGAGAAAAGCAAAAACTAAGGACCTCTCGACGTTGATCAGTTGGGGATTTCGGCTCGTCGAATATCACAAAAAGCCGGAATATCAGGCGACGCTACAGTCCTCGCCAAAGTAGGTAGGTGGCCGCGCATCCTGAACTTTGCGACGGCGCATTTCTAGACGGGCGTCGGTCGTCAAAGGAGTCCAGGGTCAAAAACTCTGACGGCCCCGAAGCGTTTGCTCTCGCACAGCAATTTCTCGAGAAGAAAAGCTACTTGGCTGCCTCAAGAACAACTTCGCGAACGATCGTACGGCGCGGCAACGAAGCTTCTGAGTCGTTAACGTACTCATTGATATAAAGCCGTCGTGACCACGGATCACAAGCGATTCCGTTAGGAAAAGACAGCCGTGCCTTTGCGCTCGCTCCATCCACGATCCCGCGCTTGCCATTGCCGAGGATACGCTTGACGGTTCCATCCAACGTTACCTCGTAAATTTCGTGCGAGTGAAACGCGGTTACGTAAAATCGATCCTCTTTAAAACATAAATGTCCTAATCCCTTTTCGGATATTGTCGCAAAGGGCGTGACGATGCCTTTCGGATCGACCTTCAACATCTTGCTGTCTCTGAAGTTGACGACATAAAGGTTTCCCTCGCGATCGAAGGAAATGCCGTTTGGGCAGCTGAACAGATCGCTTTTTGCGAATGATGAAACAGTGCCATCCGTCGCAATCTTTGCGATCGAATTACCGCGGCAGTTTGCAACATAGACATCACCCGTTTGCTTGTTGATGGCTATGCCTACAGGGCCGCTTAGGCCGCTTGTGACGAACGGCTGCATTTGACCTTTTCGATCAATTTTGGTGATTGAATTACCGTAGAAATTCGATTGCAAAAGGTTGCCTTCATTGTCGATCGCGTTGCCGGACGCGCCATAAAGGCCTGACGCGAATACGTCACGCTTGCCCTCCGGCGTGATCTTCCAGACAAACTCGCCAAAGTCGGCCACGTAGATATTGCCTAGAAGATCGACCGTTACACCTCCGACGGCGTGCCCCTCGATAACATTAGTAATCGAACGGATTTTTGTCTGCCCGCGCGCAGAAATAGTCGCAAACAGCAGCGTCAACACGAACAATAGTGGGCAACTGCGGTACCTTCCGTGATGACGCGCCCAAGACATAGCGGAATCAAATTCTTCCTCGTAGCCCTTCGGCATGAGATCGCCCGCGTACCCCGTCTGCAATGCAACGTACCAATGGACGCGTACAGCGCGCCTCAGGATCTCTTTCGGGATCATAGATCGTGAAGTTGGTCCCGACGATGCGTCCAGAAGCACACAAAGCGCTGACCAGCTCCGTCAATTGCAGATAGTCGAGTCCCGGACTTCCAGGTGAGTCAACCGCTGGCATTACGGACTGATCGAGGACGTCGAAATCGACATGCAACCAGACTTTGTCCAATCCACGCGCCTGGAGTTTCGCGATCACCTGGCGCGCCGTGGTATCGACCCCATCAGCAAGCACATGTTGGATAGTGAACTGTGTAATCTCAGTCTCAACGATATCGCCGTAGTAATCTTTGAAACTCGGACTTTCGGCGTCACGCTCCCCCAACTGAATGATGTCGGCATCGCTGGCAAGCGGCTTGCCAATCTCCGGCCAATCGGTCAGCAGCAGTTCACCTCGGCCGCTCGCAAGAGCCAGGTCCATTCCCGCTGCCGAGCCCAGGCGCTTTGCTGTGTCGTAGTTCCCGGGATGAAAGAAATCGCTGTGTCCGTCGATGTGCACGAGTCCTTGCCCACCGGCGCGCCGCATTCCATGCAAGCTGCCAAGGAGGATGCTGCAATCGCCGCCAATGACTACCGGAAATCGATGCCTCTTTAGGATGTCACGTACCTTCTCCGACAACTGCAGTGAGAACGCACGGATCGACAGACCGTTGCGTATTCTCGTCCCTGCCTGAGCTTCGAACTCATAGGTCGGTCGCCCGAGTGGGATGATTTCCTCCGCATCCAGCGCGCGAGCCAGGCCCGCATCTGTCAGCACTTGCGGCGCGCGCCACGTACCGGGTTGGCCGCCGCTTTCCGTCGGCCTTAGTCCAAGATTGCTTGGCGCGATTACGATGCTAACGCTGCTCGGCTTCGCCTGCGACCGCCCCGCTTGCCAACCCGCGAGTACCGTTGCGCCGGCCATCGTGGCGAATTTTCGTCGCGTCATGGAACGCTTGTTAGTTTCGCAGCGGCATGAGTGCACGCAGACGTGAATCGCGGAGGAAAAGGCCGCCCCAAATTAGCAGAGCCAGATAGACCGGGAATAGAATGTGACTGAACAAGGGATTGCCGACTCGCGTCTGCGTGGCGACGGCGCCACCGAGATAACCAGTTAAAAGGATTGCGCCGAGAACGGCGGTGTGCGGAACTATATAGAGAATGACGCAAACCAGTAGGATGATCCCGAGGACCATAATAACGCTCTCGGGATATCCGAGCTCGATCGTTGCTTTCACGACAGGCTCCGGTTTCACTAGTTTCATGATGCCATCCATCAGCAGGAACAGCACCGGGAGCGCGCTCAGAATACGGCCGGTCCAAAGTGTCTTTCTCGAAATGCGAAGGCCTTGGGTATCTGATTCACCCGGCGGAGCGTTGGTGTTGGTTTTCATTTATTGAGTTTGTTTGTTATTTGCTGGCGTTATTGTGCGTAACGGCAGCACGCACGAGCGCTTTTAGATGCGACTCATTTAGAGCCTCGCCCTCGTAGAGATCGATTGACCGCGACGCTTTTGCCTCAAGTCCGCTATTGAACAGATGGTGAGGATCCGGCAGTAACGCCCCTTTGAAAAAGTTAATCTTGATGTGGTCCTTGAATGCCCCAAGGGCGCACACGTTGCCCTTCGCGCTCCACACGGCGGTATTCCATTTGAATTCTTCGGTCAATTTTGAATCCGCGTCACTGATGACATTCCGCAGGTAGGCCATTGTTCGACCGCGCCATCCGGTGAGCCCAGCAATTTGTTTGTCGATTTGTTTGGATGCGCTCATACCGGGTTCTTTTTTGCCCTTGAGGTACTGCTTGAATGAATAGCTTCTTTTGTGCTCATCAGGATTTTAGTTTGTGTTGTACTGCGCATTTAACTTTGTAGTCGCTACTATATTGGGTTATTAAGAATGTCAACCGGTGAAATCCATTTTACAGGTTAAAATTGAGCCGCACCAATTTCGTAGCCGTGACACCATCGCCGGCGATGCAGCGCTCGATTTCGTCAATACTGTCACTGGCCGCGATCAATCGCCTCGCGACTGGCTCGACAGCTATGCACGGTTGCTTGAATGGGCGGCATTTGTGCACCTCCTGCCAAAAAGCGCACTGCGCGCATTGGTTAAGAAAGCGCAGAAAGAGCCCGCGGCGGCTGGTATCGCGCTGGCGCGCGCAAAGGTTTTGCGCGAAGCCCTGTTTGGGTTGGTGACCCGTATCATCTCAAGGCGCGCGCCGCCGAAAAGCGCCTTGGCACTTCTACGGGAGCATTGGGTCACCGGCATCAAAGCCCATGAGCTACGCTTCCGCGATGGGGGCGTGCTCCTCGGTCTGCGCGGCGATGCGCTCAACTGCGACCGGATCACATCGGTGGTCGCGTACGGGATGGTCCAACAGGTCCTTCCGTTGCCAATGGATCGACTCCGAATTTGTCATGGGACGAACTGTTCGTGGGTCTTTATTGACAGCTCGAAAGCGGGCCGTCGGCGTTGGTGCGACATGGCAGTTTGCGGAAACACAGCCAAGTCTCGTCGCTTCTTAGCACGTTCCCGACAGCGGCGAAGAGCTCGACGCTAAGGAGAAACGACATAGTAGTAATTTCCATCTACTCTCTTCGCAGCACGCCTGGGGACATCCTTGCGTTCATTTTCGGTTCACCGATTCATGGCTTCTTGGATTCCGACGGGAACTGTTCGGGCGCTTCCTTACTGGTCCGCCTTAACCACTCGATCAGGCGGTCGTCGAAGAGGGTGCTCTCCTCGATCATGGGGAAGTGCCCGCTCCGTTCGAAGATGTGGGATGTCAGGTTCGGCGTGGTTTTCCGTGCGCTGTCCCACTCACGATAAGGAATGTTGTAATCATAGCGGCCCAGCGCGAGGAACTTTGGAACGTCGTTGCTCTCGAGCCGCGGCCGTGGATCGTAGTCCGCAACAATTGTATTGAGGAAGTAATCGATCATCTCTGCCGAGAGATGCTTTCCCGCAAACTCCCAGTAAAAGTCGTATGAGGCGTCGTAGAAATACCGTGGGCCGTTGCGAACGTAGCTCAACGCAAAGGCGTCATATGGCGAAAGTCTCTTCAACAGATCGTCAGGGAAACGTTCGATGTTCCGTTTCAAGGCGGCCTTCCGGTCCGCTGGCGCCTCGGTTTCCCAGAATGCCTTCCGCGCTTTGAGCCATCCGGGACTAAAGTACGGCTCGACGCTGACCAGGATCAACTGAGAGACGCGGTCCGGGTGCCTTAACGTGTACTCTACCGCCACCAGACCGGGCGCGGAATGACCGAACAGACAGACCTTCTCCAATCCCAGACCGCTCCGGACCCGATCGACTTCCTCGACCAGCGAGTCCAAGGTGACGTTTTCGACACGGTTCGGCGAGTCAGCGTCCCAACTGTTCTTGAAGTCCACGTAGACGAAGCGAATCCGCTTTTTCAACTGGTCGGACAACAGCGACGGATACATGGATGCCGGGCCGACGACAATGCAGGCCGGACCTGTTCCTTCGACGAGATACGGATGCGGCGTTCCATTGATGTTGAGCACGCCAGACGTCCTCGAAACGGCGTTCTGACCAGCGGGAGCGTTTGGCGTGTCCGTAGAGTGTGCGAGATCGGTCGACAATGCGGCTGCGACAACGGCGATGATGAATCCAATTCTCATGACCTCATGGTAGGCCGATTGTCTGTGGCTCATAGGACAATGTTATTGCATTTCTGGCCATCCCAGTTGACTATCAAGCCATGAAACGGCGTGCGCGTCACGTTTGGTTCTTCTCATTTCCGGGCTCCGAGATGCTGGACCTCAGTGGCCCGTGGGCGGTGCTCGGTTATGCGAACGAGGTAATGGGACGCGAGGCCTACACATCCCATCTCATTGCGCCGCTCGGCCGAGAGATCCCGACTCGCCACGGGCTTGTGTTGAGAGGTGCGCGGTCGCTTGGCGACGTGGCGGACATTAGCGCACCGGATATGGTGGTCGTGGCTGGCGGCGCAACAGCCAGCAAGCTGCCGCCTTCCGAAGCCCGCGTCGTACGTTGGCTTCGGCAACGCCATCGAAGCATCCCGACCCTGGTCTCAATTTGTACCGGGGCATTTGTGCTTGGTGAGGTCGGCCTGTTGAACGGACGCCGCGCGACGACTCATTGGCGATACGTTGATGCGCTGCGAAGACGATTCCCCAAAGCTCGGGTCGTCGACGATGACATTTTTCTGCGCGACGGTCGCGTGTGGACGTCAGCGGGCATCACAGCGGGCATTGACCTGATGCTGGCGCTGGTAGAAGAGGACCATGGTCACGCCGTAGCGATGGCCGTCGCAAAGGCCCTCGTTCTGTTTCTGCGACGATCGGGGCGTCAGGCGCAA
>QHNV01000058.1 GCA_003218535.1 Verrucomicrobiota bacterium
AGTTGAGCTGCACGTTTTACTTTTGCCACGCAGTATCAAAGTTCGCCCAAGGGCGATTGAGGTCAATCGCCGCTACCTAGCTGAAACGCGCGTAGATCGGTAGCCACGTCCGGATATTTTGCTGCCAGCGTATCGATATCGCCGATCTCTACGTCGGCTGGTTCCACGCCCGGCCATTCGGTGCTCGCATCAAGGAACCAGAGGCGACGCCCAATCACGCGCGCCGTGTGAAACGTGTTGCCGGGGATCAATAGCTGCACGCGTTGCCCTCCGCGCAAATCCGGCCCGACCACGGCGCGTTCGCTAGTCCCATTTTCGTGAAGCAACAAAACCTCGATCGGATCGCCCAGGTAATAGTGATAAAGCCGATCGTTGCGAATGCGATGGAGTCGCACCGGCGCGTCGGGCGTTACCATGAAATAGAGCGCAGAGCCAGTTGGTCGTCCCGCTGCAAATGGCGGTGCCAACCCGCCAGGTGCGATGCGCTTCTCTCTCATGAACGTCACGCGCATAAACCCGCACGTGGCATGCGGCTCGAGGTTGAGCAGTCTCCGAACTTCGTCGGCGGTTAGATCATCGATCATTGTTTCTATTGAGCATGCGTGATTGAGTTCCGTGGTTTCTTATTTGTCAGCCGCCCCGTGCCTTTGAATAAATTCGCGCGCTAGAGCGCGGTAAGCAGTGGCTGCGGCGCCGTTGGGGTCATATTCGAGGATGGATTTGCCGAAACTTGGCGCTTCGCTTAAACGCACGCTGCGTGGGATCACGGTTTCATAAACGCGTTGGCCAAAATGTTCCCGGACATCGGCCACCACTTGCGAGCTGAGCCTGGTTCGGCTGTCGAACATCGTCATAACGATACCGCCGAGCTCGAGTCGTCTGTTTGCGCCGGAGTCGCGCACTCGCTCGATCAGCCGCACAATTTTTACCAGACCTTCGAGGGCGAAATATTCGCATTGTATCGGCGTCAACAGCTCATCGGCGGCGGCGAGGGCATTAGTCATCAGAATTCCAAGCGACGGCGGGCAATCCAGCAGAACGAAATCAAACGTCTCATCGGCATGCAGCGGCTTGAGCGTCTCCGCCAGACGCGTGAGATGATCCGGCATTCGAGCGATCTCGACCTCGGCGCCCGCCAAATCGAGATCGGCGGGCACGATGAACAGGTCATCGCGGCGCGTCGGGGAGATTTTTTCTATAATGGAGGCTTCGCCAAGCAGCGGTTCGTAAAGACTGGTTTGCTCGACTCCTTGCAAACCAAACGAGCTTGTTGCATTGGCTTGCGGATCAAGATCGACAAGCAAAATGTGCAGGTCCATCTCTGCCAACGCCGCCCCGAGATTTACGGCCGTGGTCGTCTTGCCGACGCCGCCCTTTTGATTTGCGATCGCGATAATTTTCATTTGGCGGAGGGGTACCAGTCCGGTTGTGCCCTTGCACGATGATGTTGTCCGTCGATGCAAACGGAAACTAAATTTTTCGAATTTTGGATTTGGAATTTCCGCAGTAGATTTTGCGATCCGCGCGAGCGCGGAGAAAAACTTAAAAATCCATGGAGCCAGCAATATCAATCGAACCTGCGCCGGTGCCGAAGACTTTCGGGGCTGAGGAGCCGATCGTTTTGCGCAGTCAGGATACGCGAGGCGTGGTCACAGTAACACTCAACCGGCCACAGAGCTTTAATGCGTTGTCGGAAGCGATGCTCTCGTCGTTGCAGGGCGAGTTCGACACGATCGCCGAGGATGAGTCGGCGCGCCTTGTTGTTCTCGCGGGAGCCGGCAAAGCGTTTTGCGCTGGCCACGATCTGAAGGAAATGCGCGCAAAACCATCGCTGGCTTACTATCAGCGCCTTTTCGCGCAGTGCTCGGAAATGATGCTTGCGACCCAGCGGCTGCCAGTGCCAGTGATCGCGCGCGTCCAAGGCATTGCCACCGCGGCGGGTTGCCAGCTTGTTGCCATGTGCGACCTCGCCGTTGCGTCGCGCACGGCAAAATTTGCTGTCAGCGGCGTTAACTTTGGTCTTTTCTGTTCGGCTCCGGGCGTGGCGCTCTCCCGTAACGTTTTGCGCAAAGCTGCGTTCGAGATGCTCGTGACTGGCGAATTCATTAGCGCTGATGAAGCGAAGGCGCGCGGTTTGATCAATCGCGTCGCCGAACCAGATCAGCTCGATGCTGAACTCGAAAAACTTGTCGCCACCATTATTTCCAAACCACGCGTGTCCGTGGCGATGGGGAAAGAACTTTTCTACCGTCAAGCTGAAGTAGGGATTGCAGCCGCGTACGAAGCGGCAAGTCAGACCATGGCCTGCAACATGATGGATGAGGCGGCGCTTGAAGGTGTGCAGGCGTTCATTGAAAAACGGCCGCCCAGCTGGAACGAGCGCCGCGCCGAGTGCTGAGATTCTTCGCGCTTGAACCCGTTTTAACGATCTAACGCCGCAACTTTTGCCGTGACCTTTACTCTTGAGGAAGTAGCGACGATGTCTGGTGGGGAGCTGATGGGCGATCCGGCCGTGAAAATCACAGGCGCGGCGTCCCTCGGCGAAGCCGTGCCGGGGGAGATTACCTTTTATTCGGACCCAAGATACGGACCGCTCCTGCGCAAAACGCGCGCGTCGGCAGTCTTCGTTCCGCCTGGTTTTGGCGACTCCATTACTGCCGCGCAGATTCGCGTTTCGAATCCAATCAAGGCATTCGAACAGGTCGTGCTCAAATTCGCGCCGAAGCCGATCACATTCAGACCCGGTATTCATCCCAGCGCGATTGTCGATGCAAGTGTCCAGCTCGGAAAACGTGTGTCGATCCAGCCTTACGCAGTTATTGAAGCGGGCGCCAGGATCGGCGACGACACAGTCATTGGAGCAGGATCATACATTGGGCACGAAACCGTGATTGGGGCTGCGTGCCTGATTTATCCCCAGGTAATAATTCGGGAGCGAAGCCGCATCGGCTCACGCGTGATTATTCACGGGGGTGCGGTCATCGGAGCAGACGGTTTCGGGTTCGAATTTGTGGAGAATCGCCACAAAAAAATCCCACAGCTCGGGATTGTTCAGATCGACGACGACGTCGAGATCGGTGCGAACACCACACTTGACCGCGCCCGGTTTGGGCGGACGTGGATTCAGCAAGGCGTAAAGATCGACAATCTCGTCCAAGTCGCGCATAACGTTGTGATCGGAAAACACTCAGTCGTGGCCGCCCAGACCGGAATTTCAGGAAGCACCCGCGTGGGAGAGTACGTACAAATGGCTGGCCAAGTCGGTATCGTGGGCCATGTCGAGATCGCCGATGGCAGCATGATTGCAGCACAAAGCGGCGTCTCTAAGAGCATTCCTGGGGGCACATGGTTTGGCTATCCGGCCATGCCGATGCCTGAAGCCAGACGCCAAATTGCTTGGGTTCGTCGTCTCGGGAAACTTTTTGAGCGAGTCAAAGAGATTGAAAAAAAACTTGGACTTAAGTGAGCAGCTACCCCGGCACTGGTGTCTGTTCTTTCCTCGCCCGCGGCCTGGGTCGCTCGTGGCGCATGGCGCGAAGCGCTGCCTTTTTGCGTTTCAGATAAGCTCGGTGTCTTTTGCGTTTGGCTTGCACCCGATGTTGCTGACCCATAAAGTTTTTTACCCGCTGAGAGGTCGAGCGCAATCCAAATCGGGCAGAAATAATCCGGAAACCAAAATGCGGAATTGCGTTTGGCCATGATTCATTGTTTACAATCAGGACGCTTTCTATGATTGGCCGACAATCCGCGACTATTGCAGTCACGCCGAAAAGCGTTCTCGGACTGTCAGTGCTGTTCTTGATGATGGCAGCGATTTTTGGGCTGCTAAACAACCACAAGATAAAAATCTTGCGCACAGATATGGCTCGTGCGGGAGCAGCACGTGCTGCGGCAGAGCAGCGGCGCACGGTTCAGGCGCGAACCCCTAGGCCGGCCGAAACTTCTGCGCCTGACGAAAGTCCCGTGCCTAGCAGAGAAGAGAAATTTGCGGAAGCAGAAAACAAAGCGGCCAAGGCTGAAGCAGACCGCACGCAACTGCAGAAAGAGAAAGCCGATCTGCAGGCCAAAATGGATGCTGGTCAAAACGAAATCGCTTCCTTGCGGCAACAGCTCGAGGCAGCTGTAAAAACTGCAAAGCCTGCCGATAGCCCAGTACCGGCTGGTTCCCCAAGGGATTTACAGGCGCAACTGGATGATGTCAGGCATCAGCTCGACAGCGCTGAAAAGGAGAAGGCGTTTCTTTCTGAAAAACTCCAGAGCCCGCAGGAACGCGCGACCCAACCTCAGGAGGAAAAGAAACACAGGGAACCGGCCGTGCGCAGGACAGGCGTGCGAGGCACCGTCCTTGCTGTTAATCAGGCATACAATTTTGTCGTGCTAAATCTCGGCGCCAGGCAAGGCGTCGAGCCGAACTCGGAGATGCTGGTTTTGCGGGAAGGCACACTGATTGGAAGAGTTCGTATTTCTTCAGTTGAACCGGCGACCGCTATCGGCGATATCATCACCGGCAGTTTGGCGCGCGGCGTCCAAGTGCAACCTGGAGACACTGTAATTTATGCTGGCACAAGTTCCTAAGTATCGTAAGAAGATCCTTGCAGTCCTTTTCTGCGCATTGGCGATGACACTCGCCTCATGCGCAAGTCAAAGCGAGTCCGTCCGTCTGGTTGATGACCCGGACGATCATCGCGATTCCAGCATCCCGTGGAATCACCAGGAAAAATGGGAAACGGCGCCGGATGTCAACCAACTTGGGCCTACGGGGTCGAGCGATTCTCGCCGCTAAGTCGTCAGCGTGCCCGACTAAATCCAGAAACCGGCAGGGATGATGGCATTTTTCGGTATCACTACGATGCCATCGCGGATGAAGTAATTTTCCGCATCCACGTGCGCCGGTTTTCCTTCGGGGCTGATGACAACGCCATCGCCGATGCGCGCGTTCTTGTCGATGATGGTGCGCTCGATCACACAGTTGCGCCCGATCCCGATCGGCGGTTGCTCTGACTCAGTGGCCGAGTCCAGCTGGAAATAATCTGCGCCCATCACAATTGTGTTCCGGATCGTCGCGCCGCTTTGAATAACGCTGCGTATTCCGACTACGCATCGCTCAAGGTGCGCATCCGAAATGATGCAGCCGTCGGAAATAATCGATTGCCGCAATGTGGCGCCATTGATTTTGCTCCCGGGCAAAAAGCGCGGATGCGTGTAAATCGGCGCGCCCGGCTCGAAGAAGCTGTATTCCGGCACGATGTCGGTTAGATCCAGATTCGCCTCATAGAAAGCGCGAATGGTTCCAATATCTTCCCAATAGCCCTGATAGATAAATGCGCTGACATGTCGATTTTTGATCGCGTTCGGGATCACGTCCTTTCCGAAATCAACCAGATTGTTTTCCAAACATTCAATCAGTACCTGGCGATTGAACACGTAAATTCCCATCGATGCCTGATAAAGGTTCTCTTCCTCGGCTGAACCAATCGCATCCAGCAGTTCGCGGCTCATCCGCATTTCGGCAAGCGCGGTTTCATCGGCCGGCTTCTCGACGAACCGCGTGATCTGGCGATCAACTCCGCTGTGCATGATCCCGAACTCGGAAACCTCATCCCGGTGCACCGGTTTGGTGGCCAGGGTGATTTCCGCGCTGGAACGAATGTGCTGATGCAGCAGCGCCCGGAAATCCATCCGATAAAGCTGATCACCACTCAAGATCAGGTAATAATCGAACGGCCGCTCGAGAAAATAGCGCATGTTTTGCCGCACCGCGTCGGCAGTCCCCTGATACCATTGCGAACTCGCGGGCGTTTGTTGAGCAGCAAGAATATCCACAAAGCTGCGCGAAAAATTGTCGAACTTGTAGCTGGCCTGAATATGTCGATGTAACGACATGGTGTTGAACTGCGTTAGCACATAGATCGAGCGGAGCCCGGA
>QHNV01000088.1 GCA_003218535.1 Verrucomicrobiota bacterium
AACGTCGAGGCAGCCGTGTCGGCCGCGACCATGTAGATTCTGCAGGCGACACGCCTGCCGCTACAGCGAGCAAAATTTGCCGCCCGAATTTCGTCGATGCGTCAATGGACGTGAGTGCTTAATCTTATACATGAGAACATTGGAACTTCTTCCTCCGAGCGAAACGATGTATCGCGCATTGATGAATCGCGATCCGAACTTCGAAGGCATATTTTTTATCGGAGTGCGTACGACGGGAATTTTTTGTCGGCCCACCTGCACCGCGAAGAAGCCGGCGCGGGAGAATGTCGATTTCTTCGCGACCCCCAGTGAAGCGTTGGAGAGCGGTTATCGTCCCTGCTTGCGCTGTCATCCGACGGACCCGGACAAACGGCCGCCCAAATTGATCGAGCGCCTGCGCACCGAAGTCGACCGCGCTCCGGGAGGACGGCTTACAGACAAGGAGTTGGCGGCGCTGGCGATCGATCCTTCCACGGCGCGCCGCCAATTCAAGCGCCACTATGGAATGACGTTTCAGGCTTATCATCGCGCGCGCCGAATGGGTCTTGCCTTGAGCCAGGTTCGGAAAGGTCGCCGCGTGGATGAAGCCAGAAACGGCAGCGGCTTTGAATCGGAGAGCGGTTTTCGCGAAGCGTTTACGAAGATTTTTGGCGAACCACCGACGAATGCTAAGACGCGCGCGCCCCTGCTTGCGGAGCGAATCGATACGCCACTGGGCGCGATGATCGCCGTTGCGGACGACGAAGGTTTGCGCTTGCTCGAATTTATCGACCGCCGCGCGACCCAGAGCGAATTGTCGATTTTGCGGAAGCGATTGCGAACAAATGTAGTGCCGGGAGAACATTCGCACCTGACTGCGACGCGCCAGCAACTCAGCGATTATTTTTCCGGCAAAAACCTGGAGTTCGATATTCCATTAGCGCCAGTCGGGTCAGAATTTCAACTGCGCGCTTGGGAAATCCTGCGCTCCGTTCCGGCGGGTGAAACACGCTCGTATTCTTGGATGGCAAAGCGTCTGGGAGATGAAAACGCGCGCCGCGCGGTTGGCCGCGCTAATGGAACGAACATGATTTGCATCATTATTCCCTGCCATCGCGTGATTCGCGCTGATGGCACGCTTTGCGGGTACGGCGGCGGATTATGGCGCAAGAAATGGTTGCTCGAGCATGAGCGGCGCTTTGCCCATAAATGACAGGTGACGGGCTTGATGGATGGTCATCACTTCATCTGGTGTCCCGTCATCAAGCCGTAAACAACCAGGGCCGCCTCGATCAGTGGGAACGGCGAGAACGCCAATCGAATCCGTCGGCCACGAAAGAATTCCGTCAAGACGACGCCAATCTGCGCTCCAACAGCTGCGCCGGTCTGCATCACGAGCGCGATCATTATATCCACGTTTCCCTTGATGGCGTGCGATATTGTCCCGTAACTGGCTGAGATTATGACTTCGAAAAGATCCGTTCCTACGGCGACCTTCGTGGGCACGCCGAGCACGTACGCCAGCAACGGCAGGCGCACGTAGCCGACGCCGCCGCCGAGAAATCCAGCGAAAAGTCCACCGATCAGAGCAACCATCACGATGTTCCAGAGCGAAATGCTCTTTATTTCCGACTCGGCGAGCTTGAGCATTGGCCACAGCTTGATTCGCTGAACCTTGGCAGAAAAACCACCAACTGCCGACTCGTCGTCTTTGCCTTTACGCCTCTCGATGCGGTTTCCTTTTCCTTTTATCGTCGCCCAACTCTTCCACGCCATAAAAGCGGAGATTAATACTAGAACCACGATAAAACAGATGCCGACGATCAGGTTCACCATCTTCAATTGTTTCAGGTACTGGATGGCTTGGGCGCCCGCCTCAGTGCCAATGATGGTTCCGCCTGCCATAATGAGAGCCAATTTTAAATCTACGTTACCGCGGACCAGATGTTCGCGCCCCGCCACTATGGATTTTCCAACGATGTGCGCCAGGTCGGTACCAACTACAAAATTCATGGGCACAGTCCTAATGCGCTCGGGCGAACAATAGGTCCTCGTTGCCTAGAATTCGGGCACAAGCAACCATTGAAACGTGCGAGAGAGCCTGAGGAAAATTTCCTAACTGACGCTTTTCGCGCAGATCGTACTGTTCGGAGAAAAGTCCGAGATCATTGCGCAAATCGAGCAAGCGCTCGAATAATTCTTTCGCTTTTTTTTTCCGGCCAAGAAGGTGCCAACAAGAAGCCAGCCAAAACGAGCAGGAAATAAATATTCCTTCGGTGCCTGGCAATCCATCAACGCCACATTGGTTTGGCCGATAGCGTCGAACGAAACCGTCTTCCATCAGCTCTCGTTCGATCGCTCCCACGGTGCTGCGGACGCGTTTGTTCGATGTTGGCAGGAAGCCGATGAGCGGCATTGTAAGGAGGCTCGCGTCCAGTGCCTCGGACCCATAAACCTGAGTGAACGCCTTTTTCTTCTTGTCATAACCGCGGTCGCAAACTTCGGCGTGAATTTGATCCCGAATTTTTCGCCAGCGACCGACGTGCTCAGAAGGGGCGTCCTCGTAGTTCTCGACCAATTTGATCGCCCGGTCGAATGCCAGCCACGCCATCATCTTTGAGTGCGTAAAATGTTGGCGGCCGCCGCGCACTTCCCAAATTCCTTCGTCCGGGTCTTGCCAATGTGACTCCAGGAATTGTATCAGGTCGACCATCACCGGCCAATCGGGTTCGGTCATTTTGATTCCGGCATCATCAGCTTGCCACATGGCGGCCAGCACTTCGCCATAGACGTCGAGCTGAAACTGATTTACAGCTGCATTCCCGATACGCACCGGTCTGGAATTTTCATAACCTGAAAGCCACGGGATCTCGTACTCGTTGACACGGCGTTCGCCACGCACGCCGTAAATCGTTTGCATTTCTGCCGGGCTGTTCCCGATGGCGCGCAGCAGCCAGTCGCGCCAGGAGGTGGCTTCAGCGCGATAGCCCGCGCGCATTAACACGAGGAAAATGAGCGCCGCATCTCGCAACCAGCAGTAGCGATAATCCCAATTACGCTCGCCTCGTATTTGCTCCGGTAATGAACTGGTAAGCGCCGCGACCAAGCCGCCAGTGGGCGCATAGGTCAGTCCTTTAAGCGTGATCAGTGAGCGCACCACCGCATCGCGCCATTTCCCTTCACTTTGAAATTGTTTCGTCCAATCCCGCCAAAATTTTTCCGTGTCGCGCAATCCCTCCTCCGGATCTTCGTTCTCGGCGGATCGATATGAGAGGCGAACCACGTAAGTACAAAAGGGACACGATCTCCTTTTGCCACGGTAAACTCGGCCACGGTGCGATTTTTCCCGCGCTTTGTTTCGACCGGGCTTCGAAAGATCAAACCATCGGGGCCGGCAATTGCTTCGAAGCCCTCGTGTTGCCAGCTTTTTCGCACCGCCGGCTCGATGTGCCCGTAATCGAAGCGGATGATCAGTTCCATTCGCATCGACACTTTGCCGCGCAAACCTTCAATGATGCGGATGATTTCCGGATTCTCGCCGCGCGGGGGCATAAAATCGATCAGGCGCACTGCGCCATTTGCTGTCTCCAGTTCTGTTTCCAGGATTAGCGTGTCGCCACGGTAACGGCGGCGCGTCTTTTTAACCTTATCTTCTGGGAAAAATCGCCAGTGGCCATTTTTTTCGTCCCCCAGCAGCGAAGCAAAACATGCCGGCGAATCAAACCGGGGAAAGCAAAGCCAATCAACGCAGCCGTCGCAACTTACCAGCGCGCCAGCTTGCGTATCGCTAAGAAAACCGTAGTCCTCTATCTTTGTATGTTTCTTCGCCACTAATTCTCCCTTTTACCGGCTGTAGCCTCTTGTCCCGCCGTAGCTTGGCGAAGGCGCGGGCTCTCGAACTACTATTCGGATTTCGCGAGCCTGGCGATCTCATCACGCGTTAAGCGGAACACCCTCCGTTGCGTCCCAGCGCGATCGTGTTCACGCACGCCCTTGCCGCAAAATGACCAGCAATACGATTAGGAGAATCACGCCCAAGACGTCGCTAAGACGATATGTCCAGTGCTCGCTATATGGCCACCCCGGCAGCGCGGCAAGAACCAACAGAATCAGAATGATGAGAAGAATAAAGCGCGACATCTTTCATTAATTCGCGCCTAGCGCAGAGGGCACGCGCAAATTTTTTTATTCAGTGCCAGGAACGCCGCTCAGGGATGTGTCCCGAAAGCTTTCGCGGCACAGCTAGAAGGCGCAAAAAAGCTACGGCGAGGGCGAAGTGTTGATGTTGACTTCAGTTTTTTCCTTTTTGGTCTCAGTAGCTGGAGATGGATTTACGATTGTGGTATGGCTCTCTTTCTTTTCCGCTGGCGGGTTTACCACCGTCGTCCTGTTTTCTTTCTTCTCCGCTGGCGGATTTGCGACCGTCGTTTCCTTTTGTTCGCACGCGACAAACAACGCTACCGCAGCTAGGAGATGAATGTATTTCTTCATATAAATGAATCGGAATTCAAAAGGAACTCTGTCGCCTTTGCATGCTAATCTGTTTTGAGTAACAAGGCCCTCCATCGCGACTGAATGGTCGCGCCGCTGGACTCAGGGTAACACCTCTCTCTGCCATCATTTCATCTGATGCCCGGTGAGCAATCCATAAACAATCAGAGCCGCTCCGATCAGGGGCAAAGGGGAGAAGGCCAGTCGAATCTTTGGACCACGAAAGAAGTCCGTCAGCTTGACGCCGATCTGCGCTCCGACGGCTGCGCCAGTGTGCATCACCAGCGCGATCAGGATGTCCACGTTTCCCTTGATGGCATGCGATAGCGTCCCATAGCTGGCTGAGACGGCGACTTCAAAAAGATCTGTTCCCACAGCCACCTTGGTGGGCACGCCGAGCGCGTACACCAGCAACGGCATGCGCAGATAGCCGGCGCCGCCGCCGAGAAATCCGGCCAGGAAACCGGCGACTACCGCAACGATAAGGATCATCCAGAACGAAATGTTTTTTATCCCCGATTCGGCAAGATCTATCATTGGCCATAGCCTGAAGCGCTGGATCTTTTCGTGGAAACGGCTAACTGCCGGCGGGGCGGTTTTGCCTTTGAGTCTGAGCTCTGCGACGTGGCTTCGCTTTATTGTCGCCCAGCTTTCCCAAGCCATAAAAGCGGAGATCAATATTAGAACGCCAATAAAAACGACGCCGACAACGATGTTTACCATTTTGAATTGTTTCAGATACTGAATCACTTGTGCGCCCGCCTCGGTGCCGATCATCGTTCCGCCCGCCATGATTAGGGCTAACTTCATATCGACATTGCCGCGCACCAGATGCTCGCGCGACGCCACAAGAGATTTACCCACGATGTGGGCGAGGTCGGTGCCGACAACAAAATTCATCGGGAGACCTGTGACAAACAGCCCGGGCCCAGCAAGAAAACTGCCGCCTACTCCGAAAAATCCGCCGAATATTCCGACAATGAATCCCACAGCGGCCAAATATATCGGGCTGATATGCTGGCCAGATATCGGGAAATCCATTCGCCCTCCCTCAGTCGGTCTTTGATTTGATGACCTTGAGAAGCGCCACAGCAACGATCTCCAACACTACGCCTTGCCCGGCGACCAACGCCCAGGCCACCAGGGCGTAAATCAGCTTATTTTGATCGAAGAGATTTTTTAACCAGTTCGAAAGAAAGCTTAAAACAAGAAAGAAATAGCAAAGGAGTAACCCTACATAAATCCCAATCTCGAGGGCGAACTGCTTGCCCGACGGGGCGCTGTCTATCTGCTGTGCCTTGGTCTTTTTCTTTACCAGTTCGATGGCAAAAGCCTTGATCTCGTCCCATGCCGTTTTCTTTTTCATGTTCAGTCCGTCTGGATTTCGATTTTGCCGGGTTGGGGCGGCGCCGGGACAAGGTCGAGTTCCGGACGAAGCAATTTTTCTCCCCACGCCGGAGAAAAATTGCATTTTGCTTAACCACTTTTTCGGCGTTCGTCTCTCTCTTTGGCTACGCCTTTAAACGGTTCTTCGTCCTTTTTCTTCTCCTTGAACTCGCCGCGTTTTTCGCTGCCGGGTGTTTCGTCGCGCTTCGTCCACTGTTCGCCTCGCGGATTCTCCACCTGCGTACGCTCCTTCACCGAGCCTTTGCGATAACCTTCACCTGTGTCTTTTGCCATAACATCACCTCCTCCCTCTTAAAGAAATCGTCAAAAGAGTCCCTTTTGCGCGTAAAGAGCGCTTCGATTTATCTCGGCTCCGCGATCTCGTCAGATCGCACCCAATAGCGCCAGGATTATTACAATCAAAAGAATTAGACCGAGTCCGCCGCTGGGATAATAGCCCCAACCGCGGCTATACGGCCATGCGGGAAACGCTCCAATCAGCAGTAGAATGAGAATAATTAACAGAATTGTGCTCATAAAGTCTTAATCCTCCCCAGAAGTTACATGTTCAACAGTCGCTCGAAAAATGCGCGGTAATGCTGCAGAGCGACACGCAGATCTTCGGTGGAGACCTTATCGCCGCGACCCCACTGCCCCTCTAGTTCGGAGCGTGCTTTGGCAAAACTGTTCGCCAGCCGCTTCATTGCTTCCGCCACTAATGTATCTGCTCGGTCAACAGCACGTCGCGGCTCGTCTACGAATCCGGCTTGAATTTCTGTCCAGCGTTTACGAAAGTCGTTCGCCTCGCCCTCTGGAAAAAGGGATCTCGCTGCCTTATCGGATTCACCGGTGGGCTTGGCGTGCTCCAAATCTTTAGCCACCTCGGCCGTTGAGGTTGACTGATTCGCCCGCTGTTCGTCGCGAACGGTGTCGCGGGATTTCTTCTCTCGATCTTCGTCTTCAGTTTTCATTGGTTGCCTCCGGCTTTTGCAGTTTCCGTTGTCTCTAGGAGTTCTTCGAATAGCGAGCGATAGTGTATCATTGCCTGGCGCAAATCCTCCGTAGTCGCTTGGCCCTGGTTGTTACGCGACGCGATATCATGGGCAGCGCGGTAATTGGTGACCACGTTCGGATGATCAACTGAGATATCCGCGGAGCGCTGGTCGAAGTCTCCCACTGGATAGCCACGCGTCTTCATTACTTCTTTCACCAGGTCGTCGGCTTCGCCAATCGTTTTGGATGGCTCGTCCACAAAGCGCGTTTGCGTTTTTCTCCAAGCGTTTGCAAAGCGGCTGTGCTCTTCAGGCGCGAGCACTCGAATATCTAGCTTGCGGATCCGTTTCTCACGCGCCGCGAGTTCCGCCTCGGCTTTGCGCGGCCCACCATATTCTTTGACGGCGTGCTTATATTCGGGCCCGAATTGCTTGTGCAGGTGTCGTGAGCGCCGCCGCCGTCGTTTTACGACAAATAGTCCAAGCGCAATCACCACGACCACCGCGATCGCGATAATCACCCATGTTGTGATAGTGATATTCACCTCGATCTCCGTCTTCTAGACAAATGCTTTTTCCCTCTTTCTCCTCAGACTTTTAGCAGACGCGGACGCGTTCAAGCGCGAGCATAAAACGCACTCTATATTGAATACGTGAACACGGGGCTATTCGCGCGTAGGGAAAAACGCGAACCGCTAAATTCATGTTCGTGGCGCGGAATAAGGAAGAACAGATTCTAGAGTGTCTTCAGATTTGTTAGGCGTCCTTTGTGGCTCTTACCTGATACTTTGCGCATCGAAACAACGTGACGCAAAACGGGGCAAGAAACACGCGCGCGGGGCAACGAATGCGATTTCTTTCTGAGGAGGTGAAAGATGCTACGTTGGGCTTTAATTTTTTTGATAATCGCATTGGTGGCGGCGCTTTTTGGATTTACCGGTATCGCTGTGGCGGCGGCTGGGATTGCCAAATTCCTGTTCTTCCTGTTCCTGGTGATTTGCCTGGTCTTTTTCATTATCGGCATGTCGGCAGGTAGAAGAATTCCGTAAGACTTAAAGTCCCATAATTTAGAGCCTTCGTGTCAGGTGGCGTGGGTCGCAACGCGCTCCGCGTGGTATGATTCTGTTGCGGCAGGGCTACGTCTGGAAACGACTTAGCGCACGTTTCTCTGGAGAAGGGAATTTCCATGCGCCCAAAATTTATGCGTTCGGACGGGATCGCCCGAAATTTGCTTTGGCTCTTGGTGATCTTGATTGTGTTTTGTGCCGTGGTTCTAGTCCGCAGTTGCACGTAAGGAAGGCGAAGATCATATGATGGCGATATTTGGCATTGAGATTAACTGGTGGCACGGCTTAACAGATTTTCTCACCATAACGTTCGCCTACCTGCTCGCGTTGCCGATTGGCTGGCATCGACTAAGAGAGGAGCGCGGCATTGGTTTACGGACATATCCTCTGGTGGCAATTGCCAGTTGCACTTTCTTATTGGTTGGCGAGGCAATGACTGGAAATCCAAAAGCGGATCCACGCCTGATCCAAGGTCTAATGACCGGGATTGGGTTCCTCGGAGCGGGGGCCATCTTGAAAAAAGGAAAAAGGATCCAAGGCATCGCTACCGCGGCAAGCATTTGGAGCACCGCCGCAATGGGTGCAGCAGTTGCCTACCATAATTATGAGCTCGCCGTGATTTTGAGCGCCGTTACTTTCGTCACCCTGCGCTGGTTCCCGCCCCCGCTCTCAGCGGAGTGATCGTATTCCCAAAGCGCGCCCGGGAGGATTCGAACCTCCGACCTACGGATTAGAAATCCGTTGCTCTATCCGGCTGAGCTACGGGCGCATTTGCCACCTAAAGTGACATAGACGGAAAGATTTCGCCTGCACTTTTTACCGCCGGACGGGGCCTTCGCACCTGCAGCATGCCCCAAAAAATTGACCGCGGCTTTGATTTTCCCGCTTCGGCGGCCACCATTTCCGCCTGATGGAGAGCCGGCGTTCAACGATCGTTTCAGTCATCCTATTGCTCATCCTGGCGCTGGCAATGTTTGGCGATCTTTTGTTCGTCGGCGGCACGCGCGTGCTCGGACATCCAGGCAGCGATATGTTCCTGCAATACTTCGCGTGGCGCGAATTTGGTTTCCGAGAATTAGCGAAGGGAAATCTCGCTCTCTGGAATCCGCATATTTTTAGCGGAGCGCCTTATTTCGGTGGAATGCAAGGAGCGCTGCTGTATCCGCCGAATTGGCTCTTCCTGTTTTTGCCCACGTCTGTCGCGATCAACTGGACGGTAGCTGTGCATGTTTTCGCCATTGGCGCATTCATGCTTTGTTGGATGAAACAGCGGGATCTCTCAGCTGCCGCGGGTTTCTTTGCCGGCACACTGGTTATGTTTTGTGGCGCGTTTTTCCCGCACATTTTTGCCGGGCATTTGCCTCAGTTGAGCGCAATGACGTGGTCACCGCTGATTTTTTGTTCAGTGGAAGCGATTTTCAGGACCCAGCGTGGTCGCTGGTTGTTGCTCGGAATGCTCGCGGTTGCGATGCAGATATTGGCTGGGTTTCCACAATACGTTTTCTACACCGGAATCATTGCCGGACTTTACACCGCATTGCGATTGATCGGTCATTGGAGTTGGCGGCCTGCAGCGGCCCTACTAAGCATCTATCCGGGCGGCGCTCTTCTGGCAGCTGTGCAGTTGCTGCCTGCCATCCAGACAACGCGCGAGACCACGCGCGGCTTCAGGCTGCCTTTTCAATTTGCCTCCATGCTCGGCCTTCCGCCGGAGAACTTTGTCACACTACTCGCACCGGATTTTTTCGGCCAAATGGCAAAATACTGGGGGCGCTGGTATTTATGGGAAACATCGCTTTTCATTGGCGTGGCTGGGTTGGCGTTTGCCATCTACGCGGCGATTTGGTGCGAACGCACAATCAAATGGCGGCCGCTGATTGTCGTGTTCGTTAGTTTGCTATTGGCCCTTGGCGCTTACACCCCATTATTCAGTTTTCTTTATAACTGGGTACCCGGCTTCGATCGCTTTCGCAGTATTTCGAAGTTTAGTTTTCTGGCATCGCTGTTTCTTTGTCTGCTGGCGGCCACCGGACTTGAGCGGTTGCTTAGGCAAAAAAGAATCGAGGTTTCATTTGTCGTCGCCGTTTTCGCGGTTGCGACGGCATTGAGCCTAGCCGGATGGTGGACTGCAACCACCGCGTCTTGGCGAGCGCTGATGAACGCCAGTCGTTCCAGTGGCCAATCTTATTTGTTTCCGCAACTCTACGCGAGCGCGGAATTTGTTAGCCAATCACAGCACCGCGCGGCCATGTCGCTGTTTGTCGCCGCTGGAGTTTGTGCGCTGCTCGGCATCATCTTGGTCTTCGCCAACCAACGGCCGCGTGCTCTCTTCGGTGTAATTGCTTTAGGCATAGCGGAAATGTCTGTCTTTGCATCCGGCATACGTGTCACGTTTGATAGCGCGACCATCGCAAATTCCGATGAGAAACGTTTTCTCGATGAGCATCCCGGCGATTACCGCGTCATGAATGTGGCGAATCCGAACAGTGCGATGTTCATCGGCGCGCAAGACATGTGGGGTTACGAAGCGACCGTGGTGCGGCGTTATGCCGAGTTCATGACCTGGAGCCAAGGCAATGATCCCGACCAGGCAATGTCGTATGTGAGGTTCGTTCGCTACGATCCACTTTTTGCCATGCTGCGTCTGCGCTACGTCTTTGGTCAACATGGAGCCGAACTGGAAATCGGCGATGCGCCCGAGCCGCCCATGGCTCATCTCCACCTGATTCCAAGCTATCGTGTTCTGCCGGATCGGAATGCGATTTTCAATGCGTTGCGCTCTGTTACGTTCGACCCGGCGCGCGAAGTAATTCTGGAAACCGAGCCGGAACCAAAACCCTCGCCAGCCGAAAGCGCCGGCACAGCCAGAATCGTCGCCGCTTCAACTGACGCGTTGGAAATTGAAGCCGACGTCGAACAACCATCAATTTTATTGATCACTGACTCATTCACGCCATCCTGGCGTGCTGTCGCTTTACCGCGAAGCGTCCAGACAAATTACAAATTGCAGCCAGCAAATTATATCTTGCGAGCCGTGCCGCTAATAGCCGGTCACCATCATCTGCGCGTCGAGTACGCCCGTGATGCGCTTGCAATCGGAGGGTGCATTTCAATTCTCGCCAGCGTTGCATTTCTTACGGCGCTAGCCTGGTGCTGTAAAAATAGATTGAAATGATGCAACGGCGTGTTGGGCAGTCCGGACGCTCGGGACTCGATAGTACTTCTGAAAAAAAGCCGACCAAAAGTACTGAATTTTTTACAGTTTTTCTACGGTCAAGATCCAGCGTGAATGCACGACTCGTAAAATCAAAAGAGCGACCCCTGTAACGCCTTCACAGCAGTCCGGTGCGATTGGAACATAAGTGAGCGCGGGCGACAATACGTGTGTGACTGTGGGGATCTATCCTCGCAAGTATAGCGGAACAACAACACGCCGCGGCCATACTACGGAAGTGCCTTTGTGTACGTTTTTTTCTGTTTGCGTTTGAAACACCCTGCGCGCCGCGTTCAGGTATTGCAACGTGTCCTGCTTTTCCTGCGGGCTATTGTAGTCGCTCCGCGCCGTCGCGCCATCGATCAAGCGATCGAGCCATCTGACAAAATAGGCCGCGTCCTCCGTCGAGTGTGGCGCCTGCTTACCAACGGTCACGTAGATGGGGCTGGTACTGGCATAAGGATAGATGTCTTGTAGCTTTGGATTGGCCTGATCGTTCCATGCGCGCAGTACCAGCCAACCGCTGGCAGGAATCTCAACGTTGCCGCTGACATCGGCTCGTGTGCGCGCTCCCTCAAGACGATGACTGGCAAGTACCCGACCGTTGAAGATCAACTCGAAGTGATCGATTGGAACTATAGAACGCAGAGATGCGTGGTACGGCAGTGTCGTCGACTTGGCGAGTGTAATTTCATCACCCGGATGCTTGCGATCGACGTCTAACCCGAGTAAGGGGCCATTACTGACGAAAGTCCGACCTTGCTTCAGGCCTGAGTGCAGCTTTTCCGGCGTGGTCTCACCTGTCATGGCTATGAATACCCGATTCACGCCCACCGGCCCGCGCAAGGAAGCGTAATTCGCCATGGCATCGGTACCGGCTCCGGCCGGAAGGCGAAAACCGAGATTAAGGAGGCGATACCACACGTCCGCTGTGGAGCGGTGATCCGAGAACCCTACCAGTTCGTAATAATCGACCTGACCCTGGGCAACATCGGCTGGAAGCCCATCGCTGAGCTCGACATCCTTGTCAGGATTGACCGGGCCGTCAAACGGATGTGCATATCCCACCAAACCATGTTGCGCGTGTGCCAGACTAGCGACCACGCCATTGTGGGGATATGGGCTGCTTAAGGCACTTTCCCGGTACGACGAAAAATCCGGTGTTAGGAAATGATCGGCCAGATCCAAGAGGCCGAGATGTCCCCAATAGCTGCTGTGAAATTCCTGTCCTTCCATCAGTAGCGTCTTGTCTTTACGCAACGGCCGCGGACCGAACTGCGCGATGTCTGGAATACGCTCCTCTTTATTGACGATCAGGTTGTAGATGGCATCCAAGTGTTCGGCACGTCCTTGTTCAATCAAATTTTGAGGAGTGTTGTAATAGTGCCCACCATAATTCATATGCACATGTAGATCTGCACTAGCGAAGTGGCCGTATTGAGCAGGCAAGCGTAGCGGCTTAAGTGAGGCTGTCGTGATGGTATTGCCGTCGCTTCTGATCCTTACGTGCTGCTCGGTAATGGCGTAATCCAAGCCACGAGACAGCTGCAGTTGCGCATCGCCAATTGGCACCGTGAGCGCGCATTCGCCCGGACAGTGGAAGTAATGGTTTTCGAACGCTTGAAGACTGCGATCAAAGCCGTCGTCGGCGTGCATCCAGGCATTGTCTGGTGCATAGGCGCGGCCGTCGGCAGCGAGCACGCTCACTCGCGCTGGTACAGTTTTGCCATTTTCGTCGCGCACATTCAGCTGTAGTCGGCCGACCTTCTGTATGTAATGGCGTTGAGTGGGGTCGATACGAGTCCGCGCGCCGCCAACGATCTCCTGAACCCACAGCGACGTATTGCCTTCTTCGTTGCTGATGTAACCAATGTGGCTGCCATCAGGCGAAAACCGTGCTTGGGTACGATCGAACTCACCAAAGGTCAATGGGAATGGTGCGGCACCGTCCATCGTGGTCAACCAGAGCTGTTGCCACTGGCGCCCGTGATAACTGCTAAACAACACGCGACGGCCATCGGGCGCGACCTGTGGCTGCGCGCGCCACGCAGTTTCTTCACTGAACACTTTTTTCACGTCTTCGGGTACGTTTATCGACACTGACCGGATATCGCCAGTGCCGTAAGCCACTTCTCGATTGGACACGAACACCAGGCGCTGACCGTCAGGCGTCCAGGAAGGATTGATCGCGTGATCGGTGGACGCGTAGTAGTAGCGATAGATGTTGCTCGTGTGTTCAGGCAACAAGCGTCTCGAATTGGTCAAGTGATCATCAGCCACGTCTGCGACGTACAGGTTGAAATGGCCGGTGTCAGCGGTGGAAACAAAAGCGACCTGGCGGCCGTCCGGTGAATAGCGAGGCTCGACATTCACATCGCCATGTGAGGTTAGCCCAACCTCCTTGCGGGTTTGCAGGTCGAGCTGCCACAACTCGAGGGCGTCATTCTGGTATCGGATGAAAATAATGTGTCGGCCATCATGCGACCAATCGGGCTGGTAGTCATAGCCAGCCGCGTGAGTGAGCTCTTGCGCCTCATTACTACCGATGGTCTGCCGCCACAGCGAACCACCCATGCTGTAAACCAGCTCTTTGCCATCAGGCGAGAATGTCAATGCCGATGGGCCGGTGGTCAGCTGCGGCAAATACATTTCACGGTAGTAATAATTGTGCGGCAGCTGAATCTGCCCCAACACGGGCTTGCGATCAGCTAGTAGCTGCAAGGGAAATAGCAAGAGACAAGCCAGCAGGATCGTGTGCCGACGCATGGCCAATCCTATGATTTGGTGAGTGCGTCGATCAGGGCGGCCTCCAGCAAGGTGATAGCCTCGTCGACTTGCGCTACCGACACCATCAGGGGCGGCACGAAGCGCACAGTGCTTTGTCCGCAAGGGAGCAAGAGCAAGCCTCGATGAAAGGCGCCTGCAATTACAGCAGCACACGAGTCTTTGCAGGGATTGCGGCTGAGCCGATCGCTGACGAGTTCCATACCAATCATCAACCCTTTGCCCCGGACCTCGCCGATGATTGGGTGTCGCGACTGCAATTCGCGCAGCCGTGTCATGAAATAGGTGCCCACTTTCTCGGCATTGGCTGCGTACTCGCGTTCCACCAAATCCAGTGTGACTAGGCTCGCGGCGCAACATAGCGGATTGCCGCCGTAAGTGTTTGCATGGGCGCCCCGCTTCCACTGTTGCATGATCTTTCTTTTCGCGACCACCAGACCGATGGGCAGGCCGGAGCCCAAGCCCTTGGCTAAGGTCATGATGTCCGGCTGCACATCCCAGTGCTGACAGGCGAACATCTTCCCGCTGCGACCTACTCCTGTTTGCACTTCATCGAGGATCAAGAAAATCCCGTGGCGATCGCATAGCTGCCGCAAGCCCGCCAGAAATCCATCGGGTGGCACCAGATAGCCACCCTCGCACTGAATCGGTTCGATCAGCACGGCCGCGACTTCGTTTGGCGGCACGTTGCTGACAAATAAAACGTTTTCGATGTAATCAAGTACGGCCTGACCTTGGTCATCGCCCGCGAACAGCGGTCGATACCGATTCGGATACGGCACGTGAGTAACACCAGGCATCGCGGCGAAAAACCCCTGCTGCTGCGTGCACTTGCTGGCAGTGAAAGCCAGTGAACCCATCGTGCGCCCGTGGAAAGCGCCGAGAAAACCGATAAAACGCGAACGTCCACTGACATAACGCGCCAGCTTTAGTGCGCCTTCCACCGCTTCCGTGCCGGACTGGCAGAAGAAACTGAGCACCGGCTCGCCCATCGGGGACAGCGCATTGATTTTTTCGCCAAGCGCGACTTGCCTTTCATGTACAAAATCAGGAGAAATGTGCAGGAATTCATCTGCGGCATTCTTGATGGCTGCGACCACCTGCGGGTGTGAATGGCCAGTGCTGCAGACTGCTATGCCGGCGGCAAAATCCAGGAACCGATTGCCGTCAACGTCCCATACTTCGACCCCGCGACCATGCGACATCACGAATGGGTACTCGCGCAGATACGAGGGCGACACCACCTCGGCATCGCGGGCGAGGAGCGCCCGCGCCCTGGGCCCGGGCAACTCGGTTCGGATGGCGTGCTGGCGATCGGAATTCTTGTTCATGCGTTAACCTGGCTTGCTGACAGGGCTGGAGTTTTCCTCGATCGAGATGCGTCCCTGGCATGGGCAATTTCCGTTCGCTTATGCAGGTCGCGAAGGACGCGCAGCTCTTCCGCGGTCGGTACGGCCATAACGTCAACGGTATTGGCAACTGCTAGTGGCCAGCCTGTAGCTGCGCGGATCCTGTCCACACTGACATTCTCATAGCGGGCGACTAGGGTGAGCTCCTGGGACCCGATCGCTGGCTTGAGCACGCCCAAGTCAGTGATCACAGCCTGCGGCCCGGCACCGGGGAGGGCGCGCCGTGCTCGTTCGCCATGCCCACTCAGAAAGCCTGCGCTAGTACAAAAATCCAGCTTCGCGACAAAGCTTCGCGGTGATTGCTTCAGCACCACAAAGATTTGCTTGGCGTGAAGGGCAATTTCCGGCGCACCACCGGCACCCGGCAACCGCGTCTTCGGTTTGCCGTAGCCACCGATCACCGTGGTATTAAGATTACCAAAGCGATCAATCTGCGCCGCTCCAAGGAAACCTACATCGATTCGACCAGCCTGTAGCCAATAGGAAAAAATTTCTGGTAAGGATACCACGGCGGTCGCCGTCTCGGCCAGTTCGCCATCGCCGATCGACAACGGCAACACGCTGGGGTGGGTGCCAATGCCGCCGGACTCGTAGATCAGTACCATGTCGGGGGCATGAGTCAGGCGCGCCAGATTTGCTGCCGCGGAAGGCACACCAATGCCTACGAAGCAAACACAGCCGGGCCAAAGCAGGCGCGCGGCTGCGATGGTCATCATCTCGGCCGGAGTATACGTATTTGCCAAGGCCGAATCGACGCTCATGCCGCCTCCGCCAAGCTGTCTAGGAATTCCGCGTGATCGTGACTACAAAGCACATGACGGTTGATCCACTCAGTGAACCTCTTACGATCGCGCGACATTTCATCCCAAGCTAGGTAAAAGGCGTTGTCCCGTGCGTAGTAGCCATGCGCGTAGGAGGGGTAGGCGCCCATAGGGACCTCGGCAATCGCAGTGACTACCCAGTGCGGCAGGACAATTGCGTTCATTGGCGCTCCCAGGGAGTCGACGATTTCTTCAACCGTGACGAGCAGCATGTTTGCCGCCAGCGCTGCCTCTTTTTGGGCGCCAACAATACCACGGATGAGAATGTTGCCCTGGCGATCCGCGGCTTGCGCATGCAATACGGTTACATCTGGATTGATCGCCGGCACCGTGGCGATCGCGTCATTTGTGTACGGGCAGCGTACTTCGCGAATTTGCGGGTTGACCCGTGACAGATGCGTTCCCACGTAACCACGCAAAATTCCGAATGGCAACCGGGCCGCGCCTGCGGTATAGGCCGCCGCCATTCCGGCGTGCGAATGTTCGTGGATGGTCAACGGCTGTGGCCAATCATTCTCGACGGCGTCGCGTAGCCGATGCAGCGAACCGACGCCGGGATTGCCACCCCAGGAAAAAGTCAGTGCGCGAGCACAGCCAGCGCCGATCAATTGATCGTAGATCAGGTCTGGCGTCATTCGGATGAGATGTAGATCGCGTTTTTTCTGGCGTAGGATCTCGTGCCCGGCAGCGAACGGAATCAGATGGGTAAACCCTTCCAGCGCCACGCTCTGGCCGTCGCGGATATATCCATCAACGATTTCTTGCAAGCTGCCGAACTGCATCGTCTACTCCACCTTCGTTTGCGATTGTTCGCGTTGGTATTGCGCCAGGTAATAGAATGAGCCAATACCTTTGCCCGACGAACCCGATCCTTTCCAGCCGCCAAAAGGCTGATAGCCGGGCCACGCGCCAGTCGTGGCTCCCTGCGGCCGATTCACATAGGTGACTCCTGCCTCGATGTTCTCGAGGAAGAAGGCTGCGTCTTCATCATTGCCGTAGCAACCGGCGGTCAACCCGAATCGAGATTCATTGGCCAGCCGCAGGGCCTCGTTGCGATCACGGACCCGGCAAACCATGGTAATAGGTACGAACATTTCCTCGGCAAAGAGCGGATGCGTGGCTGGCGCTTCCGCCAGAGTCGGCGCGACGAAGTAGCCATGCGCCAATTCACCATCGGTCAAGCGCTGGCCGCCACAGAGAATGCGCCCGCCGTTTTCGGTCATCTGTTTAATGTAGCGCTGGTACCTTTGCAGTGCGTTGGCAGTGGTCACCGGCCCGAGCCAGTTTTCCTGCCGCGTAGGATCGCCGATCCTAAGACCGGCGATTTTTGCCTGGAGCTTTTCAATCAACGCATTGGCGACCTTCTCATCAACATAGATTCGCGATAACGCCGAGCATTTCTGTCCGCTCAAGCCATACGCTGAACGCACAATCCCGGTGGCAGCGCGTTCGAGGTCAGCGTTGGTGGTAACAACGCATGCGTTCTTGCCTCCCATCTCGACGATGCAAGGCCGCGGATACGGCCCATTGGCCATGCTGCGATAGATGTGCATGCCGACGTCGTAGGATCCGGTAAAAGTGATTCCGGCGACATGCGAATGCTGCACCAAGCTCTCACCGACTACGCTGCCGCTGCCGTTGAGGTAATTGAAAACTCCGCGTGGAACGCCAGCATCACGTAAACAATCTGCGAGCAGGCGTCCCGACCACGGGGTATCGCTAGCGCACTTGAATACCACGGTGTTGCCCGTGATTAAACCCGCAGCCACCGGGCCACCTGCGAGTGCAAATGGGAAATTAAATGGCGCGATGACCACCCAGACGCCGTAAGGCTTCATCACGCTCCGATTACGCGAACGGAAATCTGGTAGCGGATCATCAGGCAAACCACGATCGAAACCATTGTGTCGAACAAAATCGTCAGCGTACAGGTTGAAAAAATCCGCCGTCTCCTGCACCTCGCCCAGCGCTTCCATTCGGTTCTTGCCGACTTCCAGCGCCACGGCTGCAGCGATGTGATAAACGCGCTCTTCGATTAGCGTCGCGACACGCTTCAGCAGGCCAACACGCTCAGCCATTGGCGTTGCGCGCCAGCTTTGGAAAGCAGCTTGCGCGGCTGCCATGGCGTGGTCCACATCATCCACAGTCGCAAGCGAGAAATGGCCGAGTATGCGGCGTTGGTCAATCGGGCTGCGCCGCGCGTCATTCATGGCGCTGTCGCGGTCCTTGCCATCGATATAGAGCGTATGCGTGCCGCCTAACGAGGCATTGAGTTCGACCAGCGCAGCGTCAAATTGCGCATGCATGTCCGCAGGCGGGTTGAACATTGTGGCGTAAGTCAGTTTGAAATTCATGCGGCCTCCATTTCACTGAGCAGACGATCGAGCAACGCGAGGGCATCGTTCAGTTCGCGTTCTTCAATCACCAGGGGCGGTGCCAGGATTATCAGGTTCCCGCGTGCAGCAAACGATACTCCGAGGTCGAGCGCTTTTTTTACAAGAGCTGTCAGTTGCGACGGCGTTTGCGACCAGGGTGCCAGCGGCGCGCGACTGATTGGGTCACTGATGAGTTCAATAACAGCGAACAGACCGTGGCCACCGCGCACATCGCCGATCACGCGATGTTGTTTCCGTAGCCGCTTTAGTTCGACGAACATCGCAGCACCCAAACGGCGGGAGCGCTCGATCAGTTTTTCATCTTCATAAGCGCGGAGCGCCGCCATTCCTGCGGCGCAGGCGAGGGGATGGCCACAATACGTTAGTCCGGTGAACAGCATCTGTTTTTCTAAATGCTTGGCAACATTTTCGTTCACCGCCACAGCTCCCAACGGCAAATGAGCCCCAGTCAGCCCTTTTGCCAGTGTCATGAGATCGGGTTTGCCCGCGTCACCGTATCGTTGCCACGCGAACCACTCACCGCAGCGACCAAAGCCGCTCATCACTTCATCGGCGATCAGAAATACGCCCCGAGAACGTGTAAGCTCACGTAAACCTGGCCAGTAATTGTCCGGCGCGACAATGCCATTCGTTCCGGCATTCGGCTCCATCAGAACGGCCGCGACCGATTCTGCACCTTTACGGTCGATTTCATCAGCAACGGCCGCGACGGCACGCCGGCCACATTCGATTTCACTGCTGCTACCAAATGGGCAGCGGTACGCATAGGGAGGCGGGACCCGCGCAACCGCGTAACGCTCGGGATCAACCTGGTGACGCGTACGGGCGTCTCCCGAAAGGGCCATGCATGCATAGCTGGTACCGTGGTAAGAACGATCGCGAGTAATTATCCAGCCCTGCGGAAGCCCACGCGCTTGCCGCGCGAATTTGACTGCGTGCTCGTTCGCGTCGGCGCCGGCGACCGTGAAAAATACCCGCCCGTTCTTGAAGCCAGCTTTTTCGAGCAATGCTTCTGCCAGCTCTGCACGCGGCTGGGCGCCCCAGGCGGAGGTAATAAAACATAAGCGCTCCGCCTGGTCACGTATCGCGTCAACCACCGTTGGATGCTGATGCCCCAGGTTGCTACATCCAGCGAGGCTGCTCATGTCCAAATAATCATTGCCGTCGGCGTCCCAGAAATGAGCGGCGCGTCCGCCCACGATTGTCGGGGCCTGCCATTGGGCCTGTACGCACCAGCTATGCAAAACGCTGTCGCGCTCGGGGATGACGGGAAAGGCGTTCTGGGATGCCGGCTGGTTCGATAATCGAACGTTAATTCGCATTGCGCACAGCACAAAATCCCATTACACTTTCGCTGTCAATCAATCATTTAAGCTCCCGCTCCAATGGTTTCCCGCGCGTCGTTCACCGAGAGTCCCGATTACATGCAATCGTTGGCCCGCGGTTTGCAGGTATTGTGTACCTTCAACCGCGAACGATCTCGTTCCACCCTGTCCGAAATTGCAACGCAAACCGGCTTGTCTCGTGCAGCGGTTCGGCGCAGCTTGTTAACGCTGCAACACCTCGGCTATGTGGCCGCGGAAGCTCGGCACTTTTTCCTAACACCGCGAGTCCTTGAGCTTGGTTACAGCTATCTTTCTTCACTGGATCTGACTGAGTTGGCGCATGAGACGATGGAAGAGTTGTCGCAGGGGGTGGGCGAGTCTTGTTCAATGTCGGTATTGGATGGCAGCGAGATCGTTTATGTAGCTCGCGTGGCCGTCCGTCGCCTGATGAGTGTTGCACTCGGTGTGGGCGCGCGGTTGCCGGCATTCGCCACCTCGATGGGTCGGGTCCTGTTGGCGGACAAATCCTACAACGAAGTCAGCGCCTGGTTACGGCAATATACGTTCCGGCCGATTACCGCGCACACCGTGTACAAGACCCGAGCGCTTCGAGCGGAAATCCAGAAGGTGCGCCGCCAAGGCTACGCATTCGTCTCACAGGAGCTGGAGTTGGGATTGTGCTCGATTGCTGTTCCGATTCGTTCCACCGCGGGACAGGCGGTGTGCGGTCTCAATGTCAGCATGCGTTACAGCGACAACGTGCAGGCGGTGGCGCGTGAAAAAATGTTGCCTGCGTTGCGCAGTGCGCGCCAAGCGATCGAACAGGCGATCGCGCGTAGTGGTTGGAAGCCGCTCGTTTCTCGAAGCGCATATGGCTGATGTTTTCATTGCCGCAGGAACCCGAACACCGTTCGGCCGTTATGGCGGCCAGCTGGCGGCGATGCGCTGCGACGATTTGGCTGCGGCCCCCCTCACGTCCTTAATTGAGCGTTATCCCAGTGTAGACTGGGGCGCTGTCGACGACGTTGTCCTCGGTTGCGCTAACCAGGCTGGCGAAGACAATCGCAATGTCGCTCGCATGGCTGCGCTGCTGTCCGGCCTTCCAGAAACAGTGCCGGGCATGACTGTGAATCGACTATGCGCTTCTGGCTTGGAAGCGATTTGTGTTGCAGCTCGCGCGATTGCTGGCGGCGATGCGCAGTTAGTGATTGCGGGTGGCGTCGAAGGCATGTCGCGGGCGCCGTTCGTCATCCCCAAGGCCTACACTGCATTTAGTCGCGAGCAAAAGCTGGAAGATACTACGCTCGGATGGCGTTGCATTAATCCGGTGATGCAGGCGCGCTATAGCGTCGATTCGATGACGCAGACCGCGGATAATCTTGCGCGCGAGCATGGAATTGCCCGCGCATGCCAGGATGCATATGCGTGGCGTAGCCAACAGCGCACTGCGCAGGCGCAGGCGCAAGGCTGGTTAGCGGAGGAGATAACAGCGGTGCGGGTGCGACAGGGCAGCGAATTTATTACGGTGCGTGAAGACGAGCATCCGCGCCCCAACGTCACGCCCGCGCATCTGGCGAAACTCAAGCCACTGTTGGGCCCCGACAGCACCATCACTGCAGGTAATGCCTCGGGAATAAATGATGGTGCTTGCGCTCTTTTGCTCGGGTCGGCAGCAGCGCTGGAAAGATACGGCTTACAGCCAATGGCCAGAGTGATCAGCATGGCAGCGGCCGGTGTTGCTCCTCGAATAATGGGCATTGGACCAGTCCCGGCGACTCACAAGTTGCTAGCCAAAGTCGGGCTGAGCCTCCACGATTTCGACCGCATCGAAATCAATGAAGCCTTCGCGGCCCAGGTGCTCGCGTGTACGCGCGGTCTTGGACTGCCCGACGATGCCAAGCATGTCAATGGCAACGGTGGCGCGATCGCGCTCGGACATCCGCTTGGCGCTACTGGTGCGCGTTTGGTGATGACTGCTGCCTATGCTTTGCGCAGGCAGCAACAGTCACGCGCCTTGGTCAGCCTATGCGTTGGTGTTGGCCAAGGAGTTGCTTTAGCCCTTGAGCGGGTGTGAGCGTTGCCGAATCGTCAGATAGTTGCCAACTGATAGTCATCCGACCTACTGCTGCTTGGCGCGTCCTTCGATGTATTTGACGACATCACCGACGGTTTGGAGTTTTTCGGCGTCTTCATCAGGCACTCGGCTGACCTCGTTCGGGCATAAGATCTCGACTTTGATCATGTGGCTCAAGTTCATATCAAGCCGCTCAAGCCTACCACTTCGCATGGTCGGTGTCTTAATTTGTAGTGATAAGGCCTAATTTGTCATGAAGAACTTCTTTGAGTTATCGGCAAAACCCTCTAAGCTACCGAACTATGTTCCCAAAATCACTTATTCTTAGCTTCATTGGCTTGCTGCTTGCAACATTCAGCGTCTGCGCTGGGACATCGGCTCTTGAAGGGGTTGTGAAGGATCCAAGCGGGCGTCCCGTCAAAGGCGTCGATGTCCGGATTGAAGCAACAAACGGAAGTAGTTTTGCCATGATCGTTAAGACCGATGCCGCCGGCCATTATACTTCAGGTGGCCTCGCAGTTGGCATTTATAAAGTCACTCTCATTGTCAATGGAGCGGTCAAGGCGTCTATCCCTAACGCATATACGCAGTCTGCCAAACCTACTCAGCTCAACTTTGAGCTGACAGGAAAAACAAAGGTCGTCAAGACACACAGGGTTTGGATTCCCCCCGACACCGGGACCCATATCGGCAGCGGTACATGGGTCTATGTGGATGATAACGGCAATATCGTTAGCCCTGGCGGAGCCAACAATAGTGGAGCGAGTAGCATCTACAAATTTGGGGGAATGCAACCCACCATTCGCACAGGGCGTCCCCCGGGTGAATGACCCAGGCTCTGTCCCAAGTGAATTAAGATCTAGGGTCTGGTTACGCAGGAGCAAGCCTTCTCAGTTCACCGCGCGACGAGTAGTTTACGATGGTCAAAGCGAAAAGGTACAGGCTGACGACCTCACGCGCAGCTGGTGCTAGAGAAGCGGGACGGGCTTGATCGGTTCCTTTAGATGCCATGACAATGAATCATGGCCGACAGCTCAAAACATCGCCTTCCCCTATAGAGTGCCGCCATCAGCGCACGCGCTGAAATCGCAATGAGCACCTCAAGTGCTGAACCTTCAGTACCGATCGCGAGTCGAAGTAAAAAGTCACCCTTCATCGGAATCCAAAAAAGTGACCTATAACCTTTGCGGGGCCGTGAACTGCGATGCGACTCATGCAGCCAAAAGATAACAAATTGCCCTTGCAAGGACCAAACAACTGGCCTGGTCGCTTCGGATAATATCAACCGGCAGTCAGCTGTGCGACCTACTGCTGCTTGGCGCGTTCTTCGATGTATTTGACGACGTCGCCGACCGTTTGGAGTTTTTCGGCGTCTTCGTCAGGCACTTCCACACCAAACTCTTCTTCAAAGGCCATCACCAGCTCGACAATGTCCAGCGAGTCGGCGCCCAAATCTTCAATGAAAGACGCCTGCGGCGTCACCTGTTCCGGATTGACGCCGAGTTGCTCGACGATGATGTCCTTAACTTTTTCTTCGATTGATTTTTCGGCCATAAAATTCGTTCGTATCGTGCAGCCTTAAACGGCTCGGCACAGCAACGCAAGTAAAACAATTAGGCTGCTTGTCAATCAATTTCAGGGAAGGCAACGACACTGCGCTTTTCTTCGCGCGCGGGAGACGGAGGCAGTGTGCTATTTCTAAGCGATTCTTCACATTTACATCCTTTATCAACCGAAGTACATGGAAGCAATGTCCTCTTTCGTTGCCGAGCCTGTTGATTTGCTCGATCTAAAATTGCTGCCTGCATGGCTGAAAGAACCCGCCGAGTCGAACCGTTATGAGGATTACACGGGAGAACAGCAGAGACAGGCGCGGCGAAATCATGCGGATGTCAAAGGCAAACGCTTAACCGGTAGAACAACAGGCAAAGAGATAATCAAAATGGTAGGGCGCGACCGCCGGGCGCGCCGGCTAAGACATCGTCGCGGGGCTCAACCCAAACGAGATCGGCTTCCTTCAGTCACGGCGAAACCGGAAATTGGCATCCGCTTTTTGCCTTACCAGCCTGCTCTCGAGAGCGTGACCGCGCAGATCAAGTCGGGTTCGATTGCCTATTCGTTGTTTGCGCTGGCCCGCCTCTTCCTAGAGAAACCGCAACGCTACGAGGTTCGCTTGACGGCGAAAGCGGAGTCACCGCTTTTTCAATTGGGCGAGAACGGCGCCTTTTCTCTGGATCGAGAATTTCTGGAGCGAAGCGCATTTCGACTTGCTCACGAAAATTTTTACAAGATCGACATCACGCAGTCTGAACCGATCAAAGGCAATTTCTCAAATGTGGCGCGCTGCAGACTGAGCGGGACGCTGCTTGGCCCGACCAATTATCATAATTATCAGCCGCGGCTTCGCAGCCTTTACGAACAACGGTTTAGCCGCCGGATGAGCTTTGCCGATTATCAGCGGCAAATCGAGATTGCGAATGATCCTGCGCTGGTCGAACGATGGAAGGAAGAAGCGCGCACGGTGACAAAATACACCACGGTGCGCGAAGAAATATCCTTAGCCTTCGCATCCGCAGCGGAAGCGGAACGGGATTTTCGCACGAATTATTTGCCGGGCTTAATCCGCAGCGTCGAGGAAGTAACCATCGGGGGAGTTTTCAGTCGGCGCTTGCCTGACCAAGTACTGAACCGCACGCTCGAAGACGCCTGGGCACGCGAGTGTCGATCGCCCTCGAATATGATGCAAGAATTAGCGGCTCGCTTTCGAGAAGCTCGGCTTCATGTTTTTCGGCATCGTCGCGGCATGCTATTCGCCTCGTCCATCCGGCCTCGTCCGTTCGCCGGGGAACGAGCTGGCGTGTCCCCAACCGTAAACGCGATTCTCGAAGCGATTGGTACGAAGCCAGCAATTAATCGCAAAGAGCTTTTCGAGAAACTGATTATGGATCCGCCGAGTGAGGATGCGGAATCGCGCAAGTTGGGACTCGCTTCCGACCTGCACTGGCTAATCAGTGAAGGTTATATCATCGAATTCAACGATGGCTCGCTCGACCTTCCACGAGCGAAACCCAAGCCGAAGGAAGTTGAAATGGCAGTGGTCCAAGCGGCAGATCAAAATCTGGCACTTGTCGCGGCGAGCACCTCCAGGCCGCTGAGCGAGTTGGAAATCGGTGGCAGCTAAATCACGCCAGCTTTTTTCAAGGCGCGGTAGGCGCCGTTTTTATTGATCGTTTTGAGGCCACGCACGCTCACGCGAATCCGCACGAACTTCTTCAGCTCGGGTACCCAGATGCGTTGACGACGCAAATTTGGTCCGAAAATGCGTGGCACATTCTTCGTGATGTGCCGGCCCACTCCGCCCTTTTTCTTGGCCAGACCGCGCCGATGAATGACGCTGCCGCGGGTCGCCCTCGATCCTGTGATGCTACAAATCCGTGACATGATACCAAAAAAAACAGGCGCGAAACCTGCCGCACGTGGACGCCTTGGTCAAGTGAATCTGACATCGTTCGCACTCGCCATTTGCCGGGGCTCAAAAAGCATCCAGAAGTCGAGATCGTTGCCATCTCGAACTCAACCTACGAAAGCTCGGAAAAATTTTGCCGTGAAAATCTTCCGCACGCCACACCGATGGGAAATTGGCCGGAATTGGTGGCACTCCCGGACCTAGACATCATCTGGATCGGTACGCCCCCATATATGCATTCGGCGGTGACGATCTCGGCGCTTGAAGCGGGCAAACATGTTTTTTGTCAGGCCCGGATGGCGATGGACTTGGCGGAAGCGGAGGAAATGCTCGCCGCTTCAAAACGTTATCCGGAACTGGTGACGATGCTTTGCCCGCCGCCGTTCGGAATGCGCGCTGATTTGCTAGTTAAAAAAATTCTGGCCGAGAATTACATCGGTCGGCCGCACCACGTGCGGCTGCAAAGTTTCACTGGCAATTATTTGGATCCTGATGCGCCGGCGCACTGGCGGCAAAAGATTGAGATCAGCGGGCTGAACACGCTCACACTGGGAATTTACGTCGAGGTTTTGCAACGGTGGCTCGGCGATATCACTGGCGTGTTCGCGCGCGGAAAAACCATACATCCGGTTCGTCAAGGCTACGATGTGATCATTCCCGATTTGCTTACTGTTCTGTGCAGTTTTGAGAATGGCGCGGAAGGCGTCCTCGAGTTCAGCGGGATCAATGCGTTTGCGGCGGGTGACCGGCTGGAAATTTACGGCAACGCGGGCACGCTTTCTTACGATTTCGGTTCCGATGTAGTGCAGACGGGTAAGCTCGGCAATCGCTCTCTGCACGTAGTCGATCTTCCGGCGGAGCTGGCCAGGGAATGGAGCGTTGAGGACGATTTTATTGCAGCCGTGAAATCGAAAGGCCGTATCCGGCCGCGGCCGGATTTCGAAGAAGGCGTGCGCTACATGCGCGTCGTCCAAGCCGCCGCCGATTCGCGCGCACGGAATGAGTCGGTGACGAT
>QHNV01000059.1 GCA_003218535.1 Verrucomicrobiota bacterium
CGTTTTGTGTAGCCAGCGGACCAGCGTACGGTATCGAGAGTAGTTTCTGTAAAGCGCTAATGGCGCGGTCGGAATCTCCCGTTTGTGCCGCCACTCGGGCTAGAATTTCGATAGGGCTGGGACCAGTCATGGCGTCTTTCTCGATCGGATTTGCAGCCGTGGCCCGCTCCGACAGAGCCAATGCGGCGGCTTTGTCACCAAGGCCCATATTGGTGAGCGCGAGATCTCCAATCAGGTAATAATTTTCCGGCTGTTCTTTGAGGAAAGGTTCCAGTTCGCTGCGTGCCTGGCGCCAACTTTCCTGGGCGGCGGTACGATCGCCGGCGACTTCTTGCGCCCAGCCTAACCAAAAGCGCAGTTCGCCATTGTAAAAACCCAACGCTGGATCAGGGCTAGCCAGTATTTCTTGTAGCCTAGGAACGATTAGCGCAGGGCGGCGCTCCAGAATTGCTTGGTAAAGTTGTACTTCGAAAGCGGAGCGGTGATCGGCCGACGGATGCAAAGGAGCGAGGAGGGCCGACGCACGGCGCAGGTCGCCCTGCGCTTGTGCGATAGCCGCCTTTTCCGCAAGAGTATCCAGGTCGTCGGGTGTGATATCGAGAACCTGATCAAGCTTTCGCACCGCTTCGGGGAAACGACGAAGGGCGATATACGAAAGCGCGTGCTGGCTGAGCAGTTTAACATTGCGCGGATCCAGCTGCTCCGCTTCGTTGAAGTACGCCTCGCTCTGCGCCCACTGGCCTCGCCTGCGTGTGACATATGCCAGTGATTCAGCAATCTGGCTGCTATTGGGCAGGAGCTGCCTTGCCTGCTCAAAGTAACGCACTGCGGTGTCGTAATCCTTTAGGCAGGCATAGTGGTAAAAGCCCTTGGCCAATACGGCCTCGCCGAGATGGGGCTGAAGAGTAAGAGCGGTTTCGGCTGCCTGCCGTGCCTCTTCACGGAGGGCAAGCGTTGGTTGAAGAGTCGTTGTGAGGTAGCCGACCGCATCAACGTATGACAGCAGCGCCCAGGCAAGAGCGAAGTTAGGATCCAATCGCACGGCTTCTCTAAGATATTTCTGCGCGCCAAGGGAAGCGGCAGGTGTGTCTAACGCTTTCAGATTATAAGCCAGCCCGCGCAGGTAGGCATCGTAAGCCTCGACATTGTTTGTTGGCCTAGCGGCAATGATTTGCTCCTCCTGGCCGGTGAGTTTCGCTCGCAACTGATCGGCGATGGCTTTGGCTACTTCACTCTCGACCGAAAAGATGTCGGTCAGTTTGCGATCAAAGGTATCAGCCCACAGATGGGAATCATTGGCTGCTTTGATCAACTGCACATTCACGCGGACGGCGTCACCGCTTTTTTGCACGCTGCCTTCCAGGATGTGCGCAACGCCAAGTTGTCTAGCGATCTCGGGCAAGTTCTCCGGCGCGCTTTTGTAATGCTGTGTCGAAGTGCGCGAGATCACCTTCAGATCGGCGATCTTGGATAAGCGCGTCAGAATCTCGTCCTGGATGCCGTCGGCAAAGTAGGCGTTGGCCTTTTCTTCACTCAGGTTTTCAAACGGTAAGACGGCGATCGATTTTTCTGGAATCGCTGCCGCCTGTGATATCGGTTTAGCTTGCCGCTTTAACACTCCAAAGTACACGCCAGCAAGCACGAGAACGGAGAGCGCAGCGATGCCACCGACAAGCAGCGTTTTTCTCCTTAAGCTCTTGGCAGGGGCTATCCTTATTCTTGTTTGCGCTGGGGCGAGTTGCAGCCGTTGCGCAACCTCCGCGGCCGATTGCGGCCGGCGTGACGGATCTTTTGCCAAGCACGCTGCCACCGTGTCTTCCCAAACAGGTGGAACCAATGCGGGCTCAATATCCAATTCTTTTCGCCGCTCTGTCATCGAAGGAGCAACTCGCTCGCAAATCTGCCGATCGATATTGCCCGAATAGAATGGCGGCTTGCTCGTGAGAACTTCGTAAAGCGTGGCGCCCAACGAGTAGATGTCGTCCAAGTGCGTACAGTGCTCGCCGTTGAGCTGTTGCGGGCTCATATAAACGAGCGTGCCGCTCCGACCTTGCTCCAACGTCAACCGGCTTGCTGAATCACCGAGACTGCGAGCTATACCAAAGTCTGCCACCTTCAGATCGCCCCGTTGATTCACCATTAGGTTTGCGGGCTTGAGGTCACAATGGATGATCTTCGCGTGATTGTGCGCATAATCGAGTGCGTCACAAAGCTGACTTATCCAAGTAGCGATCTCATCCGGCTCGAAGATCTTTTGCTCTTTCTCGGCCCGCAAGTTCGATAGCGTTTCACCATCGATGTACTCCATCGAAATGCAGCCAGAGCGTTCGTCATGTATGAAGTCGTGAATGCGAACAATGTGCGGATGGGTCAATTCGAGACAGCGCTTTGTCTCGCGTTTGAGCTGGTCAAACACCGCATGATCTTGAATCATCAAGTTAGGAAGAAATTTCAGCGCGACATCACGCTCCAGTTCTTCATCGCGTGCGAGCCACACAATTCCCATCCCACCTCGGCCGAGGACTTTGATCAGCGTGTAGCGGCCAAAGACTTTTTGTCCGCTGCCAAACTCACGCGATGTCGCCGCTGCAACATCGACACCGCGCTCGTTAGCCACCCTATCAACATATCTGTGATTAAGATGGAAAGAAAGTTAAAGCTGGGAGCGCTACGAACTGGAACAAGTTTCCAAGCTTGAAATCCTGCGAAAGTTAAAGAAACGCTTCGGCGGAAAGACGATTCGCGACGTTCGTTTTCGCGTTGGCTGAACTGTTATCGTGGCGAATTTAGTCTGACCTACTGGATAATCACCATCCATTGAGGCAGCTCCCGGCATAAAGACTGTGCTCAATCGAATTCTATGCGATTCGAGAGGCTGTTGACATTCGGTCAACTCTTTGAGTATAACGAGCTGAAGCCTCGGATTTCCAAAGGATTCCGTTGCTCAAAGAAAGGAACACCGACAATGTCTAAAAAATCTGCTAGAAGACGTCACCCGAATATCGCAAAAGCTATTTCGGATATTAAAAAACTTCAGAAGGGTCACAAGAAAATGGCCCTCGACTTGGAGAAAACTAAAGCAATGCTTGTGAAGACGCCATTTACGCATCGGTAAAACCGTTCTAACGCTGTCCCTGCAAGCATACTGCGTTGGTGAAAACAGATGCAGGAACGGATGATCCAATTGCGGCGGACGCGGAGTTTATTCGCTTATTGGCGGGACGGTCGGCTGTTGTTTCATAATTTCGCCAGGAGATTGACAGTCTCTGCCAATCCGATTGCCTGCGAAGTTCTGGATTTCTTTGACAGTTGGCGAACTTTCCAACAGGCAGCCGTTCGCTTTGCCGATTACACGCCGGGGAGTGTGCGTTCCTCTATCTCTCAATTGGTGAAGCAGGGGCTTCTGGTGGTGAACGGCTCTCCAGAAGCGGCGGAAGATAGGCGGCTCGCGAAAGAGTGGTCCGCTTGGTTGCCCGAAGGAAGCTTTCATTTTTCGACGAAGGATCCGCCGTATGTCGATTTCAGCAATTGGAGTGTCGCTCGGCTGAAGTCCATTCTGCCGAAGACGCAAGCGCCGAAAATTTTTAAGACTGTAAAGGGAGTAGCAAAAAGGCTGTTGCCGGCATGCGCCGCACCTGATTCCGAGTTCATCCGGGTCTTAATGGCCCGAAGGACGCATCGGCGATTCTCGAAGGAGCCGCTACCGCTCGAAACTGTTTCCCAACTACTTCGCCTGGTTTGGGGTACTACTGGGTATTTGCATACTCCTCTGTTCGGCAAATTGCTCCGTAAAACCAGTCCCTCGGGCGGCGCCCGGCACCCCGGCGAGGTCTATTTGATGGCCTTGCGCGTGAAGGGTCTGCAGGCGGGCTTGTATCACTACCACCCGGGAGGTCATCATCTCGAGCGGATCAGCACGAACGCCACACCGGAGAAGGCGTGGCTGTACTGCGGCCGCCAACGTTATGTAAAAGACGCGGCTGCTTTATTTTTAATGACTGCGATATTTCGCCGTACCATGTGGAAATATGGTTATGCTCGTGCGTACCGCGTGGTGTTACTGGATGCCGGTCATTTGTGCCAAACGTTTTGTCTCGTAGCGACCTGGCTTGGCCTGGCGCCGTTTTGCACGGCTGCTTTGAAAGACACACTGATTGAGCGAGACCTGGGGATAGATGGTATCCGCGAGTCGGTGCTTTATGTAGCAGGAGTGGGTCTCCCTCCTGATGGGTCTAGTCGTAAGCCTGCCCCCGCTTCCGCCAGGCTGAGGCCAGGAATAGAAGATTATTTCGGGGCGACCGCTTCGACAATTTTTTCAAAGCGCAGGTCGCCGCGCAGAGAGTCCCAGTAAGGATGAAGTTTGAGGCGACCGTAGCTGAGTTCGTTAGGGACGCGCTCCACCGCAGCTATCTGTTCGATGGCAAGGTCTTTTTCGCCAGTCCATGCATAAATTTGCGCCAAATTAATTGCGCAACCCGTGCCAGCGATCGCATCCTTGGAAATGGGCAGTAACTCGCAGGCGCGTCGTCCCTCGTGTAACGCTTCATCCTTCCGCCCGAGCCCGGCATCGATCACACCTAAAAGGCTAACGGCAGCAGCGAAGTCGGGCTGCTTCTCCACGGTTTTCATAACCTCGTTGCGCGCAGCGGCAAAAGCAGCTTGCGCTGTAGCTGAGTCGCCCTGCCAACGGGCAACGACACCTTCCCAGTAGGCGTGGGGGCAGTTCACGCCGTAGTTGGTCGCCACACCATCGCGCGGGTAATTTGTCAGCAACCGAGCAGCAGCAACAGCGGTTCGTTCGCAGAGAGCATAGTCTGGATGATCCACATCAGGCGCGATTTTAGGATTTTCGGCGATCAGGCTGCCCAGCGTACTCTGATAGGGTTGGATATTTCCTCGCCAGTCCAATGCAACCTCCGCTTGATTTATGCGGGTCAGCGGGTCGCCCGGTACTATCGTCAGCGCGCGATCGTAAGTTCGAACGGCATCTGCGTAGCGACGTTGCGGACAATAGGTAAAGGTGGCCAGCTGCTGGAGTGTGAAAAGATTGCGCGGATCCAGCTCAAGCGCGCGCTCCAAGTTACGGGTGGCTTCTTCCCAATGGCCCTCGCGACGATCGATCAAGCCGGTATATACGAAGACGTCGGCATTATTGGGTAGTGTGCGTCTGGCAATGGCCAGCTCGCTCCGAGCGCGACTGTAGTCGAGGAAGCCGAAGTAATAATATTGGGCCAAGGCGAGGTGTGCTTCGCCGGCATCCTGCTGGAGGTCCAACGCTGTTTGCACAGCCGCATTCGCCATATCCAGACGCGTCGCGCTGTGGTCGAATCCTAACCAATAGAAAGTGCAATGCACTCTAGAGAGCAGGCACCAGGCGAGCACGAAGTTCGAATCGCGGGCAACAGCTTCGTCAAGCAGATGGACGGCTTCCGGCAGTTTCTCCCTCGCGTGGATGGGATTGGAGACGCCAGCCCATAGATTTTTGGCACGCTGGTAAAGATCGAATGCGACAAGATCAGCTGTCGGTGCTTTTTCGATTGCTGCCTTTTCAGTCGCGGAAATTTTGGCTTGAAGCTGGTCGGCAATGGCTTTGGCCACTTCACTCTCGACTGAAAAGATGTCGGTCAGTTTGCGATCAAAAGTGTCAGCCCAAAGATGGGAATCATTGGCTGCTTTGATTAACTGCACGTTTACCCGCACAGCGTCGCCGCTCTTCTGCACGCTTCCTTCCAGAATGTGAGCCACGCCCAGTTGCTTTGCGATCTCAGGCAGGTTTTCAGGGGCGCTCTTGTAATGCTGCGTCGAAGTGCGGGAGATCACTTTCAGATCGGCGATCTTCGATAAGCGCGTCAGGATCTCGTCCTGGATGCCGTCGGCAAAGTAGGCGTTGGCCTTTTCATCACTCAGGTTTTCGAAGGGTAAGACAGCGATCGATTTTTCCGGAATCGCCGGCGCCTGAGATACCGTCTTCGCCTGCTGCTTCAACACTCCGAAGTACAAGCCCGCAAGGGCGAGAGCGGAGAGCGCCGCGATGCCACCGATAAGCAGTGCTTTTCTGTTTGAGCTCTTCCTAGGGGCCGTTCTTGTTATTGTCCGCCCTGCGGTAAGCTGCAACCGTTGCGCAACCTCTGCGGCCGATTGCGGACGCTGCGACGGATCTTTTGCCAGACAAGCTGCGATCGTCTCTTCCCAAACTTGTGGAACGAACACCGGCTCGACGTCCAATTCTTTTCGCCGCTCGGTCATCGAAGGCGCAACTCGCTCGCAAATCTGCCGATCGATGTTCCCCGAATAAAAGGGCGGCTTGCTCGTGAGCAATTCGTAGATGCTCGCGCCTAACGAGTAGATGTCGTCGAGATGTGTGCCGCGTTCGCCGTCGAGTTGTTGCGGACTCATGTAAACCAGCGTGCCGCTCCGGCCTTGTTCCACCGTCAGTCGGCTCGCTGAATCACCGAGACTGCGCGCGATTCCAAAATCGGAGACTTTTAACTCGCCTTTTCGGCTTATCATCAGATTTGCTGGCTTCAGATCGCGATGAATGATCTTGGCGTAGTCGTGCGCGTAGTCGAGCGCGTCACAGAGTTGACTCGTCCACGGCGCAAGCTCATTTGGTTGGAAAACTTTCTGTTCCTTTTCCGCGCGCAAATTCGCCAGCGTTTCGCCGTCGACGTATTCCATCGAGATGCACGCCGATCGCTCGTCGAAGACAAAATCGTGAATTCGCACGATGTTCCTGTGCGTCAGCTCGAGACTGCGCTTCGTCTCGCGCTTCAGCTCATTGAGCAGAGCGCGATCGTGAATCATTAAGTCGGGAAGAAATTTCAGCGCGACGTCGCGCTCCAGTTCTTCGTCGCGCGCCAGCCAGACAATTCCCATTCCGCCGCGTCCTAAAATTTTGATAAGCAGGTAGCGGCCAAAAGCCTTTTGGCCGCCTGCAAACTCACGGAACGTCACATCCCGTCCGGCGCCGGGAGTCTCATCACTCACGTGGCAAGCCTAATAACGACTGAGAAGTGTATAAAGCTGAAAGCGCGCGCCGCCGATTAATAGATCGTCTTCGGCTCCGGCCCGGCGAGAATTTTCTGGAAACGCGGATTGCT
>QHNV01000089.1 GCA_003218535.1 Verrucomicrobiota bacterium
CGATGACCGCCCGGTCGGGCGGAAACGGAATCAGTTGGTAATTTCCGCTGCCGTTCAAACGAACAAGTAACGCCGCTAGGTCCTGCAAGCTAATATGTTCGCTATGGCCTAGATTAAAGACCTGGCCTTCGGACGCCGGCGCGGCGGCGACAAGTAGCAACGCCTCGATTACGTCGTCGATAAAATTGAAGTCCCTGCGCTGGCGTCCATCGCCGAAGATCCGAAGGGGTTTACCTTCAATGATGTGACGGATCCAAATACCCAGGAACGTCTGGCGCGCATCCTTCACCCGCATCCTTGGCCCGTAGCTGTTGGTCAAGCGCAACGCGCATGCTCGAATCTTATAGACGTTGTGGTAAAGCAAGTGATATGATTCCCCGGCCAGTTTGTTGATACCGTTGACATCGACCGGACTGAGGGGATGCTTTTCATCTACAGGCAGGTATTGCGGGCGCCCGTAAAGCTGGCGCGTGCTAGCGAAAACAATTTTCAACCCGGGATTGTACCGCCGACAAGCCTCCAGAATGGACAATTGCGCCGCCGCGTTGATCATCAGATCGGTCATCGGATCGGTCATTGAATCTAAGTGGCTGGTCTGGCCTGCGAGATTAAACAGGAACTCCCGTCCTTTGATTAAAGAAGTCATGGCTTGCGGGTCGCGGACGTCGGCAAGTTCAACCGTAACGTGATCCCGAATGTCGTGAATATTGAAGAGGTTTCCGCCATATTCCGGGATCAAGCTATCGACGAGCGTCACCTTAGCGCCAAGGGTCACGAGCCGCCGGGCCAGTGAAGAGCCAATGAACCCCAGCCCGCCGGTCACGAGAATGTTCGCGTCGGCAAAAATTTTGTGATTGAAGGACACGGGCGCGATTGTAGGTCTGGGGCAAAAAGATTTTCGATAACTTTTCGCGGTTTTTTGCAAGAATTGCGAGATTTGCAGCTGGCGACATAACACCCGATGAATGACGAACAGACAACGCCGAAACCTGATTTATCCCTGGTGATTCCCGTTTATAATGGGAGTCGCACAATACCCCAGCTTGTTGAGCGCATTACGACGGTTTTCGCCTCAATGTCTGTCGAGATTGTCTTGGTGAATGACGGTTCCGAGGATGACAGCGAAATTGTTTGCGAGGCGCTGGTCCAAAAATGGCCGGCGGTCATCACCCTCGTGAATCTGAGCCGAAATTTCGGCGAGCATAACGCCGTGCTTGCGGGCCTAAACTATTCGCGCGGGCAATATGTCGCGGTACTAGACGATGACGGCCAGAACCCGCCCGAGGAGGTGATGTCGATGTTACAAGAGTTGAAACGCAAGCGCTACGACGTTATTTACGGCCATTACATCGAGAAGCAGCATTCGTGGTTTCGCAACGCAGGAAGCTGGTTTAACGATCGTATCGCCACCTTAATGTTGGACAAGCCCAAGGATCTTTACCTTTCCAGCTTCAAAGTGATGACCCGCTTCGTGATCGATGAAATCATAAAGTATCATGGCCCCTTTCCATACATTGATGGATTGGTTTATCGTACGACTCGGAAGATCGGTCAGATACCAGTCGAACATCGTCCCAATCCACGTGGGGCCTCGCGTTATTCATTCCGGAAACTCGTGAGGCTATGGCTGAACATGTTTTTGAATTTTTCCATTAAACCGCTGCGACTTTCAGTGTATGCGGGACTAGCTACCTCCGGCCTGAGCATCGTAGCGCTGGTTGCGATCCTGATCGATAAATTGTGGATTACGCCGAACTTAACGGTTGGCATTCCGACAGTGTTGGGGAGTATCGTTTTCTTTTCGGGCGTCCAGCTGATGATTCTTGGTCTTGTAGGCGAGTACCTTGGACGACTTTACCTCGATCACACCGACACGCCGCAATATGTCGTCCGTTACACGATTCAGGCGGGTTCCGACCAAGAACCACCCCTCAGCGAGCCACCGGATGTCAGGGATCCAAGGTGATCGCAGGCAGGTCGCCACTCTGGGACAATGCAAGCCGATGAATACGCAACCATGTTTCGCGTTGAGGAGACGCATTGGTGGTATCGTGCGCTGCATCGACTCATCTTCGAGAACCTGGAAAGAGAGGTGCCTGATTGGCGCCAGAAGGCGATTCTCGATGCTGGCTGTGGGACGGGCGCAATTCTTAAACAGCTCGGCAATCCAGAGAAGAATAAAGGTGTTGATCTTGCGCCCCAGGCCATTGCCTTCTGCCACCAGCGAGGACTCACCAACGTGCGACAAGGCGACGTGAGCGCACTGCCATTTGCCGATTCCTCGTTCGACGCGGTGATCTGCTCAAGCGTTCTTTACCACCAATGGGTGCGGAACCTCCAAGATGCTCTCCGCGAATTCCGTCGTGTTTTACGTCCGAACGGATTGCTGCTGATTAATGTCCCCGCTTTTCGATCCTTGCACAGCGCACACGACGAGGCAGTGATGACGGCGCGACGCTTCAGAAAGAACGAGCTTGGCCAGCTGCTACTTGAAAATGGCTTTGCCATTCGGCGATTGACTTATTGGACCACCTTGCTTTTCCCCCTGGCTGTTGTAGCTCGCACGCTGGGCGCATCGAAAACCGGACGCGACTTTCCTGAGGCAGGAACGTCGTCTGGCTTTACCAGCCGTTTGTTCGGGAAGGTAATGGCGCTTGAGCTGCGCTGGTTGAGAAAGTTTGCTTTGCCATTTGGCGTGGATTTGTTCGCAGCCGCCGAAAAACAGCCGTCGAGACTCGCCAAGTAAAATATCCCAGCACGCGCCATTGTACCCTCGAGGACCGTCACATAAGTTTGCTCTGTGGACTGAGAGAACCATTCAGATATGCGCGAGTCTGATGGCACTCGCCTTCTTTGTGTCAGGTATCGTTTATGTGTATTTCGGCCGCTGGCGGGTAACGCATATGGATTACTGGAAAATTTACGATGTTTGCCTGGACAATACCTGGCTCAAAAGCGCGGTATTTAAGTATGGCGGTCATTCGTTGTTTTTTCCGATGTTCTTGCAGCTCGCAAACCTCCATTTTTTTCATGGTAGCCAGCAATTCCTTTTTTTTGCCGGGCTTACGCTGCTTCTTATCAGCGTGTCATTGCTGCTGATACCAGTTTGGCGCGATCAAACGGCGAGTCTAACGGCGAAAATCGTGTCCACTCTAATCGTAATCGTCGGCAGTTTTTGGATGGGGCGGGCCGCTATCACCACGTCGGGCGGCTTCAATTGCGAGAACTCTTCGGTGATGGTCGGAGCGACTCTTGCGTTTTTGCTACTGCCAAAGATGTGCGACGACTCGAGCCGCTTGCTGTCAACCGCGTTGATCCTGTTATGTGCCGGGTTTGTCGTGTCCTTCAGCATGGCTATTGGCCTTGCGATTTGGCCGACGCTGCTGGTTCTGGCATGGTGCTTGCGCCTACCAAGACACCTCATGGTAATGCTAGCCGTAGCAGGCCTGGCGGCAGCTATCATCTTCGTTCTTCTCCCGCCATCGCCGCCATATGATTTAAGCCCCCTGCAGGGAATTCATTGGAGAGGGCCTTCTGCCGTGTATACAACTATCGTCTGGTTGTGTAGGCTCATAGGCAGCCCGGTCTCTTATACCGTCTTCGCTTGGTGGCCGGACAAATCGTTCCACCACCTAATCGAATCATCGGGGTTAGCACTATGGTCGGGGGCCGGAGGCCTAGTGCTGGCAGCGACCGCTGCGCTGCCGCAGCTAAGCCAGCATAAAATAAGGAAAAGCACTCTGCAATTTACAGGACTTGCTTTGGTTATTTTTTAATATTTTCGGGCTACTTCTCGTAATTGGCGGCCGTTCCAGCGATTTTCCACCCTCAATGGCCACCGCACCACGGTTTCTTTTTTGGAGTACACTTTTCTGGACGGGCCTATTTCTGATTGCGATTCAGCGAGCCGATTCCAAGCCATGGCTACGTTCTCCCGTTTATCTTGCTGCGCTTGCGTTACCTGTCCTGATGTTCCCGCAACACTATAAGACAGGGGTGGCTAGGAGGTGGGGAATGAGTCTAGCCGAATCGGCCGCCATGAGCTTGGTAAACGAGACCAAAGGTGAACAAATGACAAAGGTATTGTTTCGCGATCCAAGCCAGATTTATCACGTAGCGCCGCAACTGCGAGCGCGTCGCTTGGATATGTTTACGGATGGCTTACAAGATTGGATTGGCCTTAGCGAAACAAATTTGTTTGGTGGACGACATAAGCCTGAAAGGCTGACAGGCGACTGTAGCGTTACGGCGCTGGTTCAGGGCGATGATGGGCTCGAAGCGGCGCGAGTTATCGGGCAGGCTTCGACAAAAGAAAATTCAATTCCCGAGAGATTGGTAATTGTCGATCCTACTGGAGTCGTTCGCGGAGTAGCGCGCTCTTCGACGATGAGTTCGATTATTAATCGCGTGTTTTACCTGGACAAATTTAGCCAATTTAGCCGCAATCCACGTGCCACCGGCAATGGATTCGTGGGCTACATCCGCGATTACAATCCGCAATTCCAGTACGCGGTCCGCAGCGCAGATGACGAGACTCTTTCAGAGGAAAAGATCCCTGTGCGGGTTCCAATCGCCAAAGCCACAAAGCTGTAAGTAACATGCGCTCGATTCTTGGCTCGCCAGCAAAGATTTCATCGGCCGACTGATCCCCAAGCTCGGGGCGGCAATTATAAGCTAGATAAAGTAAAGCGGTCATCATTCTGGATTTCTGCGCGAGAAAAGCTACCGTTGTATTGACTGAGAATTTCCGCCCTTCTTGATCGCGATGGTTGCCACAGCTTATAACGTAGATATAGAGAACTTCGGCGCGATTTCTCACGCGTTAAAACTCCTCTTCTTCCATGTCCGAAACGTGCATTAGCGAACAAGCTGCGCCTGTCTCGTCAAACACCGCGCCGCCGAGTGTGCGGTCGGTTTATGTTGCAACCGCCGCTGAAGCAGTCAAAAACTGGCAACAAAATCGCGCCAATCGCTGGTATAAGGATGGCGCGGACCCGAATGATCTCACCGGCGATTACGCCTTTCAGCGGCTGCGGAAGACCTGGTTCACGCCAAAGCTAGATCCGAAATTCAAGTTCCGAAGCGAGGATAAATTCTATGCAATCGGATCGTGTTTTGCCAGAGGACTCGAGTGGGCTCTCGCAAAGCACAAAATTGCCGTCGAAAGTGCCGCGCCGGAGTTTGCTAGGCTCAAAGTGGCGGCCAAGCACAAGGCAAGTTCAGGGCTCGGTTTCATCAACAAATACAATACGTTTTCCATACTGAATGAACTTCGCTGGGCTCTGGATCCGGCGGCGGTTTTTCCTGTGAAATCGATTGCTCAAGTGACGGAATGCACCTGGTCCGATCCGCACACTAACCCTACACTTGAGTTGGCTGGATTCGAGGAAACGCTGGAGCGCCGCCGGTTGATGCAAAAAGTTACCAAACGCATAATCAACTGCCGCGCGGTGATCATCACTCTCGGACTGGTCGAGGTGTGGCGCGATCTTGAAGCTGACGTGTACATCAATTCCACTCCAGTCCCACCGCTTTTGCAGACACAAGGGGACCGATACGAGTTTCGCCTCACCAGCTTTGTCGACAACTGGGCCAATCTGGAAGCAATACATGCCTTGATGTCTCGCTATGGGCATCCTGACTTTCGCATAGTAATCACCGTTTCGCCGGTACCTTTGATGACAACGTTTTCAAAAATGGATGTAGTCCTCGCAAATACTTATGCTAAGTCTCTCTTGCGATCGGTGGCACAGGAATGGGCAGCAGCGCACGACAACGTGGACTACTTTCCAAGTTATGAGATTGTCCAAAACTCCGACCGCGCCGCTGCATGGGAATCTGACCTGAGGCATGTAAGGGGCGCCGGCGCAGACCAGATTATGGAGCTGTTTCTGCAAGCCTACCTGAGGTAAAGCTTGCCAGTAGGACGGCCTCCTTCGGACGAAGTTATTATCTTAGCATCAAGAATTCGTTTGGAAATGATCAAGCCTGAACTGAGTATCGTTATACCTTTCCTAAACGAGGAACGTGTTTTGCCTCTGCTGCGTGAGCGATTGGAGAAAATTCAGAATCGTCCGTCTAAGTGGGAGCTTCTTTTTGTGAGCGATGGATCGACTGACAGCAGTCCAAGATTCATTGAAGCGTGGGCCAGCGAGGATCCAACCGTTAAGTTAATCGTGCTAACCCGCAACTTCGGTCATCAGAGTGCTGTCTCAGCTGGCCTATCGTTTGCCTCGGGAGATTGTGTGGGAATTATGGACGCCGATTTGCAGGACGAGCCGGAAGTCCTTCTCGAAATGTATCGAATGTTAATAAAGGAGAAAGTTGATGTGGTTTACGGCGTCCGGGCGAGTCGGCGTGAAACCAAACTCAAACGCCTTTTCTATTTCGTGTTTTACCGTCTTTATGTTTATCTGGCTGATAGTCCAGTGCAGGCTGATAGCGGCGATTTTTGCGTGATGAGTGGGCGAGCGGTTCGCGTGCTGCTAAGCCTGCCAGAAAAGTTGCGTTTCGTACGAGGATTACGTGCATGGATTGGACTGCCGTCGAAACCATTTCCGATTTCACGGCCAGCCCGGGCAGCGGGCTCTCCGCAGTATTCGCTGCCGAAGCTAACAAAGCTAGCCTTCTCAGGTTTCACGTCGTTCTCCATAAGACCATTAAGAGTGGGCTTCGTGTGCGGCGCCCTCCTTTGCCTCGGTGCCGTGATTGGTGCGCTCATTTATCTTATAATTGCATTGTTTACCAGTATTCACATCGCCGCGCCTGGATTCTCCACACTGGTGATCGTTCTGCTATTCTCCAATGGATTAATTTTCCTATACCTGGGGATTCTTGGCGAGTACCTCGGTCAAATGTTTCTGGAAGTAAAAGGTCGCCCCTCATTCATCGTTGAACGCACAATCAATATCCAAGGGGTGAAGAGAACCGATGAACACCATTGAAACTCTTTCCCAACCACAAGGAGTTTCCATGGCGGACGAGTGGTTCCAGTTCGCGACTGCAGATCACTTTTGGATGCAATGGCGACACTGTCTGCTCGTTCGGGCACTTAGGCGTGCCGGAGGCCAAATACGGACCACCTTGGAAATCGGATGCGGCCACGGAGTCGCGCGGGAAATGCTAGAGCGCGACTTCGATTTTCCAGTTGACGGTTGTGATTTGAATCGAACGGCCCTGGAGATGGCAAGGCCGGGCAAAGGGCACCTTTTCGTTTACAACATACTGGATCAGGAACCCTCATTGTTAGGCCGCTACGATGCGGTTTTTCTGTTAGATGTGATTGAGCACATCGATGACGACGTCAGCTTTCTAGGCGGTTTGAGAAAGTTATTACACAGTTGCGGCGTGGAAACTCAGGCTGTTCAGTCTTGGGGAATGCTCATGGTCCCCTTATTGCTTGCACGCAAGGCTCTCTTGGGCGGGACGAAGCGAGCCAACGCCATTCAAACCGGTTTCGTCCCACCAAATGCAATAGCGCGGCGGTTGCTGCACGGCATGAAAAACGTCGAGATCGCTCTGCCATTTAAAATGCCCTTTGGCACGTCCATTCTCGCATGGGGCCGGCTGCACCCCCAACGGGATGTATAAGTTTGCCGTGGCAGCTGAGCGGGCTGCCCAGATTTGCGCCGCTCTGGCGGCATCCATCTTTTTGGCTTCGGGTGTCGTTTACCTGTCTCTGGGACACTGGACTGTTACGCATGCCGATTTCTGGCGAATTTACGATTTCGCCTTAAACCATACCTGGCTCGACAGCGCGCTGCTTAAACACAACGGCCACTCGCTGTTCTATCCAAGCTTTTTTTGGCTCGCTGATCTCCGTTTTTTCCACGGCAACCAGCTGCCGCTCTTCCTTGCTGGGCTCTCGCTGCTATTTCTCACCGTCGCGCTGCTGCTGATTCCAGTGTGGCGGGATGAGACGGTGGGTCTCACCACCAAGGCCATTGCTACTCTCACCGTAATCGTGGGCAATTTTTGGATGGCCCGGTCGCCTATCATCGCATCCGGCGGATTTAACTCGATCTGCTCACTGGTGATGGCGAGTGCGGCTCTTGCCTTTCTTCTTCTGCCGCGGAGGGGTGTCAGCTCCGCTCGAACGTTGTCAGTGACCGCGCTCGTGGTCTGTGCCGGGTTTGTTGCTTCATTCAGTTTCGGTACCGGGCTGGCGATTTGGCCAACTCTGTTGTTTCTAGCCTGGTGCTTGCGGCTTCCGTGGCGATCTTTCCTGCCACTTGGCACCGCCACTGTAGTTGCAATCGTCATCTACCAGCGGCTCCCGCCGCACCTAGCCGGCTACAGAACCATCCACACGGCTGGCTCTGCCGGACTAGCTCTGGTCACCCGGCTATGCAGACTGGCCGGCGGCCCATTTTTTCATGCAGTATCGGGCTGGCACGAGAAGGCTCTTTCCGCTGAATTAGCCCGCTCTTCCATGTTGTCTCTGTGGTGTGGCGCAGCCGGAATTGTACTCGCCGTGTTTGCAATGACACTCACAATAATTCGACGGGATCTCGCTAGAAGCAGCCTCAAGCTTGTTGGGACTGCTTTGGTGACTTTTAACATTGTCGTGATGGCCCTCGTCATCCTTGGAAACCGTGTTCGTGAGCCACGCTTTGAATTTGAATTTCTCTCACCACGTTACCTCTTTTGGAGCACGCTTTTCTGGACGGGGCTGCTGCTAATCGGCATTCAGCTGGCTGAATCGAGGCAATGGCTGCGCTGGCTGGTATATCTCATCGCTCTGGCATTGCCGGTCTTGGTTTTTCCCATGCACTACAGGAGTGGGTTAAACTGCAGATGGGCGAGAATTCTGGCCGAAGCTGGCGCAACGAGTCTGGTTAATGGAGTTCGAGATGACCAACAACTACACATCCTAGCTCCCCTGGCTGGCACAGGCCAAGTTTATCACGTAGCGGAAGAATTACGCGCGCGCCGGCTAGATATGTTTGCCGGGGGTTTACAGGATTGGCTCGGTCTTAACGAAGCAAGCATAACCAGCAGTCCGTACAAACGTGAAGGGCTGAGGGGACAATGCACGATTGCTGCGTTAGCCGAGTGCGATAACGGTACTCCAGCAGCGCGGATTACCGGCGAAATATGGAAAGGGGGGCGCCGCATCCCGCAGACGCTGGTGATTCTGGATCCAACGGGAGTGGTTCGTGGAATCGGGCACTCTTCAAGTGTATACAGCGAAAATCGGTTTCTTAACAGAGTGTTTTACTCGAAGAAGGTTACGGGCACTAGGTTTTTTGGTTACATACGCGATTACGACCCACGCCTACAGTACGCGGTTCGCAGCGCGGATGATGGAATTCTTTCAGAGGAGACGATTCCTGTGCGGGTTCCAGCTACCAACCCCAAGCCGTAAGCTACGCAGCCGTCCCGTAAAAATGTGTGCCGTATAGTCAATCCAACACGAATTCAGGACGGTGGATGATTTCCTGAATACTCGATGCGAAACCACTCCGGCTGGTTTACAGCGGCTGCTTTTGCGGGCGAGCTTGCCGGAACATTTCCTTCTGCCTAGAGTCGCGGCTTTGTTCTAATGCGACCGACACTAAGGCGAAACTTCGCAAGCGCACCATCAGTAATTGCCGCGCTCCTTTTCGTATGTGCACTTACGTTCTACTACTTTGCCGTGCTCAAGATTGATTACCACAGGACCCGGCTCCTAGATCTGGGTTGGTCAGACCCATCGGAATACTTCGGCCAGGCAAAAGCCATGTCCAGGGGCGAATTCCCGTACGTGAACTTTGGCTACGAGAAGCTGCCGTCGAGGTATCCTGCCGGTTATCCGGCACTGATGGTTCCTTGGCTGAAGGTGCTTCCGGAAGCGGACTCCGTTCTTGCGCCGTATAGGACCAATCAAACAATCGGCTTACTTCTGCTTTTAGCCGTGTTCGCATTCTACAGCTATCTTGGGATGCAATTAGCCGGCGGGTTCGCAGCTCTTTTACTCGCAATGCTACCCGCTTTCTTCACTTTCTGCCGTTCACCGATGAGTGAACTTAGCGCGGCGGCTTTTGTTGTATTGGCCTTCATGTTTACATACCTCGGCCTCAAGGAGGAACGCCGCTGGAAAATCTATCTATCTGCGATCTTTCTCGGCCTTTCAGCGAACATTCGGGTGCAGTCGCTCTTCTTTGCACCGCTGTTGTTAGCCATGGCTTTGTTCCCCACCCGGGAAAGGCGCCTGCACTGGCTTCTCCATTGTCTTGCTCTCCCAATCATCTTCGTCTTGGCAGTTAGTCCTACACTGATGCTGAATACGATCGAGTTTCATTCGCCATTCAAAACCGGATACGATTTTTGGATTGCTAATTGGCCGAACCATCCCCCGTTTTTTTCTCCACGCTACATTCCAAGCAACATTGCCCTTTTGTGGAGAGAATTCGCTCTGCTGCAACAAAAGTTTTCGAGTGCCACTGCTTATGGTACCGGTACCTTTTTTGTTCCAGCATTTGTCGCTTTGGTTTGCATAGGTGCATTCTTTATTCGATTCAACCGCTTCTTTATTTGCGCTTTTCTAGCCGGCTTGAGTTTCTTTTTGTTGACGACGAATTACTTTTACAGATGGGTCGATATACGATTTTACCTGCCCCTACTACTTCTCCTGGTTGCGATTGCTGTTCTCCCAGTTACATGGGCGGCAGAAAATCTTTTTGTAGTAAAACGAGCCATCGCTTCCCTGGCCATTTTCGTTTTGTTTCTTGCAACCTGCCTGGGTTACCCTTCGCGCTCGGTTGGCAACACACCCACAGCCCATCGATTGCAGGTTTGGCAAGCTCTCCATTTCCTTAGGCTACCGCACAAGTCCCAGGAATTTATCGCCCAGCGGCATTTTGTTCAGCTCTTCGGCGGGCAGCCTGGCCTCGTTTTAGCGGATATCAACCCTGTTTACTTAAACTCGCTTTTGCCAGATGGATTTGTGGCAGTGCCTCTCGATGAGAAGAGATATATCGCATTCTGGTATATCGTGACCTACAATAGCGCTCAAGCTCTCGCACTGGTCAGGCGTGGCCTAGCTCAATCGCTTCCGGTTTACGCCCTGTTTGTATCGCGAGAGGAGATGGAAGAAAAGGCGGCGCGATTGCCCCAGGTTGATGGCTACGCCTGGGTCCTGGCAGAAAATCCCACTGCTGAAGCAGCGATCTTAAAGCTTAGTCCAACTAGCTAATGAAGGCTATGCTGACTTTGCTCAATTCTTTCTCGCCACAATATGGATATTCTTTCTAAGGGTTCACCTAGATAACGGAGTCATCGGCTCGCGGCGGCACGAGATCGCCGCTCCGACGTAAAGGCTCATGCGCGGAGATCGATCATATCCTGCGCTCGAATGTTTTGCTGCATTCAAGCCTGGTTGTGCTTGACTAAAAGGTTCGAGACTCGACGTCAGAATGCCAGCACAGGTTATCAAGATCAGTGGAGCGCGCCAGCATAACCTGAAGAACCTCCACCTGGAGATTCCTCGGGAAAAACTGGTCGTCATTACCGGATTGAGCGGGTCCGGCAAATCGTCGCTCGCGTTTGACACGCTCTACGCCGAAGGCCAACGCCGCTACGTGGAAAGCCTCTCCGCGTACGCGCGGCAGTTTCTCGATCAAATGGAGAAGCCGAATGTCGATTTTATCGAAGGGCTTTCCCCGGCGATCGCCATCGAACAACGCAGTGCGAGCACGAATCCCAGATCGACTATCGCGACTACGACCGAAGTTTACGATTATCTGCGCGTGCTCTTTTCGGCAATCGGTCAGCCGCACGATCCGCACACCGGTGAACGGTTGACCCGGCAAACGCCGCAGCAGATCGTCGATCAAATTCTCGACTACAAACCGGAAACGAAAATTGTAGTGCTGGCACCGTTGATCGAGAATCAAACAGGCGAATTCCGGGATGTAATCGAAAAAATCAGGCGTGAAGGCTTTGTCCGCGCCCGGATTGACGGACACATTATGGAGCTGGATCGCCCAGAGCCTATCCGGCTCAGAAAAAACGAGCAGCATACCATCGAGGCAGTGGTGGACCGGCTGGTCATACGCGATGGTATCCGCGTTCGCCTTACCGATTCCATTGAGACCGCGCTCAAATGGGGTGGGAACAAATTATCGCTCTTGCGATCGAAGCAGAAAACATCGAACGCTCCAACCCGAACGCTTTCGCGAGCAGGCAGTCCAACGTCCGACGTCGAATCGGAGACATGGGAACAACTGCGCTACTCGACCGCTTATGGGAACGCGGAGAGCGGGTTCACACTGAGCGAGCTGACGCCGAAACATTTTTCGTTCAACAGCTATCTGGGCGCGTGCCCGGCTTGCCACGGTTTGGGAACGCAACTCGTGGTGGATCCGGATTTGATGATATCGGATCCAACTAAAACGCTCGCCGAAGGAGCAATCATACCCTGGCGACGCGGCACAAAGCGCATGCGGGCGTATTATCGTCATCTGCAGGGTGCCCTCGTGAAACATTTCCATTTGAGCGAAGACGTGCCGTTCGCGGATTTGCCCGACGAATTCAAAGCCGCGCTTTATTTCGGCACAAATGGCCAGCCGATTGAAATGGAATTCGGCGGCGTTGGGGAAAAGAAAGTGGCCAAGCCCTTCGAAGGACTCGTACCGCAATTGCAGCGACTCTATGAACAAACCCAGAGCGAGTTCACCCGCAATCGCATTCGCGCGTTTATGACGCGCGATCCGTGTAAAATATGCCGAGGGGCGCGACTGAAACCCGAAATCCTCGCCGTCACAATTAAGGATCGATATGGGTGCGAACTGAATATCCATCAATTCAGCGAACAAACCATAGAGAGCGCCCTGCGATTTATCGGAGCTCTTGATCTGACTGCACAACAGGAAACAATTGTGACGGATGTGGTGCGCGAAATTCGATCGCGCCTGAACTTTCTTGTTGAGGTTGGGCTGGGTTATCTCACACTAAATCGCGAGAGCGGTACGCTTTCCGGGGGCGAAGCGCAACGAATCCGGCTGGCAACACAAATTGGGTCGGGGTTAGCAGGCGTTCTTTACATTTTAGATGAACCGAGCATCGGCTTGCATCAACGGGATAACGCGCGTTTGCTCGGAACACTGCGACGCCTGCGCGATCTCGGCAATTCCGTTATCGTTGTTGAGCACGACGAAGAAACGATTCGCGCCGCGGACCATATTATTGATCTTGGCCCAGGCGCTGGCCCGCGCGGCGGCGAGATTGTGGTGCAAGGGAATCTTGCCGAAATCGTGCGCGCAAAGAATTCTTTAACGGGCGATTACCTTTCTGGGCGCGCGCGCATTGCGATTCCAAAACAGCGCGTTCAGCCGCGACCCGATGGCTGGCTTACGGTAGTCGGGGCAAGTGAAAACAACCTCAGGAAAATTGATGTCTCATTTCCTCTTGGCTGCCTTACGTGTGTAACCGGCGTTTCCGGCAGTGGTAAATCCACTCTGGTGGATGACATCCTGCGACGCTCCTTATTTCGACATTTCTACAATTCAAAAGATAAACCGGGCGCTTACAAGACGATTCGCGGGCTGGAACAGATCGACAAAGCAGTGGTCATCGACCAAAGTCCGATCGGACGCACGCCACGGTCGAATCCTGTCACTTACACTGGTGCATTTACGCCGATCCGCGAACTCTTCGCGCAATTACCGGCGGCACGCGTTCGCGGATATGACGCAGGCCGTTTCAGTTTCAATGTCAAGGGAGGCCGTTGCGAAAACTGTGAAGGCGGCGGGTTGATCAAAATCGAGATGCACTTTCTGCCCGACGTTTATGTCGAGTGCGAGGTTTGTCGCGGGAAACGCTACAACCGCGAGACGCTGGAAATCACGTACAAAGGCAAGAATATCGCGGACGTGCTCGATCTGACCGTGGACGAGGCAGCGCGCTTTTTTCGAAACGTCCCAAGTATTTCGGAAAAGCTAAATTCGCTGCTGGATGTCGGTCTGGGCTATTTGCGCCTCGGCCAGGCGGGCACGACTCTTTCGGGTGGGGAAGCGCAGCGGGTGAAACTTGCGACCGAGCTTGCGAAAAGGGCGACAGGCCGCACCGTTTACATTCTCGATGAGCCGACAACAGGGTTGCACTTTGCCGATATTGAAAAACTGCTGCAAGTATTGATGAAGCTCCGAAACGCAGGCAATACGATCATTGTGATCGAGCATAATCTGGAGATGATTAAGTGCGCAGACTGGATCATTGATCTGGGCCCTGAAGGTGGTGAGCTCGGTGGAGAGATAGTAGGAGCGGGTCCGCCGGAAAAAATTGTCGATCTTGCGGAGAGTTACACTGGCAGCTACCTGGGAGCTGCACTGCAGAAAACATGAGTCGAACAAAACAGATCGGACTGACGTGTCTCCTTGGGATATTCGCAACACTTGCGCGCGCGGACATTTCCGCTGAACTGACGGAGGCGGCAAAGCCGTTGCTGCAAGGTGTACCTGAAGTTGCAACACTGCGCCTGCAAGTGTTGCTCGACCACAGCTCCAGCGACGCTGACAGGTGCGCTATCGCAGAAAAGCTAGCGGAAGCTCACGTCGCTGCGAAGGAGCCCATCAAGGCATTGGCGCTTCTTGCTGACCCTCGCCTGCAGCAATTTGATTGGGCAAAATTTTGGCGCGCCCAGGCGCTCGCCAGCCTGCATCGATGGGCGGACGCGCTACCGCTCTACCAAGAACTGGCGGCGAAGCCAACTTCACCATTTCGTGCAGCAGCAACCTTTGGAGCGGCGGAAGCACTGCGCGCTTTGGAAAGACCGGATGAAGCAGTGGCAAAACTCACCGCGCTCGTTCGCGACAAAGAATGGGCTGCGCGAGCGCAGTTGCGTTTGGCAGAATTGTACATCGCCAAAGCCGACGCAACCGATGCGCGACGGGTTCTGGACGACATCCAACCGCGATCGTTAGCGGAACGAAAAGAGCGGCGACTTTTGCGTGGACAACTGGAACTCGCTTTGCGGCGGCCGGAAAAGGCAATCAGCGCGTTCCAGGCCGTGCTGCACAAACCGGAGGACATCGCTCATGAGCCGCTTGTAGCGGCGCTTCTGGGCATAGCCGATGGCCATTTGCAATTAAAAACTCCCGAATCAGGGGACGACGTTATCGAGCAGTTCGTCGCTCATCACCCGGCGGATGCCGGTTTGCCTGTTCTCTTCGCAAAGCTGGATCAGCTTTACTCGGCCGAGCGCAGACCGTCGCGCAGCGAACTGGAGAAATGGGTGCGCAATCCGGAACAACCGCGGCGAACATTTGCACGATGGTATCTCGCGAGGCTCGAAATCCGCGCCGGTCACCGAGACCGTGCACGACAATTATTCACTCAGTTGCGCCGGGGCGAAGTAAAATCCTCTGCGATCGCGCCGGCTCTGGTGGAGTTTGCGCAACTCGAAATAGAGGATCGAGATTTTGACGAGGCGATCGCGATTCTGAATGACGCTCGCTCGCTGCGGCCAGAGTCCTCTTTGCTTGATCGAATCAACCTGCTCGCCGCTCAAGCGCAATATCTCGCGAAACGATTTGCCGCGGCTACGGCGGCCTTTGAACAAATCGGACATTCTGCGTCGCCATGGGCAAAGATTGCATTGTTTGACGCGTGCACCGGCTGGTTGCAGCTGGGCGATCACGCCCGTTTTGTGGCCGAGTATAACGAACTCGAAAAGCAAGGCGGCGATGAAGAATCTCGCGCCAGCCTGCGATTGGAGGAAGGCTTGTTGCAAGCGGCCAAGGGCGATAAGAAAGCGGCGGAAACGCTACAGAAGTTCATCCGCGATTTTCCTCGAAATCCACGCGTGTCGGAGGCCTGGGTTGGCCTGGCCGAGTTAGCATTCCATTCCTCTCCGCCCCGGATTGCTGAAGCGCAAAAAAATCTCGCGCGTGCAGCCAATTCCAATCCAACTACAGCGGCGATGGAACGCGCCGATTATCTCCGGATCTGGATTGAGGATTCAGCCGATGGTGATGAGGCGAAAGCAATCGACTTGGCGAAACGGTTTCTTGATCAACACAGCGCCTCGCCTTTTGCTGCAGAAGTTCGGATGAAATTAGCGGAGATGTATTATCGGCGCCAAGATTTCGCGAATGCGCAAACACAGTTCGAAATGCTGGCGCAGCAAAACCCCGACAATTCGCTTGGCGAAAAGGCGCTGTTCTTCGCGGCGAAATCGGCGATGTCCAGCATGGGTGAGCATTCACTCGATCGAGCGATCGTCCTGTTCGATGAAGTTGTTCGCCTTAACGGCGCAATGCGATGGGCCGCGCGTAACGAACAAGCTGTTATCGAGCGCAAACTGGGGAAGCCCAAGGACGCTCTCGTGCTATATGACGAAGTACTGAAAAGCGATGCTGAGCAGTCTGAGAAACGCGAGGCTCTCTGTGGCAAGGGCGACATTTTTTTCGAGATGGGCGGCAGCGCAAATTATCAGCAGGCCGTCGAAATTTATGACCAATTGGCATCAGACAAAAATGAGCCGCTCCACTGGAGCAACCAGGCGCTTTTCAAAAAGGCCCTTTGCTTGGAGAAGAAAAACGACCGGGCTGGTGCGTTGGAAACATTTTATAAAATTTTGGAGGACGAAGCCCGTCCAGGCGGGCGCCGGGAACTTTTCTGGTATTACAAAGCCGGATTTAATGCCGCGCGGCTATTAGAAGAGGATTCAAAATGGGAGTCTGCGGCCGCGATCTACGAGCGACTAGCGGCAGTGGGCGGGGACCGAAGTGAAGAAGCCAAGGCCCGCCTTAATCAGCTGCGCCTGGAACACTTTCTCTGGGCAGATTGAGGCTAGCTTGTCCGCCAAGCCTCTTGCAAACTCGGATGGCAAAGACGGGGTGTCCGAGAGTGTCGTTTCTTTGTCCTAAGGCACTCCGGAATTTGCTTGCACAAAATTCGAAGCGGGCTCACAATCAGTGCATGAAAATAGAAACGAGGTTCAGTCGCTTGTGCGGCTGGTCGGTACCATGTGCAAGCTGCGCGCTCGCGCTCGCATTTTGCGCATCGGCATTTGCTTCGGACCCGAGCAAGAACGTAGTTGCGCAACCAACGCAGCAGGTTGCCCAACCAAGAGTCGTAAAAATCTGCTACGTGAAGACCATCGCTTCTGGTATCCCGCAGCGATGCGATCGGGTGTTTGGCATTTTCCCGACCACTGCCAACGCAATGGAGGTCATCGGGCGCGAGTCAGAGAAATAATAGGTTCGCCAAAAGACGACAGCTGGCGAGCGATACGCTGCCTGATGCGGCAGCGCCGACTGGGTTTTGTTTTCTATTTCCAACTCATTAGGCTTCGCAGGCGTGCACCCACTTTTTCGATGGGGTGCCGTTCAGCTTTGCGTAATAGCCGGGCGCGACGGCGTCCTCCCGTTGTCATTTCCCGAATAAATTCGCGCGTAAATTTTCCGGAGCGAATGTCGCGCAACGCAGATCTCATGTGCTTTTGCACGGCTTGATCGATAACCTTTGGACCAACCGTTAATTCGCCCCATTTGGCGGTATCAGAAATCAGTCTGCGCATCCCGGCAAGTCCTGCCTCGTGGATAAGATCGACAATAAACTTGAGTTCGTGCAGGCATTCGAAATAGGCGAGCTCCGGCGGATAGCCGGCGCGAACGAGCGTGTCAAACCCGGCGCGAATTAGCGCGCTTGTTCCACCGCACAGTACCGCTTGTTCCCCAAAGAGATCGGTCTCCGTCTCTTCTCGAAAAGTCGTTTCAAGAACACCGGCACGGGTACAACCAATTCCTTTAGCCCAAGCTAGCGCCGTCCGCCTCGCATGCCGGCTGAAATTCTGATGAACCGCAATCAGGCCAGGTGCGCCGCGACCTCGGAGAAATTCGCGGCGCACCATTGGTCCGAGTCCCTTGGGGGCAACCATCACAACATCGACATCTTTGCGCGGAACGATCGTTCGGTAATAAATCGCAAAGCCGTGCGCGAAGAGCAGCGTCTGACCGCGACCCAAATTGGGAGCGATCTGTTCTCGATAAATAACTGGTATCTTGGTGTCTGAAAGCGCCAGAAAAACAATGTCGCCGCGCCGCACCGCTTCCGGCGTGTCGAGCACTCGAAGACCACTTCGCCTCGCGCGTGCGCGCGACTTGCTGCCGGGATAAAGCCCAACGATTACGTTCGCCCCGCTGTCCCGAAGATTGAGAGCTTGAGCACGGCCTTGGGCGCCGAAACCGATCACCGCGCACGTTTTCCTTTTCAGCCAGCGAAAATCGGCATCTCTGTCGGTATAAATGCGCGCGGTCAAATTTTACTCGCGAAAACCTTCGGAGTTAGCTAGTAGGCTTAGCTAAGCAGGACCTTGCGGCTTCGAGCAGCGCTTTGTCGTCATTATCGGTCAGTCCGGCGAGAAAATTGCGAATCCGGCGAAACGACTGACGCAAAAACAGATCGGCAGCAGAATAATCGGGCGCTGCCGCGTCGCCATTTCGACGGGCGAACTGAATCTCGCTGTCGTGGCGGCTCAGGACACACGTCGAAGCGAAAAGATCCATCGCTGCGTTGGCAATACGCTCCTGGATAAGCTGCATGTCGAGAATCGGCTCGCGATAAGTGATCAATGCGCGGTTGACCGCAAAATTAAAACGCCTGATTAAGCGACCGAGCTGATTAGCAAATGGACGGAGCTCGGGGCTGCGCACCGGGACATCGGGAACCCGCACAGTCGCTCCGAGCCGATGCATGCCGGCCGCCCACGCTCGGCCAATTCCTGCGCGCGACGGTTTCGTCATCGTGTCGTAAATTTCCTTGAATTCCATGCCCGGCCCGCGCATGCCCACTAGCGCGATGAACGAAGTGAGCACTTCATTGCTGCCTTCGCCGATCTGGTTGATGCGCGCGTCACGCATCATTCGCTCCAGCGGAAGATCGACAAAGTACGCCGACCCGCCATAAATCTGGAAGACGTCGTTGATACACTCCCAGAGGCGCTCGGTGGTGAAGACCTTCAGCATGGCTGTCTCAATCATGTAGTCTTCGAGTCCGCGGTCGATCAGTGACGCGGTGACCGTGGTCATTGCTTCCATTGAGTAGGCGTCCGCTGCGATACGGGCGACTTTCTTTTTGACAAGCTCGAATTCGCCCAGCTTTTTGTTGAATTGTTTTCGCGTGTTCGCGTGCTGGACCGCGAGCTCCAGGCATGTCTTGGCCGCACCTGTGCAACACGCGCCGAACGTGGTCCGCCCGAAATCCAGCACCGTCAGGGCGACCTTTAGTCCCTTCCCCATCGGTCCGAGAACATTTTCCTTTGGCACTTTCACGTCGCGCAACGCGAATCGTCCCGTGGCAGTTCCGCGGATTCCCATCTTCGGCATGCGCGGCTCGAGTATTTCGAACCCGGGCATGTCAGGCGTCACAAGAAATGCCGTGATCGCGGTTTTATCCGACCCCGGCACCGGCGTTCGCGCCATTACGGTGAGTTCGTGCGCGAGCGCTGCGTTCGTGATGTAACGTTTTTCGCCAGTCAAAATAAAGTGCGATCCGTCCTCGGTAGGGCGCGCCTGCATCTGCACATTGGCCGCATCGGATCCGGCTTCCTTCTCAGTGAGCGCAAATGCGCCCAGCTGCTCGCCGCTCGATAATTTTGGAAGCCATTTCTGCTTTTGCTCGTGCGTTCCGAATAACAACAACGCGCGAATTCCGATAGAATGGTGCGCGTTGACGAAAACCGATGTCGATGCGCAACGGCGGCCGATTTCTTCCAGCACTTTGCAGTTGGCCATTTGCGAGAAGCCGCGTCCGCCATATTCCTTAGGTGCGGTCATGCCAAGCACACCGACGCGGCCAAGGCCATCAATCACGTCGCGCGGAATGTCTGCCTGCCGATCGATCTCGGCAGGATCCAGATGTTCGTCGAGAAATTGGCGAAGTTCGCCGAGAGTTACGTCCAATTCAGCTTGCTGTGCCGCTGGAATACGCGGATAAGGCATCACCCAATCGGCAACGAAATGCCCCTGGAAAAGTCCCTTGGCAAACCCAAGCGCCTGCGGCCCCGCAAAAAGCAGTTCCTCAGCCTGTTGAATTTCCTTTTGTCGCTGCGCGTCGAGTTTATTCATTAAGGGCGTAGCCGAAGACGGCGGGCGCACGCACTGTAGCCGTCCATGCGCGCGTGTCCAACGGACAGCACGTAAATGTCTTTGCGCCGGAATCGAATTTTAGGAGGACAGGTTGCTACGGCGAACGCAACGCTGGATTGCATTCTCAATTGCTTGAAACCAATCGATGTAATCGCCGACCGCATTGCATTTTTTCTTCTACCAGCATTAGCGGTTTTTTGTAGTAGAGAAAAATCTCTAGGTTCAGAAATTCTTTGTGTAATCGCAAAACTTCATCGGCTGACGGGCGCCGTATTTGATCGGTTGGTGGTCGATCTGGATTGCAGACGCACATTGCGATGACGGAAAGCGTTTCGTTGTGCACGCGGATGAAAAGCAGACTGCGTTTGTGGAACTAGAATCTGCGATTCGAGTATCAGGCTTCGCATTATACAAAAATTAGGCGCCGCCTGACTAGACCGATTCAGGCGGTTTTTCTAAAACGTTTGACGCTACGGATTCGAATTAGGCGGAGGACATTTCCCCGCTAGGTTCTTCGCCTCCTCCGGACCCGCAAACCAGAGAATCACTCGGCGGGCAAAAGAAAGGAAGAACCAAATGAATCCATTGATTCAATTCAAAAGAATAAGTCTGCCACTTCTCATCGTCACTGTGCTGGTTTGCTTCGCACTTTTACCCGAAGCGCACGGAGTTACTCCAGCACCGGACGGAGGCTATGCCAACGGCAACACGGCTGAGGGACTTAACGCTCTCCTAAGCCTTACCACTGGCCAATTCAACACAGCTCTCGGCCTCAATACGCTCAAGTTCGACACCACTGGCGGATTCAATACGGCCGTGGGCGTTCAGGCTCTTTTCCACAACAACGGGCAGCAGCAACACTGCGGTAGGTGTTAATGCCCTTTTCAGCAACACGAACGGCGAGCAGAACATTGCGGTTGGACAGGGAGCCCTTGCCAGCAACTCGACCGGCAGCGGCAATACGGCTAGCGGTTACCAAGCGCTTAATAAGAATTCAACAGGCAATGGCAACACGGCATTTGGCTGGCAAGCGCTCTTTTTCAACCGCAATGGCGCACGCAACAATGCCTTCGGTACCGACGCGCTCTCAACTAACACCAGCGGAAACGACAACATAGCTATCGGTAGTAGTGCACTCGAGAACAACGACGATGGCAACGACAACACGGCCGTTGGTCCGGTAGCCCTTTTCTGGAGCTCAGGCGACAACGGCAACACCGCCGTTGGTTTTGGAGCGCTTAGCATGCTAGGAGTACCTATCGAGGTGGGAGGCCCCGGTAGCTTCAACATCGCCTTGGGTGACTCGGCCGGCAGTAATCTCGAAAGTGGCAGTCACAATATCTACATTGGCAATCAGGGCGATTTTGCCGAGTCGAACGCTATTCGAATCGGCGATGTACAGACAGCCGCGTTCATTGCAGGCGTTCGCGGGCGAACAACGAAAACGCGAATGCCATACCAGTGGTGATCGACTCGGCTGGGCAGCTCGGCACAGTCAGTTCTTCGCGCCGATTTAAGAATGAGATTAAACCAATGGACAAGGCCAGCGAAGCGATCCCTGCGCTAAAGCCGGTTACGTTCCATTACAAGAGCGATAACACCGGGACGCCGCAATTTGGTTTGATTGCGGAAGAAGTAGCTAACATGAACCCGGACTTGGTGGTGCGTGACGAGAACGGTGAGATTTACACCGTGCGCTACGACGCGATGAACGCGATGTTGCTAAATGAGTTCCTCAAAGAGCATCGCAAAGTCGAGCAACAGGAAGCGACGATCGTTGGACTGAAATCAATGGTCGCGCAGCAGCAAAGGGATTTCCAGACGACTATCGCGCAACAGCAAAAGCAAATTGAAGCTCTCACTGCGGGCCTGCAGAAAGTGAGCGCCGAGCTTGAACTAAACAAACCTGTGCCGGAAGCCGTGGCTAACAATCAGTAAAAGCTGCGTATCGCAAACCGCAGTAGTATTTCACAATCTGCCGGTGTTTGGTTCGTCTCGCTTACCACTCTTTGAACTCGCCTTCGTCTTCGTGTGTCTCGATCATTTGTTAGCGCGATCGTAAACGTGAATCATTGGTCATGGCATCTTGGCCCGAATCATCTCTATCTCGGAGCTCGTGAAAGCACGCATTGTCTGGGTTCGGATGTTGCCCAGCATGTCTGCGGCCAGCAACACGCTGGCGGCCGTTTCGTCGTCCGGGGCGTCGAAGATGCACACTTGGTCATATTCACCGAGCGTCCAATACATTTGTTTGATGTTCACTCCCATCGGCTGCACCTTGACGGCCCAGTCGGCCACTCGCTGGGTCGTCTGCTTGGCGGCCTGGGTGCCCATGTCGGTGAATTGCACCAAACTGATGTACGTCGGCATGATGTTACTCCTTAAGGTAATCCCGGGTCGGTGAGAGTTCACCCTTTCCAGTGACGCTCGTCTGCTAAGTCAGTCATGGTTCTGCTTGGTACCTCCAGGCTTCAACAGAATAGTCGGAATCCTGAGTCTCTTTAAACAGATTGAGGCCGATCAGCGCAGAATGTTTTTTCGAGAATTTGGCTTTACAAATAATCTCGGCATGGATCCCTTGTAGTCCTGTCCCTTGCATCTTCTTTGCTGCTAGCTCAGCCGTCGTTACTGTTGTCTCTTTCGCGCTAATAACAGAGTAACTTTGGAAATCACCAAGCTCTTTGTTCATGCGTTCAAAGACATCCGCAGCAAACCTTCCCCTGGTTTCACGCATCATATCGATGCTGCTCGCTGGCATCCCTTCGCTCTGCACACGAGAGACGTAAGACGAGAACTCTTTTATTTTCCCAACATCCTTTGATTTGACGGCCTCAAAATACTTATCAAGGAACTTCTGGCAATCGACTGGAACAGGTGCGGCCGGTTCCAGTGCGTTCTTGCCGCAGCCAGAGAAAAACCATCCAAGGACTAACGCAAGCATTGCAGCATATTTTGTGAAGTTATTCATGATGATCCTTAAAATTCACCAAAGTCTCGGTACAGCGTGTGCAACTACTCTCCACAGATCTCGACCTCATAACCGCACGACTTCAAAAACTGCTTCGTGCGCTCAAAAGCGACAGCATACCGAGGGCTACGCGGAGTTTGCGGCGCGTGATGTTCCAAGCAGAGTGACTTATGGTTCGGCGAGTTCCCGTTCTTGAAGTCGAACTTAGAGCTGACATCGAAAGTGAAGAGTATGTGTCCTCAGCGTCGTTGTACTCGACGGTGCGCCCATACTTACCGAACTTCACAGTAAAGTCTTTTGGCGGCTCTGTCGGCTGCAGCGACGGGTTAGGCCCGCAGTTCATGTTCCCCGTTTCCCCCAGAACTTCCACCACGGCTTCCGCCTTTCCCTGACCTTAACGTTGACCTTGACACCAGGGACGCTACTGAGCTGCTCAATGATGCTCTCAACTTTACTTGCGTCCTGACCCGCGAATTTGATTTGCGCGCCGCACTCAGGGCACGGACGGCTTGCACCAGGTACGATCTCGTGCAACGAGACAGAAAAGCTTTTGCGGCAACGCGGGCAAGGAATCGTTATGTTCATGGCGTGTATGCGGGCCTAACGAGAAGGAGTTGAGCCACCCAGCACTTTGAGAATTGGTGTGCGCATCGATTAAGAGCTTACAACAAAGTGCTGGGTTGGCTCCAGCGATTGGTTAGGCGTAAACTGCAAGTAGCTGTTCAACCTCATGGGCTCTCAGAGCGTTTCCTCCATCGTTATATGCTATCTCGGCGGCGGCCTTAATCTCCGGCCATTTAAGCACGCGCATGCAAAAACGAACGAGATAGATGCTCGCGGGCGAGTGCGCTGATGTCCCCAGAACGCTGTCACGAACGCTTGTACGACGATGGCGTGCTCTTGTGGGTGAGTGTTAATGTCACTATCGGCCGTAGCCAGTCTTCCGACCTTGGCTGTGGTAAGTTGTTGCAGAGGCCGCATCGCGCTTCAAGTTGACCGAAGTTACCTATGCCCGATTTCAATGTTGTCGCTCTGATATACCGGCTCCAACCAAGCGATCGCGTTTCCTACGCGGGACCTCCACCCCTGGTTTTCGAAAATGAAATCGCCCGGTTTCATCTAGAGAACGTAATCGAATGCTTGGTCATAGTATCTCTCGAGTTTCTCACCGCGTGATTTCATTTCGATCAGCACGCGATCGGGCCAGAGGAGATCGGCGAACTTCTTTCCGCCCTTCAGTCTGGCGCCATTACCTTTGATCAGCTCTAGCTGCGGAGAACCGGGCTTCTTTGCAACCCGGGACTCAAACGTCGCGCCTGCTTCAATGACACCTTTGTGGCCAAGCGCACGGAAGAAGTGATCGAGGAAAGTTTGTGCCTCGCTTTTTTCGTCGCCGCGCAATGTCTGGGCGAAGCTAACGAACTCGTTCAGTGCATTCTTAAGCTCGTCCGGCATTATCGGCCTGAACCTAACCGAAGCTTTTCCGATGAGAAGCGAGAAAAAGGTTGAAGGAACAAGGAAGATCTAGGAAGGAGTAAGAATGCGGGACATGGCGAGAAGAAAAAGATCTGAAAAGGTCACGTGAATTTAGCGGCATTTACGAACATGGCGATCGCGCAGATCGATCAATTCACCCAGGCTTTAACGGGCACCATGGTGCAGGTCATTGTCGTCTGCGCCATTCTCGTCGCGGTCGTCGGATTACCGTTGTATTGGTTCCGCTTGAAAGTTGAGCAGGCCCTCATTTGCGCAATCCGGTCAGCGCGAGCCAGACGCCAAACAGGGAAGTCCGCCGCGAGTGCCAATGAATCTGTCGCTACTCCGCACTGTCCGGATTGTAGTGCGCTAATGGTGAAGAGGGTGGCGCGACACGGCTCTGGCGCGGGTTCGACGTTTTGGGGTTGCAGCAACTATCCCAAATGCCGAGGCACGCGATCGATTTAGGCGAACCTTTTTGCGACAAGAAGCCTGACTTGCGGGCAAGTCTGCTGCGCGGATTCATCGTGGCGAATTAGAACAGTTCCATTTAATCTCTCGCGCATGACTTCGCCGAACCCGCCGAAGGTGGGCAGCCCCTTCAAGAGAGATCACTCGCCACCCGCGGCCAAGGGGAATGAAGGAGTTGGGCGACCCAGCCAATTGAAGCAATCGGTTGCCCTCCGGACGCGACGCGAGTCGATCTGGGAGCTGGCGAATCCCCAGTTGCGCGAGCTAACTGTTTACGAACCGGGGAAACCGATCGAGGAAACGGCGCGCGAACTCGGTGTAGAGCCGGGCGCGATCGTCAAGCTGGCCTCGAACGAGAATCCGCTGGGCCCTTCTCCGAAAGCAATTCAAGCAATGCACGATGCTTTGGAGAACGCACATCTCTACCCGGATGGCAGCGGACTTTATTTGCGCAAAGCGATCGCGACCAAACTCGGTGTTGCGCCGGACAACATTATTCTGGGCAACGGCTCAAATGAGGTCATCGAATTTCTCGGCCACGCGTTTCTCAATCCGGGCGATGATGTGATCACGTCTCAGCATGCGTTTATCGTCTATAAACTGCTGGCAACCTCTTTCGGCGCGCGCGCAATTGAAGTACCGGCTCCCGATTTTCAGCAGGACCTCGACCGGATGCTGGATGCCATTACGCCGAAAACGCGCCTGATTTTCGTCCCTAATCCGAACAATCCGACGGGCACATTAATTTCGCAGCGCAAGATCGACAGCTTCATGTCGCGCGTCCCCGGGAACATCATTGTCGTTTTCGACGAAGCGTATTTTGAATTCCTGAACGATCCGCCCGACACGCTGCGATACGTTCGCGCAGGACAAAACGTGGCGGTGCTGCGCACGTTTTCGAAAATTCATGGTCTCGCCGGTCTGCGGATTGGCTATGGCGTCGCGCCGGTCGATTTGATCGAAGTCCTTCATAAAACGCGCCAACCATTCAATGTGAACAGCATTGCTCACGCCGGGGCGCTGGCGGCTTTGAACGATGCGGCGCACCAACACGAAACGAAACGCGTAGTGGATGAAGGCCGCGCGTATCTGCAGGACAAACTCACCGAAATGAAGATTCAGTTCGTGCCTGGCGTGGCAAACTTTGTGATGGTAAACGTGGGCGATGGGCTTGCGATCTTCGACCAACTGCTGAGACGGAACATCATTGTGCGCCCCCTTAAAGGCTACGGCTTACCCGAATGGGTGCGCATTTCGGTGGGCACGATCGAGGAAAATGAGAAATGCGTCTCGGCGCTGCGTGATGTGATACGCACTCAATAGTAGATCTGGGTCGGTAAGCGGCGCAGCTAAATTTGGCAACCGAAGCGGTTGCCCTACAATTGAGATTGATATGGCACAGCGTCGAAAAGGACAGAGTCTTCGGCAGGAAGGTAACAAGGGCACCGCGGAGCGGAGCTTGGCTGCAAAAGCCGCAGAGCCATCCGCCGAAGAGCGCCTCGCTGCGCTTCATAAGCTTCAGCAAACATTCAAGGTACGACGGGTCGATTTCGACAAATGGCTGCAAACTATGAAAGAGGGCCGGCGCTAGAATCGTGACTGTTTCCGACACTATAGCCGCGATTTCGACGCCTCCGGGCGAAGGCGCTATCGCGCTGGTACGCATCTCCGGCGCGAACGCGATTGCTGTGGCGGACAAGATTTTTCGAGGGAAAGAAGGCCCGTCACGATTTGCATCGCATGTTCAGCATTTCGGCGAAATTTTCAACGGAGCAGATCGGCTGATCGATCAAGTGATGCTCTCGGTGCATCGCGCGCCCGCCAGTTATACCGGAGAAGATTTAGTGGAGATCAGTTGTCACGGCGGGACTCTGGTATCGGCAAAAGTGCTTGAAGCTTGTCTGCGCGCCGGCGCGCGGGCGGCACGGCCAGGCGAGTTCACTGAGCGCGCTTTTCTCAACGGCAAGATGGATCTCACTCAAGCTGAAGCCGTCATCGATCTGATCCGAGCGAAGACCGATCTCGCGCTGCGTTCTGCAACCGAGCAGCTTGAGGGCAGGCTTGGCGAAAAGATCAGGAAAATTCGCGACGAACTAGTTGCGTTGCAGGCGCATATCGAAGCATCGATTGATTTTCCCGAGGAAGGAATCGCACCAGATGAAGGCGAAACCTTGCGCTCACGGCTCGATTCTGTTCGCGATGGAATTGCCGCGTTGCTCGCCACCGCCGATCAAGGCCGGGTCCTGCGCGAAGGCGTGCGGGTGGTGATTTACGGGGCCACGAATGCAGGTAAATCGAGTTTGCTCAACCGGCTTCTCGGCTACGACCGGGTGATCGTCAGCGACGCGCATGGCACCACTCGCGACACCATCGAAGAGACGGTAAACCTGGGCGGCGTGCCGATCCGGTTGCTCGATACCGCCGGGCTGCGACCGTCGGCCAACGGCATCGAGCGCGAAGGAATTGCGCGTACTGAGAAATCATTGCAATTGGCGGACCTCCGTCTTCACATCGCGGATCGCAATGCGCCAAAGCCGCCTCATTTCGAAGAATCCCGCAGCTGCGGGACCAACGAAATCGTTATCTTGAATAAAAGCGATTTACC
>QHNV01000090.1 GCA_003218535.1 Verrucomicrobiota bacterium
TACCGGAATCACTTTGAAGCGGCGCGCCTGCTCCGCACGGATCTGTTTGATGATCTGCGGCGGGATGACCATCGAGGAAATGTCGATCCAGTCCATGTGCGCTTGCGCCGCCAGCGTCCGCGAGACGTCCGCGTCGGAAACGATTCCATCTCGAATCAACACATCGACTACGCCGGCCGCGCCGTTCAAGCGCGCCTGCGCGCTTTCAATCTGCCGCCTCGTTACCAGACCGACGTCTTGCAGGGCTCGGAGGACGTATTCGTCGCTTTGTTGCACGGGTGCAAAGATGGCTGAGCCGACAATTTACTGCAAATCTGTAATCGCCGCTCAGCTACGCGGCGGGTGTCCGAGATTACTCCACGGTCACGCTCTTGGCGAGGTTGCGAGGTTTATCTACATCGCGACGCAGTTCGACAGCAAGATGGTAAGCAAGCAATTGAAGCGGTATAACACTTAATACCGGCATCACGCAATCCGGCGCCTCGGGCAGCGTTACAATTTCGTTGGCAAGCGTTTTAAGTTGGCTGGCACCGTTTCCGCTCGTAAGCGCAATCACCGGGCCCTTTCGTGCTTTGACCTGCTCAATGTTATTCAGGTTCTTTGAAAAAACGCCATCATCAGGCGCGATAAAAACTGAGGGCAGATCAGGACGTATCAGCGCGATGATGCCATGCTTGAGTTCAGCGCTAGGGTGTCCCTCAGCAAATAAATACGTGATCTCTTTCATCTTCAGCGCACCTTCGAGTGCGATTGGAAAGTTGAACTGGCGACCGAAGAAGAGCATTCCAGTCACATCGGCGTATTTTTTTGCGATCTCTTTGATCTGATCGCTCAATTTCAGGACGGTCTCGATCTGTTCAGGCAATGCTTCCAGCGACTCGATGATTCGGCTTCCTTCGGCCGTAGAAAGGGTTCGCATCCGGCCGAAGAGCAGCCCAATCAGCGTCAGGATGACAACTTGCGACGTGAAAGATTTCGTGGCTGCAACGCCGATTTCGGGCCCGGCATGCATATAAACACCCCCGTCGCTCTCGCGCGCAATTGTGCTCGCCACGTTATTGCAGATTCCAAGTGTCCGGAACCCTTTGCGTCGGCTTTCGCGGAGCGCGCCAAGTGTGTCGGCGGTCTCTCCGCTTTGGCTGATAGTGAAAACCAGCGTCTCGCGAGTCAGCGGCGTGTTCCGATGGCGGAACTCGCTTGCGTATTCTACCTCAGTCGGAATATTCGCCAGCGCTTCGATCAAATATTCCCCCACCCTGCCCGCATGCAGGGCGGTGCCGCAACCCGTAAGAATGATGCGCCCGACATCGCGTAATTGCGGGGGGGTCATGTTCAATCCGCCCAGTCTGGCGGTGCATTCTTCCGGGCTGAGTCGGCCGCGCATCGCGTCGCGCACCGTGCCGGGCTGCTCAAAGATTTCCTTGAGCATGTAATGCGCATAATCGCCTTTCTTGATGTCCTCGGCCGTGAATTCCACCTTGCTCACTTGATGATCGCCTGTTTCACCAGCAAGCGAGCTGATCTCGAATTTTTCTCGATCGACCGCGACGACATCGAAGTCGTTCAGGTAAACAGCGTCGCGCGTGTACGCGACGATTGCGCTCACATCGCTGGCCAGAAAGTTTTCGCCCTTCCCCACGCCGAGAACCAGCGGGCTGCCTCGTCGCGCGCCAATCATGAATTCCGGTACATCCGAATGGATCAAGGCGATGCCATACGTTCCGATCACCCGTTGAAGTGCCGCCCGAACCGCTTCAAGCATGTGGGCCTTTTTTTGCGGCGTGTCCACCGTGGTCGCACATGATTCGTCATAGAGTTTTCCGATCAGGTGCGCCAGCACTTCGGTATCCGTTTCCGAGCGAAAATTGGTGTCACCGCCGCTGATCAACTCCTCCCTGAGCGTTTGATAATTTTCGATCACACCATTGTGAACGAGCGCCAGTTTACCGCTGGCATCGAAGTGCGGGTGCGCGTTTTCGTTCGTGACTTTTCCGTGCGTGGCCCAGCGGGTGTGACTGACCCCGAACGAACCTGAAACCGGTTTCTTCACCATCAATTTCGCCAAGGCCGCGATACGTCCGGCACATTTGCGTGTCTGAAGTTCGTGACGCCCATTAACTACGGCTAATCCGGCAGAGTCGTAGCCGCGATATTCAAGTCGCCGTAGCCCATCGAGCAAAATAGGCGCCGCTTTAGCGCGGCCTACGTACCCAACAATCCCGCACATAAACAGATTGTAGCGGCGCCTGTCCTCAGTCGCAAGAAACGCGGCGGTCCGCGGATGAATTCGCAGTGAATCGCCGCTCGTTTGCGGCGCGACTATTTTGGCGAGCGTGAGTCGGCGTGTGTTTTAACCTCGCGGCGTTGTTTTTCAACCACTCGGCGCAGCTCGCGCTCCATGGTTTTGAAAGCATCGTGGATCACCTTTTTGAGCGGCTCGTGTGTGCCGTTGTCCTTCTGTCTTTCGTCGGCGACAAGCTCGTGGCCGCGAGCCACAGTCACATCGATGCGGCACCGATAGGGATTTCCTTTTTGATGCGTATGATTTGTCTGCTCGATAGCCACGTCGCAGCGGTTGATGTGGTCACAGAATTTTTCCAGTCGCGCTGCATAATCCAAAACAAGGTTATCGATCTGGTCTGATTTCTCCAGACCCCGGTACGAGATCTTCACAGGCAGTTGCATAATTGGTTAGATACTAAGCTGCTCTGCGCTGCTGAGGGAACAAAAATCTTCCCTTGCTCGACGCCGAATGCCGGACGCATGATGCGTGATAAGCAACCGCACAAATCTTTCATCCAATATCGAGTATCCAGAATCAAACATCTTGATTTCAAATTTCCCGCAACGAGCGAAAATGCGCTGGCAATTTCGCCGGTTCCGTCTTGACGAGATCTGACTTTACATGCTCGACAATCCGGTTGCGCACAGCCGGGGGTAAAAGATCCACGATTGCAGAATGAATTTCCGCAGGTGCAGCAAACGACCAGCCTTCTTTTCCATTTTGCGACACGATTTTCACGATTTGATCGGCCAGTTCCTTTTGGATACGTCGGTCGTTTTCCGTTTCGAGTTGAGTTCGCTCGGCAATGGAAGCTGCTCCGTGGTGAGCGCCAGCGCCAGCACTCACAGGGAATCGTCCGGCCAGATCGCTAACCTTATCCACGAGTCTCCCGTGCGCGTCGGTGATGTTAAAGGCTTGCACGAGCTGCAGGCTCGGCCCGCGGGTGGGCGTCTCATTCACTCGATATGCCTTCAAACTGCCTCGATCAGTGACGATAATGAGAGAACTTGGTACCATGGCGAATCACTGACCAACAACTGGCCTGTATCACAAGGCGCGCCCGATATTCCTATAATAAAATTCGTTTGCCGTTGCAACATCGCGCTTACTCAAAATTTCTAAATATAAGGGACACGTCACCCTAGCTCCCGCGAGCCCGTTCTTCTTCCGCGCTGATTGGCGGGAACTCGACACGGCGTTTCTTCCAAGATTCCTCGCGGGCCTGAGCCTGCGCGCCGCTCACCAATCGAAATAAACAAACAACGCGGCCACCAAGATCGAAATCGTCGCCGGAGGAAAATTTTTTAGGCTCCATCGGGAAACCGTCAGAGTCCATCGTGTCGAGAATGAGTTGCCACTCGATCTGCTCCTGTCCAGGCAGAACAAACGGGATCGATTCATAATGCGCATTGATGAGCAGCAGGAACGTGTCGTCCCGGATCGGTTCGCCTTCAAAATTGAGTACATCGGTTGCATCGCCACTCAGCAGTATGCCGACACAACGCACAAACGGCGATATCCATTCTTCCTCGCTCATCTCATTCCCGCCGGGGTTGAACCACATCACATCTCGGGTTTCGGAACCACGAATTCGTCGTCCCTGAAAGAACTTCGGTCGGCGGAAGACGGGATGATTCTTCCGGAGCTGAATCAATGTTCGCGTGAACTCTAGGAACCGATTCTGTTTTTCGTCGCGCTTCCAGTTGAACCAACTGATTTCGTTGTCCTGACAATAAGCATTGTTGTTGCCATTTTGCGACTTGCCCCACTCGTCGCCGGCAGTCAGCATGGGCACGCCTTGCGAGAGAAAAAGTGTCGCCAGAAAATTTCTGCGCTGACGATTGCGCAACGCGTTGATTTGTGGGTCGTCTGTTGGGCCTTCGACCCCGCAATTCCAAGATTGATTGTTGTTGTCGCCGTCGCGGTTTTCGTCGCCGTTTAGCTCGTTGTGTTTTTCGTTGTAACTGACCAGGTCGGTCAGAGTGAAGCCATCGTGAGCGGTGACGAAATTAATGCTCGCGTAGGGGCGACGCCCGTTATACTGATACAGATCGGGGCTTCCGGTGAGCCGGTATCCCATCTCGCCAATGCGGCCCTCGTCGCCCTTCCAAAAACTGCGAACCGCGTCTCGATATTTGCCGTTCCATTCCGCCCAGAGCACGGGAAAATTTCCGACCTGATAGCCGCCTTCGCCCACGTCCCACGGTTCGGCGATTAGCTTTACCTGGGAGAGCACCGGATCCTGGTGAATGATTTCAAAGAAAGCGTGCAATTTGTTCACGCCCTCGTGATCGCGCGCGAGCGTGGCAGCGAGGTCGAAGCGAAAGCCGTCCACGTGCATTTCGAGGATCCAATAGCGCAAGCTGTCCATCACCAGTTGCAGCGCGCGCGGATGCAGCAGGTTAAACGTGTTGCCCGTGCCGGTGAAATCCAGATAGAAACGCGCATTGTCCGGCTGCAACCGGTAGTAAGCGAGATTGTCGATCCCGCGAAAGCAAAGCGTCGGGCCGAGATGATTTCCTTCCGCCGTATGATTGTAAACCACATCGAGAATCACTTCGATACCCGCCGCGTGGAGATTGCGCACCATCGTTTTGAACTCGAAGACTTGTTCGCCCAATTGTCCGCTGCTGGAGTATTGCGCGTGCGGCGCGAAAAATCCGATCGTGTTGTAGCCCCAATAGTTTCTGAGACCCCGATCGATCAATGCCTTGTCATCAATATGCGTATGCACCGGCAATAGCTCGACTGCGGTAACGCCCAGCTTCTTGAAATAGTCGATCGCCGGGGCGCTGCCGAGCGCCGCATACGTGCCACGCAATTCCTCGGGTACCTCCGACCAAAGTTTGCTGAATCCTTTCACGTGCACCTCGTAGATCACGGAACTGTGCAACGGCACGCTGGGTTTCCTGTCGCCCTGCCAGTCGAATCCGGGATCGATGACGACCGACTTCGGTACTCCCCACGCGTCATCACGAAAATCGCGAGTCAAATCTTCCTTCTTATCTCCGACGACATAACCGAACATTTCATCCGCCCAGCTCACTTCTCCCGCGATAGCTTTCGCATACGGATCGAGGAGAAGTTTCGAACTGTTAAACCGCAACCCTTGCTCCGGATCGTAAGGGCCGCCAACGCGAAAGCCGTACAGTTGCCTTGGCCGCGCGTCCGGCAAAAACACATGCCAGACCTGGTCGGTGTGTTCAGTAACAGGAATGCGAACGTTCTCCTCGGTAGCGTCAATATTGTCGAACAAGCACAGTTCAACCGAGGTCGCGGTTTCCGAAAAAAGAGCAAAGTTGACGCCGTTACCCATCCATGTCGCGCCAAGGGGATATGGATAGCCGAGCCATGCTTTTACCGGAGTCATAAACGCGCGCCGCGCATTTATCCAGTATGTAGCGCGCGTTGGCAATCACGAACGGCGGGGAGGCTGCGAACAGCCATAGGCTCGGTTGGGCGCGCGTTAAAGATCACGCAGCGCGCCTTGCGCTTTTTCGATGTCGGACGGTCGTAGGACAATGAGACCTTTTTCGGCGCGACGGTCGCCGGCGAGATAAACGTACTCGATGTTAACGTCGGCATCGGCGAGACGCTCGGCAATCTGCGCGAGCACGCCGGGCTCATTCGCGGTCTCGATCATCAGCACTTCGGTCTCGAGCGCCAGCACACCCGCTTCGCCTAGAAGCATAAGCGCCTTAGTCGGATCGCTCACCACCATGCGCAACACTGTGTGATCGACGGTATCGGAGGTGGCGAGCGCGTTGATATTAATCCCAGCTTTTGCGAGCGCTTCACACACGCGGGCGAGCGCCCCGGGACGATTTGCAAGAAAGACCGCGAGTTGAGTAGCAACCTCGATAGCGAGTTTCGGATGTGGTTTCATGCCGGTTTCAACGTGATGCCGGGAATGACTTCTGACAACTTGCTATTACAGGCAAAGTTCGTGGGAGTAGCCGCGAACCTGCCGGCCACCAATACGCTGCTCATATATGTCCGGCTACAATTAATCGCCCGAAGATAATACCGTCACGGCTCCGCCCGCGAACGCGGGGTAATCATGAACTTCAATGCCACTGCAAAAGAATTCGCCAGTTCCCATAATTTCGGGATTGTCGATTCAACAATGACTGCAATCGCTGAGCGACTTTCAGTGAAATCGCCGCGCCCACGGCGCACGATTGGCTTCATTACCGCCTCCTGCATCGTTATCGCGAACATCATTGGCACCGGCATCTTCACAAGTCTCGGCTTCCAAGTAGCTGAAATTCAGTCCGGATTCGCACTACTCATGCTGTGGGTCGTCGGTGGCCTCGCAGCCGTCTGCGGCGCGCTCTGCTACGGTGAGCTCAGCGCGGCGCTGCCGCGCTCTGGCGGCGAATATCAATTTCTCTCGCAGATTTATCATCCAGCGTTCGGCTTCATGGCTGGGTTTGTCTCTGCCACGGTTGGTTTCGCCGCGCCCATCGCGCTCGCGGCGATGGCGTTTGGGAAATATTTTACCGGTGTTTTTGGCACAGGTTCCCCGCTTGTTCTGTCGTTTGTAGTCGTCTGGGTGGTAGCGGCTTTCCATCTCGGCAATCTGCAAGTCGGAAGTGCATTCCAAAATATTTCGACGCTCGTGAAGCTGCTTTTGATCGGCGCGCTCATCGCCGCTGGGTTCTGTATTCAATCGAAGCAGCCGATCAGCTTTTTGCCCGCTGCCGGCGATACGATTTCGATTTTTAACGGGTCATTCGCGATCGCGCTGGTGTATGTGATGTATTCTTACTCTGGCTGGAATGCGGCGGCTTACATAACGGGAGAAATCAAGCGACCGGAAAGAAATGTGCCGCGCGCACTGCTCGTCGGCACAGGCGTTGTGATTGTGGTTTATGTGCTGCTTAATGCAGTCTTTCTCGTCACCACGCCTGCACAGGAACTCAGAGGCCAACTCGAAGTCGGGTTAATTGCAGGCAAACATATCTTCGGTTCCACGGGCGGCCGTATCGCAGGAGCAGTGATTTGTCTGGGCCTGATTTCCTCGATCAGTTCAATGACGTGGATCGGGCCGCGCGTAACCATGTCAATGGGCGAAGACCATTGGCTGCTGCGATTGCTTGGCCGGAAAAATAGACACGGTATCCCCAGAAACGCGATCATTCTGCAACTGCTAATCGTGAACTTACTTTTGTTCACCCGAAGTTTCGAAGATGTCGTCCGGTACACTCAATTTAGCTTGTTGCTCTGCTCACTGCTGGCTGTGCTCGGCGTGATCACGCTTCGTTTCACGCGTCCGAAAATGACGCGCCCCTATCGAGTTTGGCTCTATCCACTCCCGCCTGTTCTCTTCTCGCTGATCACAGTTTGGATGATGTTTTATCTGTTATGCTGGCATACAGCGGAATCCTTGGCTGGTCTTGGCACCGCGCTCGTAGGTTTGCTCCTCTACTTTTGCGCGGGAAAACGGATGCACAGCTCCGCATGAAAAGGGACTCTTTCCGAAAAACAGTCACAACAATTGTGTTGTCGATCTCGATTGGCGCCATTGCCGTTCGCGCACAGGAGAATCCCGAGGTGGCGCGCGCAATACCAGCGGCCGTCGGACCGAACGATGTCGCGCGTTTCCTTGCTGGAATGCCCGTGTCGGAAAATTCCCCGCTTGCCGCGCTTACGCGGAATCCGGCATGGCAGGAACACGCCTCATTTTTCGAGAAAGAATTCTCAAAACTTAATTTGCGCCAGCTCCAAAAACTGCACGCATGGGAAGAGACTTATCTCCCAGAGGTCATGCAGCCGGTTCCCATTGTGTTCTACATGTTCAGCGGGCCAGATTTTCTTTATGTCGATCAACTTTTTCCGCGCGCCTCGGTGTATGTGCTTTGCGGGAAGGAAGCAATGGGGCCGCCGCCGGATCCGTTGCGTATTGCGAATCTTTCCGCCGCGCTTGGAAACCTCGAGAACGCGATGAAATCCTCGCTGGAGACGACCTACTTCATAACCAAAGACATGAAAATCGATCTGCAACAGCAGAACCTCAACGGCGTGCTGCCGATTCTCTACGCATTCATCGCCCGTGCCGATAAATCGATCACGAACGTGACGTTCGGCTCTCTGAACGGCAGCGGCGCGTTTCAGGAGGGTGCGCGTGGCAGCATTCCCGGAGTGCGAATCCGGTATACCGACAATCAATCGGGCGATTCACAAACGCTATATTATTTCACTACAGATATTTCCGACGGCGGAATAAAATCGACGTCCGGTTTCTTGCGGTTTTGCCAGCACTTCGGCGGCGGGTCGAGTTTTCTCAAATCTTCTTCGTATCTGATGTTCGAGGACGGTTTCGCTACGATCCGCAATTTCATTCTCGATCACAGCAGGCTGATTGTACAGGACGATTCGGGAATTCCAGTCGCTTATTTCGACCCAAACAAGTGGAACCTCCGCCTCTTCGGCACTTACCTCGGCCCCATCGAATTGTTCAAACAACATTTTCAGCCCAGACTGCAGGAGCTTTTCGCGCAAAGCAATTCGCCGCCGCTCGAGTTCGGATTCGGCTATCGCTGGAACTGGAAGGAAGCGAATTTAATCGTGGCAGAACGCAAGTGATGCCCGGAGCCAGCGACTTAAACCGCGACTACTGAAATCTGCGGAACCAGGAGTAGGGAAAAACATCGCCCGGGCAATCAGTAGCCCAGCGCGGCGGATTCATTTCCCGATGCGGCCGCACCGGTATCTGGCCCCTGTCGGTCTTACCGCAGCGTTCTCGCAGGTAGCGAATGAGTTCTTCGCATGATTCGAGTTGTGCACGCGTTGGCTGGTCTCGATTGAAATCGCCCACGAGACAGATGCCGAGCGAAATGTTGTTCAAATAATCGCTGTGCACATGGCCGCCGTTGATCTGCCGGCGCCAGCGGTCGCCCACTTCTATCTGGCCATTCCCAGTCGAAGTGCCGTTGCCGATCACGAAATGATAAGCAAGCCCATTCTGCATTCGGCGGACGTGGCGATGATAATAATCGAACACGCGCGCGTTGCCCTGCCGGGTCCCACTGTTGTGCACGACGATAAACTGCCAACGTCGTCGTTTTACTGGCGCGCGCCGGATCGCTTCGATCACCGATCTGGTGAGATAACGGTAGCTGGTTGGACGACTCCATGGCCAAAAAAGGAATCTGCGCGGCGGTGGCGATGGCGTTGGCTCGAAACCTTGTTCTTCTTCGAAACCAGATTTCTCGATCACAACCTGTGCGCGGTCCTCCGCTGCACTGGCACGCGGAATTTTTGGCGTCGGGCATGGTGCTGGCGTTGGCACACCTACCGCGCGAGGGGCCAACGGCGTTGGACTCTCCGACGCCACGGAAGTTTCAGCTGAAACTGGTCTCGGAGTTTTTTCGGGCCTTGGCGCTTCTTCTCCACGCGTTTTGGTTTTCGCAGCTTTTTTGGGTTCAGGCGACGCTTCTTTCTTCTGCGATTTTTTCTTAGCAGTTTTCGGTTTAGGCGTTGGGCTCCCGGATTTTTTCCGTTTCTGCGACGCGACGGACGGCTCGGGTGTCTCGCTCGGTCTTCGCTTCGGCCTCGCCTCTTCTTCGGCCGATTCTTTCGCGAGGTTCGACTTACGAGGAGGTTGAGATTCCTCGACTACTGGCGATGTCTCGGCGTCACGCGCTAATTTTTCTGTGACCGCTTTGGCTTTTGTAACCGGGCTAGGCGATTCTTTTGACTCGCCTGTTGCCTGCTTCGGTTTGCGAATCGGCCGTGATTCTTCTGGTGTTGGGGAGGCATCGCGCTTTTTTTTCGATTTTCTCGCTGCCGGTTTGGCTTTTGCTACCGGGCTGGGTGATTTTGCTGGCTTCGGCGATGAGACGCTACGTGCCTCCTGTTGTTGTTCGGAAGATTCGTCGCGCTGACTTCTTTCGCTTTCACTTACCTGCGCGTGAAGAAGAGTACCAGCGATCGCGCCCAGCGCGAGCGCAGTTGCGAGCCAAAGGCGAAAGCGCACCGCATTGGAGCGTAACAGAGCGCGCGGCTCGATCAACCCCGAACGCTTTCAGATTCAAGCTGCGCGTACAACGGACACTGGTGCCGAGCGAGCAGCTTCGCGTATTCGTTCCCGTTCGCGACGAAGAATCGCATTCAATTTTCCGCCAAGCAACAGCAGCAAACAGGTTAGATACATCCAAGTAAGCAACACGATGATGGATGCCAGCGCGAGGTAAGTCGGGTTGTACCGGTCATATCTTGCCACATAAAGCTGGAAGAGCTTGGTGGCAATGATCCAGCCAACGGAAAAAAAAATCGCGCCCGGTAGCGCCTGCCGAATGGTGAGATAATTTTCCGGCGTCAGAAGATAAAGAGCCAGCGCTAGAATAATCAGGGCCAGCGCCGTGAATACCAGACTGAGCCCTCCGATCCACGCTTGCAGCGGAAAGGGGAGTTGGAAATTCACTTCCGCAATGCCGGCTAGTCTTTGGCCGAAGACAATCGCATTGAAACAAAACAGAATCGTGATGCCGAACCAGAAAAGCATAAAAAACGAGATGATGTATTTGGACCACCAATTTCGATCTTCTTGCACGCCGCGCGTCTGGCTCAGAGCGCGGGAGATCGTAGCGATAAAAACGGTACCGAAATAAATCCCGAGGACGATACCCGCGTTTGCGAGAATGCCGCTGGAACCTGTCACCACCACACTCGCCACGGCTGTATCGAGGATGTCCTGCACTTTAGGGTCAGGCGGGATGAAACTTTTCAGGAGAACGAACATCCCATGCAGCTTTGCCGGATCGGTGCCGAAAAGGCCGAGCAAATGCCAGAGAAAAAGCAGCACAGGCGCCAACGCAAAAAGAAGCAGATATGCCATCTGTGCAGCCAGCCCGGTTGTGTTGTCGGTCGCAGTTTCCCAAACCAACCGCCGTGCCACCCGCCAAATAAATCCGAGATACTTCATCCGTGCGTCAGAGTTTACTTTGCCTGACGGAGATATCCATTAAACTCCGAATGCCTTCGCGAGTAAACTTCCGTCCGCTCTTGAGCTTTCGTTTCGTATCTGCTTAACGAATTGTGAAAAAGAGAATACTGATTCTGACCGCCGGTTTCGGAGAAGGCCACAACAGCGCCGCGCGCGGAGTGCGCGATGCTCTGGCCCGCGTCGCGCCGGACCGAGCCCAGGTGGAATTGCGGGATCTTTTCGCCGAAGCCTATGGACCAGTTAACGAGCTCGTCCGACGAAGCTATCTCGCGTTGGTGAATTTCGCGCCGCGCGCCTGGGGAGTCGTTTATCGCTGGCTCGATGGCAAGACGGATTACGATAAGGAATTCCAGCGATTCACTCGGCTCAAAGAGCATTTCGCTCCATTACTCGACCGTTTTCGCCCGGACGTCGTCGTTTGCTCTTTTCCAGCCTATCCGAATGCACTCCAGGAGATTTTGGGCTCACAGAGACGCTGCAAATGCGTCGTGATCATCACCGATTCGATTACAGTTAATGCGGCCTGGTATCGCAGTTCCGCCGATTACTTCCTCGCTCCAAACGAACAAAGCGCCACCGTTCTGCAGGGAGTGGGAGTCGCGCCGGAAAAAGTCAGAATATTTGGATTCCCTGTGAGCCCAAAATTTGCTGATTTCACAAAAGACCGACAATTACCTTCCAGCAATTCCAATCGCCGCGTTTTGTACATGATCCATGCGGCCACACGCGGCGCGCCGGAATTGGTGCGGCTGCTCGCGCATCTTGCCATTGATCTTACCGTAACGATCGGCCGCGCCGATAAACTCCGGCCGGCGATTGAAGCGGCAATAGATGATCATCCAACAAAGATCGTTGGGTGGACTGACGAGCTTCCGCGGATGTTGCACGAAAGTCATTTGCTGATCGGGAAAGCCGGCGGCGCAACGGTGCAGGAAACGATCGCAGCGCGTTGTCCGATGATTATCAATCACGTCGTCGCTGGTCAGGAGGAAGGAAATGCTCGTTTGATCGTCGAAACCAATTCTGGCGTGATTGCGCTTTCACCAAGGGAAGTTGTCGCGCAAGTCCAGCGCACGTTCGCCAATGACGCAAAACAATGGCGCGAATGGGTGGCGAATATTAGCAAACTGAGCCGGCCGCGTGCCGCTCTCGATATCGCAGAATTCCTAATGTCACTGTAGGGTTACACATACCAAATTTCCTCGCCGCCAGCGAATGTTCGCAACACTCGCAAATCCGGAGAGAGGACTGTAAAATCTGCATCTGTGCCGACCGCCAGCCCCCCCTTGGTTTGAAGGCCAATTGCACGTGCTGGATTTTCCGTAGCCAGCGTGATCGCTTCGTGGAGCGGAACATCGATATCGCGCACCATTATCCGGACGAGGTCGATCATGCGTGACGCACTGCCTGCTAGCGCTGAGCGATCAGCGAGTAAGCAGGCGCCGCCGTCCACGATGCAATCGCTGCCGAAGAGTGAAAATCTAGATTTATCCGGCAATCCCGCACCGGCTGTTGCATCGGTCACGAGGCAAATTCCCGCAGCGCCCTTCGCGCGATACAACATCTTTATTAATGTCGGCGAAACATGATGACCGTCCGCAATCAGTTCACAACTGATCTGCGGTTCGCTTAATGCAAACTCGAGTAAACCGCCGACTCGATACACTCCGCGTCGGCGGGCTGATGACATGCAATTGAATGTGTGCGTCACGCTGCGCATTCCATGTTCGAATCCCATGCGCGCATCTTCATCCCATGCGTCGCTGTGACCGCCGCTCACATTAACTCCGCGCTCGTGAAAATTTTTGATCGCTTCAAACGCTCCTGGCAACTCCGGTGCAATGGTCACACGCTTGATCACGTCCGCGTATTCAAGCAATCTCCCTATCGCGTCTGGCGATGGGTCCCGAATGAACTCCCCGCGTTGCGCGCCGCGCTTCACTTTTGAGATGAACGGACCTTCGGCGTGAACACCCACAATCCCGTTGGTAGAACGCGACCGCCGGCCGCGCCATTGCATACAATCTCGAACCGCCATCAGGACCTCAACGAGTTTGTCGATCGGCGCTGTCGCCGTTGTGAGCAAAAGAGAAGTGGTGCCGCCACTCGCATGGAAATCGCAAATCGACCGAAACGCTTCTGCGGATGCTTCCATGGTGTCGCGGCCAACCGCGCCGTGCACATGAAGATCAACAAAGCCGGGCGCGAGATAATTTCCGCCAAGATCGATAATATCTTTCCCTCGCGCACGTCTTTGCTCGTGAAGCGCGATGATTTTGCCGTCTTCCACGACAACTTGGAGGTCATCGCGAATTCCATCCGGAAAAATTAAACGCGCGTTTGTGAAGATCATTCGGCCTAACGCTCAGTCTTGAACGCTTAAGCTTCAATGCCAAACAGAGGCAATTGCGTTTGGACGCAGTAAAGTCCATCCTTCTAGAGCGATGAATTTCGAATACGACGTCGTGATTGTGGGCGGCGCGTTTTCCGGCGCCGCGACGGCGCTTATCCTGAAACGCAAACGGCCCGAGGCACGCGTGCTCATCATCGAAAAAACCGCTGAGTTCGATCGCAAGGTTGGAGAATCGACGACCGAAGTGAGCAGTTGTTATATGACGCGTATTTTGGGCCTGACCCACTATCTCGGTCATCATCAACTGGCAAAACAGGGATTGCGCCTTTGGTTTTCTAACCAGCCCGATCAGCGCTTTGACGATTGCGTCGAGATTGGTACGCGCTACCAAAGCCGATTGCCGAGTTTTCAAGTGGACCGAGCAAAACTTGATTCGCACATGCTCGAACTCGCGGTGCGAGCCGGTTGCGAACTATGGCGCCCGGCAAAGGTCACCAGCTTCGAGCTTCACAATAGCAATGGACCAAAGGTCAGCACGGTTGGCGATCTTGGTGAACGCACGGCAAGTTGCCGCTGGATTATCGATGCCACAGGCCGGGCGACCATGTTCGCCCGAAAACTCGGATACCTTCGGCCGAATACCGAGCATCCCATCAACGCCGTCTGGGCGCGATTCACTGGAGTGAAAGAGTGGGATAGCTACGAGTGGCGCGAGCGTTTTCCCGGTTATACGAATCGTTGTCGCACTGCTCGTGAATGGGCTACCAACCATTTATTCGGCCGTGGCTGGTGGGTCTGGATCATTCCGTTGCATGGCGGCGATGTCAGCGCCGGCATCGTTTACGACAGCCGCATTTTCAAATTCCCAGAAGGACCGAGTCTCGGCCAACGGCTACTAGCCCATATTCTCAGCAATCCTGTCGGCCGCGAAATCTTCGGATCGGCGCACGCGATCGAAGGCGACGTGCACGCGCTGTCGATGCTGCCGTATTACAGCGAGAAAGTCTGCGATCCTGGCTGGGCTGCAGTCGGCGATGCAGCTGGGTTTATCGATCCACTTTACAGTCCGGGTCTGGATTTCTGTTCTTACACCTCGTATTACGTGGCCAATTTATTAGAACGCAGCTTATCGGGAAAAGATGTTACAGAGCAGCTCCGTCATTATAACCAGCAGTATCCGATCACATATCGCAGCTGGTTCGAAAGTTTGTACAAGGACAAATACTACTACATGGGGGACGCCGACCTAATGTCGGCTGCGCTTCTTCTGGATGTGAGCAGTTATTACGTTGGCCTGGTAAGAGCAGCTTATCGCGATCCGGAATGTGCGTTTCTTAATCTGCCTTTCAGCGGTCTTGGCGGAACGCTGGTTCGAAACATGATGAATTTTTATAATCGCCGACTCGTCGCCTTGGCCAAGCGCAGATGGGTGGCCGGCTACTACGGAAGGCGAAACGCCGGCTGGCGCGAGCTTTATGACGGATTCGTCCCGGACATCCGACTTCGGAAACAAATTTCGCGCGGCCTGCGACGGTGGTGGAAATGTGAACTAATCAATCTGGCGTTAATGCTGCGCCGCGCGTCAGTAGTTCCGGCACATCAGCCGCCAACTACCGTTGCAACTGAAGCTTAGCAGTGCGCGACCTTAGAGCGCGCCGGTCGGCCTACGGATTGAGCAGGTTGCCGTACCACTGAAGGAACACGTCGCCGAAAAACATCCAGCTTATGGCGCCAAAGGCTAGATACGGCCCGAACGGCAGCTTGGCTGACCAGACACGCTTTCCAGTAATGAGCGTGATCAGGCCGATGACCGAACCGAGGAGTGATCCCGCGAAAAGGCTAAAGAGCACCGCGCGCCATCCGAGAAATGCGCCGATTGCAGCGAGAAATTTCAAGTCGCCGCGACCCATTGCCTCCCGAGGAATGAGAAGCTCACGCGCGACGCCGGAAATTTCATTTACATGATCGAGTAAAAACTGTTCCTCCTCCACGGTGACGCGATCATAATGAAAACCCAGCGTCACATTTCCATAGGAGTGATTCTCGACCTTTGCTTCGTCGCATTGGAGTAAGAGTCGGTCCTTCTGGCGAGCGAAGTGGTCGCTCCATAAACTTTTTTCGCTCCCGACAACAAAATCGGCGTCATCCTCGCGTTTCGTCCATGTGAATGGCGTAGGCGTGTCGAAACGGATTCTTTTTCTTCCAAATGCGACTTTGCCTGCCTCAAGAATAAGCAACAGAATCACGTAACCCAGAGCAGCGGCGAGGAGAGAACGAACCGCCGCGGCGACGCGTGAATCTGTCTCCATTAGGGCTGGCACTCCCAGGCTGGCGATGACCCCCGCAATAATTCCGCCGATCGTTACGCGGTCTGGAATGATGAAATGTTCGAAGTCGATAAACGTTCCGACGATCAGCAACGAAACAAAAATCCAATAAGCGATTGCCATTTGCCACGGAAATGTTTGCCAGACCGCGAGGAAAAGAAGCGCCGTGAGCAGTTCCACTGCAAAATAGCGAAAGGAAATTTTGGCGCCACATTTTGTGCAGCGACCGCGGAGTAAGAACCAGCTGATCAGCGGAATGTTCTGATGCCAGAGAATTGGTTGCTTGCAGGCGGGGCAGAACGAGCGGCGCGGCCGGTTAATCGAAAGATCGGCCGGCAACCGATAAATACAGACATTAAGGAAGGAGCCTACGACTGCGCCGAGGACGAAAACGAATACGCCGAAAAGAAATTCGTAAGCCTGGGTCATCGAAGCGCGGTCGCGAGGCGTTTGCTCGAAGCGTAGGCGATTATGGCCTTAAATCTAAACATTTAACAAAAACAGTGGGGATGAACCTGGCCCGCTATTTGTCATCTCGGCGCGTTCTCCGCGAATAAACTGCGCTTTTGTAAAAGCGAACTAGGATGCAGCCAGCGCTGCACGCATTTTGCCCCGCTCGCGCGCATGCATTGACGGCAGCCAAACCGGTCGACCGTGGGGAATAACATTACGCCAACGGGTGTCGAATCGCCAGAGACCGGCGGCGCGGGCCAGTTCGAGTGCGCCACAGAATTCGTTAGCGGTAACGCCGCGATTGATTTCAACGAAGCGTGCTTCGGTTTCGGCTTTGTGAGCGGGATAATATTGATCCATGACGTTGACATAAGTGTCGCTCGAGAGGTTCGCGGCGATCCATTGCATGATCTCGCGTGTGTCGTCGAGAAGGCCAGGCATCACGAGATGGCGCACAAGGACTCCACGCAACGCCAATCCGTTCTCGTCCACTTTTAACTCGCCCACCTGCGCGTGCATCGCTGCAATCACGGCCCGCGCGGCTTCGGCGTAGTCGCTTGCGACCAGATATTTTCGGCAATACTCCGCGTCCCAGAGTTTGAAATCGGGCATATAGATGTCTACCACGCCGTCCATCCATTGAATGCTTTCAAGGCTGTCATAGGCCGAAGTGTTATAGACGATGGGCAGACGCAAACCCCGCTCGATTGCGATCACAAGCGCTTCCAGAATTTGCGGCACGACGTGCTCAGGCGTGACGAAATTGATGTTGTGGCAACCAATTTCCTGCAGGTCGAGCATGATGCGCGCGAGTTCCGCCGCCGTAACTTCAACGCCTTCACCGAACTGACTGGTCTCGAAATTTTGACAAAATACGCAGCGAAGATTGCACCAGCCGAAAAAGATCGTGCCCGATCCATTCCAGCCACGCAGGCAATCTTCTTCGCCGAAATGCGGGAACGCGCTGGACACGCGCGCGAGCCGGCCGCTCTTGCACACGCCGATCTTGTTATTGAACCGATCGATCTCGCAATCGCGCGGACAAACCTTGCACGACCGGAGCGATTCGATCGCTTGCTCGGAGCGCTGTTGAAGAATCCCCTCTTCGAACGCTCGCATATAAACAGGAACAAAATCCTTGCGATGCAAGGCGAATCGCCCGCCTCCATCGAGCTCGAATGGCAGAGATCCGTCACGGCGACGGAGAAAATCGTTTGCGGTGAAGTGTGCAATGCCGATTTTGGACATGCGTGCTGCCGGAAAGGTAGCCGTAAACGTCCAACTCTCAACGCCCCTCAATGCCGACATGCTAGCAATTTGCGATGACGACGCGGCATACTGAAATTATAGTTGGTAGGGTTGCTGAATATGGCTCTTAGGACGGAGAAGGAACTGAGCGAGACACTACGTAGTCATTGGCTTAAGGCCGTGGCTGCAATCGAACTGCGCAATTTCGGTTATGCGATTTCATTATTGCAGGGAATTCTTAAACAGGAGCCGCGGTTTCTTACTGGTCGCCAACTACTGCGGCGCGCGGAGGTAACCAAAAATAAATCGGCCAAAAAAAGTTTCCTCAATATCTCGACCGCACCGATTGCCGTCATGAAAGCGCAGCGAGAAATCAAAAGAGACCCGAACCGCGCAGTTGAAATGTTGGAGAAAGTTCTGGAAGAAGAGCCTTACCATCGGCAGGCGAACCTCGTGTTAAAGGAAGCCGCGCTGGCGGCTGACTGGCCCGAAATTGGCGTGTTCGCGTTGCGGACGCTGCTCGAAGAAAATCCGCGCGATGTGAAAGTGCTATACGAGCTGGGGCGTTTGTATCACCAACTTGGAGAAAACGAACGGGAGGTCGAAGTATATAGTCGTATCACCGAGATCGATCCGCTTGATGCCGGAGCGCTTCGCCTAGGTAAAGACGCTTCGGCACGCGCGTCAATGAAGCGCGGCGGGTGGACGCAGGCGGAAAGTTATCGGGATCTGATTAAAGACAAAGAGATGGCCACTTCCCTCGAGCAACAAAGTCGGATGCGATTAAGCGACGAATCGCTCGATAAACAGATTGCCGAAGCACACGCGCGCCAACAGGCGGAGCCGGCCAACATCGATCTTTCCCGACGTCTGGGCGCTTTAAATGAGCAAAAGCAAGATTTCGAGGCCGCCATTCGCTGGTATCAGCAGGCCGTCGATCTGACAAAAGGCGCCGACGCTGGATTGATCCGGAAAGTTGCCGACTTAAAAATCAAACGGCTCGACCATCAGATTGCAGCGGTCGAAGAATTTCTCAGTAGCCACGACTTAGGTCACGAGCTTTATGCGCAAAAATCCGAGGAGCTTAAGATCGCGCAAAGAAAGCGGGCGGAGATTCTGCTTGAGGATGCGAGCAAACGTGTGGAACGAAATCCCACCGATTTGCAGCTTCGGTTTGAGCTTGGCGAACATCTTGCAAACGCGGGCCATTTTCGCCAGGCGTTGCCCGAACTGCAGCGCGCCCGGCAAAATCCAAATGCACGCCTAAAGGCGATGAACTTGCTTGGCCGTTGTTATCGAGAATTGGGAATGCTTGATCTCGCAATGAAACAATTGGAAGAAGCGTCCAAGGAAATTTTGTCGATGGATGCGATGAAGAAAGAGATCGTTTATAATCTCGGCCTTGTTTACGAGCAGATGGGCGAACGAGAAAAATCGCTCAACTGCATGAAACAAATTTACGAAGTCGATTACGGCTACAAAGACGTAGCAACGCGAGTGGAAAGCTCATACCAATAAAACATCGCGCAGTAATGATCGGGTTTTAGACACTCCAAAGCGGTTGCGAATTAAGAATCGCCCAGCTTGTCATCCACCGATTTTTATACAAAGCTTGCCCGCAGAACCGCATCCAATCTGATGCGCAGATGCGATTCTCAAGTGCCGGCTCAGCCGGACATTATATAACATCACCCTAACGAGGAATCCCTATGAAACGAAAACTTATATCAGTCTCAGTAATCACCGCAGTTGCGACTGCGGCCATTAGTTTCGGCATCATCGGAACCGTTCGCGCTCAGACTGACACCGGGATCGGGACTAATCCCCATCTTCGCGCACAATCAGCCCCGACGGCGTCACCCGGCGCGACCGTCGTGAAGATGAGTCAGAAGGACGCAAAGTTTATCCAGGAAGCAGCGGGCGGGGGAGCGCAGGAAGTCGAGAATGGAAAAATGGCCGAGAAACAGGGAAAAAGCGCGGAGGTGAGAAACGTCGGCGCACGCATGGTGGCCGACCATGCAAGAATCAATAAGGAGCTTACTGCGCTGGCCAACCGCAAAGGCGTCACGTTCAATACCAGCGGCGTAAGGGCGCAAAACCTCGGCTCCGCGGATTTCGACAGAGCGTATTTGACGTTGCTTGACGAAGTCCATAAAAAAGACATCGCTGCGTTCGAAAGAGAGGCAAAGAGTGGGGATGACAAAGAGCTGAAAGCATGGGCCTCGAAAACCGTCCCGACGCTGAGACAACACTTGGCCATGGTCGAGGCTGCGGAGAAAAAAAGCCGGTAATCAAGGGAACGTACTTTTACGACACGGCATGCTTGAGAGGGCGTGCCACGTTTATTTTTCGCGAGAGGCTTCTCCCTTCAGCCCAGGAGAACGCTCTTGCTTTCGTAACCCGAGGCGCTCAATCCTTGAGTAATGCGGAAGACCAAAATCATCTGCACCCTCGGCCCGGCCAGTGAACGTACTGACGTGTTGCAGCAACTGATCCACGCCGGGACCGACATCTTTCGAGTGAACACGACATCCTGGAGTTGACCGTTGGCGGGGCAAAAAGCGAACAGCCTTATTCTGTCAATGTTAATTATGATGGATTTATTGATGACGTTTCTGTTGGCGACACTGTCCTGGTGGATAACGGGTTGATCCGGTTAATAGTCATTGAAAAACGGGAGAGGCGAATTCGTTGCAGGGTAATTACTCCCGGAATACTCGGCTCGCGCCGCCACATCAATCTGCCAGGTGTTCACGTCAACCTGCCGGCGCTCACGGAAAAAGACATTGCTGATATTTCACTCGGCGCAGAGCTCGATGTCGATTTTGTCGCGCTGAGTTTTGTTCGCAAAAAAAGCGATTTGGATGAGCTGCGTCGTGTTCTCTCAGAAAAGAAAAGTAAGGCGTCGATCATCGCTAAGATCGAAGATCAGCTCGCGGTCTGCGCAATCACCGACATGATCGAAGGTGCGGACGCGATCATGATCGCCCGCGGCGATCTGGCAATCGAATGGCCCATGGAAGAATTGCCGATTATTCAACGGCGGATCGTGAAATCCTCTATTCGCCTCGGCAAACCCGTGATCATCGCGACACAGATGCTGGAATCCATGATCACCAATCCCTTGCCGACTCGCGCTGAGATCACAGATGCGGCGAACGCCGTTTTTGAGCAGGCAGACGCAATTATGTTGAGCGCTGAAACAAGTCTTGGACGCTATCCCGCCGAATGCGTTCGGGTGTTTGACCGCATAGCCTTGCGTATCGAGCGCAGTGGCGGCGCGGGTTATGCAGCAGAAGCAATTCTTGAAGACGATCGACAAAAGACCGTTGCTTCTGCAGTCGCTCTGGCCAATTTGCTGGAACGCGCGAAAATCGTTGTTTTTACCCGCCATGGCGCGATGGCCCGGAACGTTTCAAATCTTCGCCCCGAAAAGGCGCCAATTTTTGCCTTCACATCGAACGTAAGAGTCTACCGACAATTGTCGATTTTGTGGGGCGTTTATCCCGCGCGAATCAACTTTGCCGACGATCCGAATGCAACGATCGACGCGGCCGAAAAATTTCTACGCGAGCATAAATTGACGCTTGTGGGGGATCAGCTCGTGATCATAACCGATATCCGCGTAGGTGGTGAGCGAATCGACTCGGTGCAGTTGCGCACCGCAAAATAACGTGCAGCTGCCGGTCCTCCTCCGCAGCATGATTCGGGCGGCCCGACTATAAAGAAGGAAAAGACGCGTTGCCTA
>QHNV01000091.1 GCA_003218535.1 Verrucomicrobiota bacterium
GAGCACGCCGGCATAAATGAAAATTCCGCCGACGATAAGATCGACGATGCGCCAAAGGACGTGTGATCTTCGATGTCCGCCATTTGGACGGACTCGTCCTGCGACGAGTTCGATGTTTGATGTGGCGCGCTCTGCTGAGAGTTCGACGTTCGGCGTTGGACGTTGAGCGTTCGGCGTCTGCTTCATCTGTTCTTCTTCAGCCACCCTTCCCAGCCACCTTCAAGCACGAAAACGTTTCTGAGTTGTGCCTCATCGCGCAAGCGGCGAGCGACTTCGCCAGCCGCATTGCAGCTCAGGCTGCTGCAATACACCACAATCTTTTTCTCCGGCAACCATACTGCCAGGAACTGCGGGAGCAACGCGTTCCAACGATCTTCGTTTAATGAGAAAGCCCCAGGGACATGATCGCGCGCGAATTCGTCGTCCGGCCGCGCGTCGACCCAGATCACACTCTCACCCCACACGCGCGCCTGCTCCATGGTGACCATTTCAGACGCTGGAACAGCGGATCTCCAAGAAATTTTGTCTCGAAAATGGATCGCTTGTACGAGCCCGGGAACCAGCGCAAGCGCCGCGAGAATCAGCGCTTGGTGCAAAGATGCCTTCACCATTTAGTGAGCGGGCGCAGTGACCACGCGCGCCGTAGCCTGAAATTTTTTCGGCGAATCGTCTGGTTGAATCGTCAAGATCGCAGCGACAGGCCTGTTCGTTTCCTTTGGTTGGATGCTGATTTTGAATTGGCCCGCGCCGGTCTCCTGAACCTTTGGCTCAAAATCCGGACTCGATGAGGTAACCTTCAAATGTTTCACGGGATAATCCTTCTCTGCGGTCACCTCGATTATCTTCGGTTTAGGCGCCTCACCTTGTTGCCAAAACACGAACGTAGGAGCAACCTGGAGATCCTGCGGAATTACTGCTTTCAAAGTGAGGACTGTCCTCGCATTCGCGGGATCGTCAGTTTCAACCGTCACCGTCTTCAGTTGCGTCCCCGTGCGATCGCCGATGCTGAACGTAGCCGTAATCTCTCCGTTTCCTCCGGGCGCAACTTCTTCCTTCTGCGTTTGCGCAACGGTGCAACCGCAGGATGTGCGCACAGATGTAAATCGAACAGATTTATTGCCCGTGTTCTGATATTTGAAATGACCCACCGCCTTTTCATCCCCGGGCGTCGGATGCAGTTCGATGGTCGTCTGTTCCCATTTCAATTCAGCCTGCGCCGCTGCACAAACAAAGATCGACAATGTGGAAATAAGGATACCCGTTCTCATTTTGATGAATAGAAGCGCCTAATATAATCAGCCGCCGCATCCCGCCAAGCGCGGGGTGGACTGCCCGACAACTTCGTATATCTAGCGCTGGAAAGGACCGAATAAACCGGACGCCGCGCGACCCACTGACTCATGTCTTTCAATTTTGCTGCCCCGACCGTTTTCGCTTTCAGGGCTACACCAAGTCGCCGACAGCAATCGAGCGCAAACTGCCCATATTCCTGCCAACTGCATTCGCCAGCATTAGCAAAATGCAGGATGCCGCCTTCAACGTTGACGTTGAAAAAGCGCGGGAGCATTTCGGCAATATCCAGCGTGTAGGTTGGCGTGGAAAATTTGTCCGCGATCGCATCGACTGCTTCATTTTCCCGCGCCCGCTTGATCATCGTATCGATGAAACTCGACCGGTCCGGTCCAAATACCCAGGAAACGCGGACGACGAGATGCCCGTCTTGCACGGCCAGCACATTTTTTTCGCCCGCGAGTTTCGATTCACCGTAAACGCTAATCGGTTTTGCTTCATCCTCTTCGGCGTACGGTTCGCGTTTCTCACCATCGAAAACGTAATCGGTGCTGAAGTGAATCAGCTTCGCGTTCCTGTCGTGGCAAATCTCGGCAAGGAGACGCGGCGCCTCTGCATTGACGCGGAAAGCCTGTTCGCGGCGTGTTTCGCAAAGATCAACATTGGTAAACGCCGCCGTATTGATCAGAGCATCAAAATTCGCCCCGCAAAGCTTCTCGCGAATGTGATCGAAATTCGATAGATCAAGCTGCGCGTGATTAAAGCCGGTGACCGCGAACTTGTTTTGATATTCGCGCATGAGCGCTGCGCCAAGCCGCCCGCCGGATCCAATGACGACAATTTTCATCTCGCTGGTCCCATCGATGGCGGCTCACGCGCCCTCGACGTTGAAATTCATAGTTCGTGCGGCGATCGCCAGCTCGGTGTCATGTGTGAGAAATGTCAGTTCAATTGCCCCGACCTCGGCGAGGCCTATTGCGGTCGCGAGGTGCAGGGCGTCCAAAGTACCGAGCGGCGTCAAAAAGGACTGCGATGCTCTGTTTAAAATCGATTGACTCAGCGCTATGAATTCGATCGCATTAAAAATCGCATGCGCGTTGGTAACAAGCTTCGCCACGTCCTCATCAGTGAGAGCACCTTTTAGTCGATTACGATCGATGCTGCGCAGCACTTCGACGCGAAGCAACTCACTGCTATAGGCATGTTCCCACTGCGCCCAGCGGCCCACCGCAGCACGTTCCCGTTGCAATCTTCGCAGCACGACTGAAGAGTCGAGATATACGTTCACCGTCGCCGCCTGTCCGCCAAAAGCTCAGCCACAAGGTCGACGTCCAGTTTAACGCCTTTGATTTTCCTGAGCGACGAGACGGGTTTCTTTGCCGGAATGATCTTCAAGTCTTGTGGCGCTTTTTCCATGGGTGAGAGCCGCGCCACCGGGTGTCGATGCGACGTGATAACGAGCTCCTGGCCTTTTTTCACGGTTGCGAGATACCGGCTCAAATTATTCTTTAATGTGGCGACACTTACAGATTTCATGGCCACAATATGGCCTCTGCGAGGTCACAATTCAACGAAGATTTTTCTTGGACCGTCGATGTCCGGCCCCAGGTGCGCTCAAGAAACTGGTTCTCTGATCACAAGGTCGCGACAAGGACTTTTCATTCACGGAGTGCACAAGGGTCGCCCTGATGTCCCGAGCTTCGCTTGCGGAAAACGTTAACTACCGAAAAGCATTTTCGAGACTCGGCTCCACCGAATTCGTGCTTGAAGGCATTGAAAGAATCGCCTCGGCCGGACGAGGCGGCTACAGTTTTAATACCGCCCTGTCCGCTCGAGCAATGGCTGCCACCAGGATGGATTGTCGATGTACCATTGAATGGTTTCCTCGATACCTTCTTTGAAACTGCGACGTGGCTTCCAGTTTAATTTCTGTTGCGCAAACGAGGAATCGATGGCGTATCGGCGGTCGTGTCCCAGCCGGTCGGTCACAAACGAGATCAAGCTCTCCGGTTTGCCAAGTTTATCGAGAATGATTTTTACCAGATTGATGTTCGCCATCTCGCTGTCGCCGCCAAAGTTGTAGATCGATCCTGCTTCACCTTCGAACAGCGCGGCCACAATTGCGGCGCAATGATCGGTCACATGGATCCAGTCGCGCACATTCAGGCCATCGCCGTAAACCGGGAGCGGCTCGTCACGAAGCGCCTTAATGATCATTAGCGGAATTAGTTTTTCCGGAAATTGGTATGGGCCGTAATTGTTCGAGCAACGCGTCACGAGCACTTCCTGGCCGTAAGTCTTGTAGGAGGCGAGCACCAGCAGATCGGCACCGGCTTTGCTGGCCGAATAAGGCGAGCTTGGATCGAGGGGCGATTGCTCGTTGAATTTGCCTGTGGTGCCCAGCGAACCGTACACTTCATCTGTCGAGATTTGGACAAAGCGCTGCACCCCGTGGCGCCGGGCACAATCGAGCAGCACGCTCGTGCCGACAACGTTGGTGTGAATGAAATTCAGCGGCGAATTGATGCTGCGATCGACGTGCGACTCAGCCGCAAAATTAATGACCGAGTAAAATTGATGCTCAGTCATAAGCGCGTCCATTTGGTCAGCGCTGGCGATGTCGGCTTTGAAAAATTCATAGCGTTCGCCATGCTCTTCGACCAGGCCGTCAAGATTGGCGAGATTGCCAGCGTAAGTTAGGACGTCGACGTTGGTCACGTACGCCGGCTTGTAATGCTGCAAAATATACCGAATGAAGTTGCTCCCGATGAAGCCGCAGCCACCGGTGACCAATATGCGCACAGCGCCAGATAGCAGCGGCACGGCAGGCGTCAAGCATCACACAAAAGACACGCAGGAAAATAAAGGGCACCCATTGAGGCTTCACACAAAGTCCACAAAGGTCACAACGAATGAGTGAGAATGAGATTTCCAAACATATATTGGATGCGGCATTTCTGCTTCACTCGAAACTTGGTCCGCGGCTGTTCGAATCGGTTTACGAAGTCCTGTTAGCTTACGAACTGCGAAAGAAAGGCTTAACAGTCGAGCGACAAAAACCGATGTCCATCGTTTACGATGGCATCCGATTCGATGAAGCGTTTCGGCCGGACTTGGTGGTGGATGGAAAAGTTATCGTCGAGCTTAAATCGCTCGAAGCGCTGTCCGCTGTACATGCCAAACAACTTCTGACCCAGCTGCGATTGAGCGGACTCAAGCTCGGACTGCTCATCAACTTCGGCCAAGCGCATTTGAAGAATGGAATTAAACGAATTATCAACGGACAGCTCCAAGAGGAACAACTTCCAAGTATTGCTTTGCCGTCCCCGTTGTGACCTTTGTGGCCGTCGTGCGAGAGATTTTGAAAACTGAAGCCAAAAACGACGAGATCGCGCTAGCGGATTCCTCTCCTTCAGCCGCAGGGCTTCGCTATCAACCGGAAACTTGGCGTACGCGGTTTGCAGCAGCAGGCTGGACGCCGTGGATCATCATCGGACTCGCTGTTTTCCTCCGTTTTTTTTGGCTCGGGATCAAGCCGCCGCATTTCGACGAAGGGATCAACGGTTGGTTCGTCGACCAAGTGATGAAGAACGGGTTCTACAAATATGATCCGACGAATTACCACGGCCCACTGCACTTTTACGTGTTGCTGGTCTCAGAAGCCCTATTTGGCCGGAATGTGTGGGCGCTACGACTCCCGGTTGTGTTGGTGAGCATCGGCTGCGTATGGCTTTGCTTTAAGTTCGAGCCGCTATTTGGCCGAACTGTAAGTCGAATTGCCGCGCTGGCCATGGCCGTTTCTCCCGGCTTCATTTTTTACGGACGCTACTCGATCCACGAAGTATGGCTGGTGCTGTTCTCGATGATGTTCATTCTTGGCCTACTCGGTCTCTGGAAGTTTGGAACTCCGAATTACCTCTGGTGTGCCGGTATGGGTGTAGCCGGCATGATTCTGAGTAAGGAAACCTACATCATCCACCTTATCTGCGGGGCGCTTGCCATTCCGGCGTTAATGGTCTCGAACGCGCTCAATCCCCTTCCCGACGCGAAGCCGGCCAAGCAAACGTGGACGTATGTCGATCTTGCCATAGTCATCGGAGTTGCTATCGCTGCAATCGTCTTCTTTTACTCTGGAACCTTCTTTCATTGGAGCGGCGTGAAAGGAATTTGGCAGGCATACAAACCTTGGTTTGCCACGGGCGAGCAAGGCCACGGCCACGAAAAACCCTGGTATTATTGGCTGAAACTAATGGCGCCCTCTTTTGAAAAAGGACGAGCCGATTACCTTGGTTATGAACTGCCTGCGCTCGCCGGCATTTTGCTTTGCTTGTTCTGCCAGAGCTTCAAAAATTTCAATCTGCGTTACCTTGCCATCTACGGAATCGGCACACTGATCGCGTACAGCTATGTGAACTATAAGACGCCGTGGTGCATCATCAGTCTTGCGTGGCCATTTTTGTTTGTTTTCGGCGCGGCGCTCACGCTGGTTCCGCTCAAATACTCGCTGGAAACGTACGCAGCAAGCGCAGCGCTACTGTGTGTGGTCTTGGCTTGGACCATCTGGCAGACCGTATGGATAAATTCTGACTACACCTGGTTGCTCGCACTGATATTGGGCGTGGCGATTTTGTTGATTGTGCTGAGATATCAGAGGGCACTCTACGCGATGCTCGCGGTCCCACTTTGCATTTCGCTAGGATCGGCGGTTTGGCTGAACTATTTCCACTGCACAACAGATACCGAGCCGTACGTCTATGTGCAGACTTACAATGACATCTTTAAACTGACCAAGCCGCTGCTGCAATTGGCAAGACAAAATCCGGCCTACCATCAACTGACCGGGCATTTGATTCGGTCCAGCGTTTATCCACTTCCATGGATTCTGGGTGATTTTCCAAATGTCGGCTATTACGAGCACGGCAACCTGCCGCAAAACCTCGACGCCGATTTCCTCCTCGTCCAGGAAGACAAAATTAAGGAGGTCGAATCGAAGCTGCGAAATACTTATTACACCGAACCACTCACGATTCGAAATTATCAGGACCCGTCGAAGCTTTATCTGAGCGCCAAAGTCTTTAAAAAGTTCTTCCCGAACCGATCGCCGGACTTTGTAGGCAAAGGGTCAGGCTAGCCATCGCTCATTTCGATGAAATGGCTTTCGGCTGGCCTGACTTTTATCAATTTGTCGGCTGTTTGCGGGCTGCTTTTGGGAATAGCAGGGAATGGCCTCAATAAATTGAGCGCGCTTCTCGCGTTGATATCCGGTGCTGCGTTCGCTGTGGCGGCTTATCTTGGAACGTTTGATTCTATTAAATCGGATTGTAGGGATGGTAGATTGCCCGGCCTCGCTCGATCGGCAAGCGAACCGCTTGCCCTACAACCTGCGGAGCCCGAAGCACAGGAGCGGATTTCATCACCGCTCTGGCGCTATCGCCATATTTGGTTATGGGCGATCGCAATATGCTTCGCCATATTCGCGGTGCGTTCGTTTTGCTGGCTTCTCTATATCGATGGAAACGAATTGAAAATTCAGTCGCCTTATAACTTGGGCGATCTTTCCCTGCACATCACACTGATAAGAAATTTCGCGAACGGTGTCCCGTTGTGGCCGGATAGTCCGATCTATGTTTTTGGTAAGCTAAGGTACCCAGCGGGAATCGATTTGTTCAATGCTCTACTCTGTTTGGCACGCGTCGATCTAATCCGGGGGTTGGTTTGGACTGGATTAGCTGCGTCTCTCGCGACGTTCTATGCATTTTATCGTTGGGGCGGCACATTCGGAATTGCCGGTTTCCTATTCAACGGCGGATTCGCAGGTCTCCAGTTTTTTAAGACGCTAAAACTTCTGGATTATCAGGGGGCGAAAACCATTGCGTGGAAGAGCATTGCGCTAACTATGTTTGTGACGCAACGCGGCTTGCTTTACGCAATTCCGGCGGGCCTGCTTCTGCTGTGGTATTGGCGCGAAAAATTTTTCCGCCAAAGTTCTGAAGCCGGGGTCGCTGCCCCTGGCGGCTCCACCGCGGTCAACCCCCGCGGGTACAGCCCCCTGCCGTTTTGGGTGGAGCTCTCGTTGTATGCTTCAATGCCGTTGTTCCACGTGCACACGTTTATCGCGCTTTCGGCTGTGCTCGCCTGCTTGTTTGTCTGTGGCGACTCTGCAGTTCGCAAACACATTGCAACACTGATCGGAGCGGCCCTGCTGCCCGCCTTTTTCTTCGGCTGGCTGGTAAGCGATAATTTTCACGCCGGTTCCATGATCCAATGGGACCCTGGCTGGGTGCTCCATGATCACGATATGGGACGCGGCTCGTGGATGGAGTTTTGGCTCGTCAACTTCGGTCTCTGGCTTCCAATTATATTAGTCCTTTTCGCCATCTCTGGTTGGCGTGCCTATAAATCTGGCGAGTACTGGAAATTTGAACTTTTTGCGACGATTGCCGTGTTGACGTTTGGCCTCGCCTTCTGGCGAATTACTTGGAGCGGATCAAAATGGACGCCCGACGCATTTCTCGTGGTTGGCCTGGGTTTGCTTGCCTCGTCTGTATGGCAAGCTCGTCGTGCTGGATCGAGCTGGAACAAGAAACTGCCTGAAGAGATCGTTTTTCTCACTGCCGCCTTTGCTATTTTTATCGCTGGGATGTTGTTTAGCTTTGCGGAATGGGGATGGGATAACTTGAAGCTGATGATCTGGGGTTACTTTCTCGTGCTCCCATATTTGTGGAAAGACCTTATTGCCCGTTGGAATTTTCCGGAGCGCGTGGCGATTTGCGTCGCGCTTTTTGGTTCGGGATTTGTTAGCCTGTTAGGCGGACTAAGCTCCGGGCATCCTGGGTTTGACTTGATCGATAGGGCACGGCTCGATGCAGTTGGACTAGTGGTTCGACCTCTGCCTATCGAGTCACGTTTCGCTGCCTATCCCACCTACAACCATCCGCTCTTGCTCCAGGGCCGAAAAGTCGTTCTGGGTTATGCAGGCCATCTCTGGACAGAAGGCATCAATTACGAAAATGAATCGGCGCGGCTTTCGAAATTAATGCTGGGAGAGAATGGCTGGCGCGAGGCCGCGGAGGCATTGCGAGTCCGTTACATCTTTTGGGGCCGGGATGAAATGACCAATTACCCAACGAGCACTCGGCCATGGGAAAATACAACACGACCGGTGGCTTCCGGCGATTGGGGCGCGATTTACGATCTCGCGTTAGCAAGCGATTAAACGAGAGTGCAAGAATCCTGGGAGAGGCTCACGCTACGCAGACGCTTTCGCCGTCGTCGAAATGGGTGCGCGAAGAAAACAAAGTAAATCGCATTCACAAGATCGGCAAAACTGCAGGGGGGACTTGTTAGCTGCAACGGCCCATTGCGCAATGCCGCGAAAACGTTTTCAGCAGTCAGCGAATGCGGCATCGGGATGCTGGTGTAATGACGCCCAAACGCGTGCAGCCGGTGCGCGTCGGAGGTGGCGATCAGCGGTTTGCCAAAGCGTGCGGCCACTTTTTTCGCTCGCCGATTCGGATTGAACAGGCCCTTGTGAAAATGGCAGAGCTCAATCGCGTCGAAACAATCGATTTCTTCCAACAGCCGTGCGCCGATTGAGCTGCCAAAGACGTAGAATGGATGCGGCGCAATAATGAAAACAGAACTGCCGCGTCGCGCCCGCAGCTGTCGCAGATCATCGAAATCTTGAAGCTTGGCGATTTCTTCGCCAGTCACGTTGAGCACAAGGACATGGGCGCCGCACAAGCGCACCTCTGCCGCGGGGATAAGCAAAATGCCCATTGCCGCTGCATGGGCGAACACTTCTTGTCGATTGAAGACCGCGTCATGCAGCGTGATCGCAAGAACTCGAAATCCGAGGGCACGCGCGCGTTCCAGCAATTGGTGCGCGGAATAATCAACCGCGTCTTTAGGATCATCCAGCGTGTGGATATGCAGATCGACCTTGATCCACTCGTCACCATCGATCTTGCTGTTACTCGTGCTCATGCTCGTAATCGGTAGTCGGAATTAACCGCAGATTGCGCGGATTTCACGGATTCAAATGGCAAGCCGAGTAGCAACTGTAGCCGCGGTCTGTGACCGCCGAATCGAGCATGAGCAAGAGTAAGAGGCTGAAGCGATAAAGCGCTTGCGAGTGTTGCTGCTCCATCTACCATTTACCAGTCGCTACTTTCGCGAAACGAATGCGCTTCTACGACAAAAGCTCGGGTGGTGGAATGGCAGACACGTACGTTTGAGGGGCGTATGCCGAAAGGCATGCGGGTTCAAGTCCCGCCCCGAGCACTTCGAAGCGAAGGCGGATCGGCTTCCGAAGGCGATGCCAAGGTAATTCTCAGTCCAGTAAGCAATTGAGCGTCACGCGGCGAGGCATTTATTTTAGGAACACGTTCGGGACAACACGTCCCGCGTTTGTTAAGCAATTAGACCTTTCCGCGCTGTTTCTCTTACGATAGTCTTCGCAGCGACTATGGAATCGCTTTATCTTGTCGGGCTCGCGGTGCTCGCGGTTTTCGCGTTCGTGCTCGCGATCATCCTTTTCAATTTTTTCGGTCTTTGGCTCCGGGCGCGAATCGCAAATGCGCCGGTCAGTCTCGGCAAAATGGTCGGGATGCGATTGCGAAAAGTGCCAGTAGGTTTGATTGTCGATAATCGGATCACGGCGGTGAAAGCCGGGCTGGATGTCCGGAGCGATCCGCTGGAAGCACATTACCTCGCTGGCGGCGACGTGAGCCACGTGGTCCTTGCGTTGATTGCCGCGGATAAGGCAGGAATTACGCTCGATTTCAACCGGGCTTGCGCGATTGACCTGGCCACGAAAGGCACCGGCAAGACGGTGCTGGAAGCGGTGCGCACAAGCATTAATCCCAAAGTCATTGACGCGCCAAATCCGGCGATGGGCCGCACGACAATTGACGGCGTCGCTCAGGACGGCATCGGCGTGAAAGTGAAAGCACGCGTCACCGTGCGTTCACACCTTGATCGGTTTGTCGGCGGCGCAACCGAAGAGACGATCATCGCGCGCGTTGGCGAAGGCATTGTGAGCGCAATAGGCTCCGCCCATTCCTACAAAGAAGTGCTGGAAAATCCCGATCGCATCTCCAAGACCGTGCTCGCCAAAGGTCTCGACAGCAATACGGCGTTTGAAATTCTCTCTATCGACATTGCCGACGTGGATGTCGGTGATAATATCGGTGCGAAATTGCAGACCGAGCAAGCCGAGGCTGACAAACGTGTTGCGCAAGCGAAAGCTGAGGTGCGAAGGGCAGCCGCGGTGGCCGTAGAGCAGGAGATGCGTGCGAAAACGCAGGAGATGCGCGCCAAAGTCGTGGAGGCGGAAGCGCTCGTTCCGCAAGCAATGGCGGACGCATTCCGCTCAGGAAATCTCGGAATAATGGATTACGTGCGGATGAAAAACGTTCAAGCGGACACTTCGATGCGCGAATCCATTGCCAGCACTGAGCGCCCGAGGACCGAAGGAACGTGAGTCGCGGTGATCATTCGTCGCCAGATCGGCCCAGGAAATCCCAGCGTAGTCGCGTCAGCGCAGGACTACTGATGTTTCGGCGCAAAAGCGTCGCCTTGGAAGTACTGCTCGTGCATCCTGGCGGTCCATTTTTTGCCAGGAAAGACGAGGGCGCATGGACAATTCCGAAAGGCGAACCTGTTCCAGGAGAGGATTTACTTGCACGCGCTCAAATCGAATTCGAGGAGGAACTCGGGATCCGGCCATCCGGTAAATGGATCGAGCTTGGCTCGATAAAGCAAAAGGGCGGCAAGACTGTTCACGCCTGGGCTTTTGAAGGTGACTTGCCGGAAGCGTTCGAGCTCAAGTCGAACAGTTTCGAGATAGAGTGGCCTCCGCGCTCAGGGAAACTGAAGCAGTTTCCCGAAATCGATCGCGCAGAATTCTTCCGAGGGGAAGTCGCGCTCCGAAAAATGAATCCAGCACAAGCGCCCTTTCTAGATCGATTACTGGCAGCACTTCATCGTACCGAGGAGAAATAGCGACGATGCGAGCGCCAAATCCCTCCAATCCTGTTTCAACCACGCCCTCAGAACGCGCAGATCAAATTTTCCTCGAAGGACCGCGGTCGCGGTTCGCCGAGTTCTGCACCCTGCTGCGAGTGATGCGCGATTTTCTGCGCGGTTTTCGTACACTTCATTTCGTCGGCCCATGCGTAACGGTTTTCGGCTCTTCCCGAATCAAACCCGACGACGTGCATTACGAGCTCGCTCGAAAAATGGGCGCTGCTATCGCGCGGCTGGGATTCACGGTCATGACCGGCGGCGGCCCAGGCATTATGGAGGCCGCAAACCGGGGCGCGAAAGAAGTTGGTGGCCGCTCTGTTGGCTGCAACATCGAACTTCCCTTTGAGCAAGATGCCAACGCGTATCTCGATCGCTGCGTCCGCATGCATTATTTTTTTGTCCGCAAGGCGCTCCTCGTGAAGTATTCTTACGCATTCGTTGTCATGCCCGGTGGCGCGGGCACATTGGACGAATTATTCGAAGCAGTCACGCTCATTCAAACCGGGAAGATCAAGAATTTTCCCATCGTGATCATGGGGATCGACTACTGGAAGGAGCTAATCGGTTTCCTCGACAAAATGGCGCAGCGAGGAACCATCAGTCCTTCCGATTTAAACCTCATCTATGCTACGGATTCAATTGATGAGGCCATCGCTCACATTCAGAGCAGGGCGGTCGAACCATTCGGCCTGAGACGCGTCGCCCGTGTTCGACGCGCTTTCCCCTGGCTTGGTGAACGCGGCTTGTCGCAGTGAACGATGCCCAGGTAGTGGCGATTGCCCCAATCGCACTGTAGCCGCTTCGCTGTGCGAAGCATTACACGTCGCTCACATAACGACAGCTACAGGCAAACCGCCCCTACCTTGCGATTGCGGCGAAAACGAGAAAGGCACAACCAACGCCTCCGAAAAGTAAACTCATGATCCAGAACGGACGTCTTTTCGTAAGCGCGGAGATCGCCGCGATGGCAATCGCGATCTGAAACATGGTCACCCCTCCCGCGAACACTTCGTGCTTGTGAAAATTTGATTTCGCCGCGACTTCCTTGTGCTCGGCTTCCGATTTGATCTCTTCCTGCTCTTTCTCGTAACGATCGCGCTTTGGTTGATCCGATTCGTTAGGCGCAGCGGCGAGCGACATTTTTGCATCGAGCACGGCAGCCTTGATGCTTTTCGCCTGGTAATAACTCCATTGATCCGACGCTTCGATTTGCTTCATCATCGCCTCGTTCACGTGGTGCCCAGAGAGCAAGCCGGCAATTGCGGCCAGGACCGCCAGGACAGCTGTGCTCAACGCCACCCACGAAATCCACCTTTCGCGGCTGTGTTCCGCGCTGTGATGGACCTGCTCGTGCAAATGCTCCAAGGGAACTTCCGCTTCTTCCATTGCAGAAGCTTAGGATTGACAACTGTCGATTCAACATGGAATCGACAAGTCGGCGGACAGCAGTTTAATTCAGCACCGAAAATCCTGTGAGAAATACCGCGAATACCACACTTGTCTGCCAGATCTGCAAGAAACAGATGTCGGCGCAGGGCGGCATGATGGGGGAGTTAATCCGGCCCTCGCTAGCCGAGTTCATCAAGAAACGCACGCCTGCTTGGGACGACAAAGGTTTTATCTGCCTGGATGATCTCGGCGAATTCCGAAAGGATTACGTGAAAGAAGTTTTGCAAGATGAGATCGGCGAGCTTTCTGCGCTCGATCAAGAAGTCATCGAGAGTTTGCAACAGCACGAGATTCTTTCCAGCGACATCAGCAAACAATTCGAGAAGAAACTCACTTTCGGCGAACGCCTCTCCGATCACATCGCGTCGTTTGGAGGGAGCTGGCGATTCATCATCCTGTTCGGCGCGGTACTGTTCGGGTGGATTATCCTAAACGCTATTTTCCTACTGAACCGCGGATTCGATCCGTATCCATTCATTTTGCTGAATCTGATTTTATCCTGCCTGGCCGCCATCCAGGCGCCGATTATCATGATGAGTCAAAACCGCGCTGAGTCGCGCGACCGTTTGCGGGCGGAAAACGATTACAAAGTTAATCTGAAAGCCGAGCTCGAGATTCGGCACCTGCACGAAAAAATCGATCACCTGTTGCGCCGCCAATACAATCGGCTCTTTGAGATCCAGCAGATCCAGATCGAGCTGCTGGAAGAAATCGGCCGCAAACGCCAAGGCTGAGAATTGTTCTTTTGCGTGCATTCAAAGATAAACAAAAAGCCGCTACGCGGTAAACGCGACCAGTGTGGCGGCGGCTGTGTCAGCCGCATGATTATTATTTCGCAGTAGTTTTATTGGCGAAGCGCGTAGAACCGGCCGCGCAGGTTTCGCGTGGAGAAAATCGTTCAGGAGGTTTAGAATAAAACCCGATGGCATCGCAGAGTGAGATTCAAGCCCTGGCAGATAAGATCGCCCGCGAGTTCCAGCCGGAGAAGATCATCCTCTTTGGTTCGCACGCGCGCGGCGATGCCGGGCCCGACTCCGATGTCGATCTCTTGGTGATCATGCCACGGAACGGAAAGAAGCACCATCAGCAGGCAGCGGGAGATTCATTTGAAGTGTCATCCAGGATTTCCGATTGACGTTCTTGTCCGCACCCAGGAGGAATTCAAAGAGCGCCTTAGCATGCGCGATTGGTTCATGCGCGACATTGCGCGTGAAGGCAACGTTCTTCATGTGAATTGAAGCTGACGAATGGGTCGACATCAACCAGGCGCGTTTGCATCGGTGGATTCCGTTTGCGATAAAATCGGAATACTAATGTCTGTTTTGTCGCATTGACGAAGATTCCGATCTGAGTCAAAGTGTCTGCATGAAAACGACGGTCAATATTCCCGATAAGGTGCTGCGAGACGCGATGCGGCACACCAAGGCCAAGACCAAGCGCGAGGCCATCGTCAAAGCGCTGGAAGAAATGAACCGTCGCCACAGTCAGGCGGAGCTCCTCAAGTACACCGGCAAATTCGAGTCCCTCATGACGAACGAAGAAATCGAAGCCCTGGACGAGGAGGACTGGAAAAGCTGGACCAAAACTTCCAAGACGTACTCTTTTAGCAGGAAAAAGAAGTGAGACTCGTCGATACGTCGAGCTGGGTTCATCAGATGCGACGGGTCGCCAATCTGAGTGTACGCGAGCGGGTCGAACACTTACTCGCAGCTGGCCTCGCAGCGTGGTGCCCAATTGTGCGACTGGAGCTATGGGCAGGCGTAAGTACTGAACAAGAACGCGCAGCACTTCGCGAGTATGAGCAACGCATTCCTGAATTGGCGATCAATGACGAGATATGGCAGAGCGCTTGCGAGCTGGCGGACCGCTGCCGCAAGGCAGGCAAACGCGTGCCAGCCAATGACCTCCTCATCACGGCGTGCGCTCGTTATCATGCCGTGGAACTGGAAAGTGCCGATGCGCATTTCGACTTTTTAAAAACGTTGTAACTGCCCGCGCTCTTGGGCGCTCAGGAAATTCCGGACAAGTTTGCGCGAACTGGCTTGCTGCGGTTCTTTTCTGCAATCTCCGTTCCGCAATCCGCAATCGCTAATGTCTCGTCAATACACGCTGCAACGTGCGCCAAGAGCAACATCGATCCATGTCGATTACGCCGCAGAGTTGAATGAACAGCAACTGGCGGCGGTGACCGCGCCGCCGGGACCATTGCTTGTCATCGCCGGCGCCGGATCAGGCAAAACGCGCACCCTGACATATCGCGTCGCGTATCTGCTCGAAAACGGGATAGATCCGCGAAACGTCCTGCTGCTCACGTTCACGAACAAAGCCGCGCGCGAGATGCTGAACCGAGTCGCAAATCTGCTCCCCATGGACGCGAGTGGAATTTGGGGCGGCACGTTCCATTCGGTGGGCAATCGGATGCTGCGCCGACACGGGAGCGCTCTCGGTTATTCCAGCGGTTTCACCATCATGGATCGCGAAGATCAAAAGGATTTAATCGAGGTAGTGGTGGCGAGCGCGGGAATTGATCCAAAAGAAATCCGGTTTCCAAAAGGCGATGTGCTCGCGGAGATCTTCAGCTTCGTGGTCAACACCGAGAAACCGCTGGAGGAGTTGCTTGCGGAAAAATTTCCGTACTTCCTTCCGCTGCTCGACAAAATCAAAGGAGTCTACGACCGCTACGAAAAGAAGAAGAAAGCGAATAACTCGATGGATTTCGATGACCTATTAGAAAAAACATTGTCGATGTTTCAGCAGCACGAACGGATCGCGGCATTTTACCGGCGACAATTTCAATTCATTCTCGTGGATGAGTATCAGGACACGAACAAGATCCAGGCTGACCTTGTTGATCTTCTCGCTCGCGATCATCGGAATGTGATGGTCGTTGGCGATGACGCGCAGTCGATTTACTCCTGGCGCGGCGCGAATTTTCAAAACATTCTCGAATTCCCGAAACGCTATCCGGACGCGCAAGTGTTTAAGATTGAGATGAATTATCGCAGCGTTCCGGAAATTCTGGAAGTGGCAAACGCTGCCATCGCCGCCAACATTCAGCAGTTCCGTAAACACTTGAGCGCCACGCGCGAATCAAATGCTACGAAGCCCGCGTTGGTCGCGCTCAACGACGCCGCCGAGCAAGCGCAATTTGTCGCTCAACGTATTCTCGAGTTGCGCGATGAAGGGGTTGATCTGAGGGACATCGCCGTGCTCTATCGCGCGCATTATCACGCAATCGAACTGCAATTGGAATTATCCCGCCGCGGCGTCCCCTACCAAATCACGAGCGGAATTCGTTTTTTCGAGCAGGCGCACATCAAGGACGTCACCGCTTTCATTCGGTTCGTCGCCAATCCACGTGATGAAGTTGCATGCAAGCGGATGGTGAAACTGTTGCCGGGCATCGGCAATCGCACTGCCGCTAATCTGTGGCGCGAGTGGGAGAATGCGCTAAACGAGCGAGGCGAAATTACCTCGTGGAGTGAACGATTGCTCGCGATGCGCGTGAGCGCAAAATCGAAGAAGGCCTGGGAGCAGCTGGCGCATACGCTGGATGAGATCGCTCCGGGCGGGCAACCGAATTCGTCATCAGACATGATTACCTCCATCGTGGAAGCGATCTACGATGACTATGCGAAAGTGACTTTCACTAATTACGAATTGCGCCGCGAAGATTTGAATCAACTCGCCGTGTTCGCACGCCAGTTCAAAGACGTGCACGAGTTTCTGGCGCAACTGGCGCTGATCAGCAATGTCGATGCCGAGGCAGCGCCGAACCAAGCTGCCGACAAAGAAGCAGTGAATCTTTCCACGGTGCACCAGGCCAAAGGTCTTGAGTTTCATACCGTGTTCGTGATCTGGCTAACTGAGGGAATGTTCCCCAGCAGCCGGTCACTGGATACGCGCGCCGCGCTCGAGGAAGAACGCCGGCTTTTCTACGTGGCGATCACGCGTGCGCGCGATGAACTTTACCTGATCTATCCGCAGCTACGCTTAAGCGGCGGTTACGGTGACGTTTTCCAACGCCCCTCGCGTTTTCTCCAGGAGATTCCCAGCGAACTTGTCGAGGACTGGCAAGTGACGAAAAAATGACGAAGCTCGAATGCCGAATGACGAGGAAAAACCTAATCAAGAGCTGACGAAACGCTTGTAGCTCATTTCGTCATTTGGATTTCGTCATTAATTCGTCATCCGTCATTAGTAATTCGCCATCCCCTTCATGAAGCTGTCACCGGAAAATAAAATTGCGGGTGTTTTGGTGCCCCTGTTTGCATTGCGCGGTGAGAACGATCTTGGGATCGGCGATGTCGCTGCGCTGCGGGAATTCATCGATTGGATTGCAGGCATTGGATTCAAACTGATTCAACTGCTACCGATCAACGAGACAGGTTCTGATAACAGTCCGTACAACGCAATCAGCGCCATGGCGATCGAACCAGCCACACTGCATCTGGCGCCCAACTCGCCGCGGGAATTGACGCATGAAGACTTTGATGAAGTGCTTGGCAGTTTTGACGTTCCTGGGTTCCGCGGCGACGGCGTGAAATATCGCCTGGTCAAGAAACTGAAACGGCGTCTGCTGGAAAACGCGTTTGCCAATTTTTCCGCTAAGGCCGACGAAGATCGGCGCGCTGCTTTCGGAAAATTTTGCGAAGAAGAAGCAGAGTGGTTGCCCGATTACACATTGTTTCGAACCTTGATGGAGGTGAATGGCGATAGCCCGGCATGGGATCGCTGGCCAGCACAATGTCAATCAATAGAAAGAGCGCGGATCTGGCTGCGCGATCTGCTGCCTGAACGTCAAAAAAACATCGTCGAGCGCCAGGCTTTTTTTTCCTTTGTACAGTGGATAGCGTATGAACAATGGCGCGAGACGAAATCATACGCCGAAGCACACGGCGTGGCCCTGATGGGCGATATTCCATTTGGCGTGAGTTATTATAGCGCGGACGTCTTCGCGCGACCGGATGAATTTATGCTTGAGTGGTCAGGTGGTGCGCCACCTGAACCGCATTTCAAGGACGACCTGTTCACGCAGAAATGGGGCCAGAACTGGGGAATACCGCTCTATCGCTGGGACCGAATGTGCGCCAACAACTTAAAGTGGTGGCGCAAGCGCGTGTGCGCGGTGCGCCGCATTTTTCATCTGTTCCGCATCGATCACGTACAAGGCTTTTATCGCATCTACGCCTTTCCGTGGCGCCCGCGAAAGAACAAAGATTTTCTCCCAGTCGATCAGAATGAGATGTTGAAGATGACTGACGGCCGTGCCCCGCATTTCGTTCCCCGTAACGATGAAACGTCCGAGAACCGCGAAGCTAACAAATCTGATGGCGAAAAATATCTGCGCATTGTGTTAGAAGAAGCCGGCACCAGTCGCGTGATCGGCGAAGATCTTGGCGTGGTGCCTGATTACGTGCGCCCAAATCTACGTGTCCTTGGCATTGCCGGATTTAAAATCCCGCAATGGGAAGCGCGGGACGGAGAAATCGTGCCTGGAGAGGAATACGAGCGGCTCTCCGTGGCGACTTATGCGACGCATGATCACAAACCCATCCGGGCCCTGTGGGAAGAGGCTCTCGCGCGTTCGACGGCGACGTCAGAACAGTCGCTCTCGGAACTGGAAAAGATTGCACGCTTCGCTGGTCTGGACCCAAAGATCGAAGAGTTGAATTTCGAAAAGGATTTGTATTCAGCGATAATGGAAGCGCTTTTCAAAAGCAACGCCTGGATCGCCATTGTCATGATCACCGACCTGCTGGCGCGCGAATATCGCTTCAATGTCCCTGGCACAAAAACGAAATGGAATTGGACTCGGCGGACCCGACGGAGCGTGGCACAGCTGCGAGCAAGTCGAAAAGAACGAAAGCGAATGCAGTTGATTCACGAATTGCTGGAAAAGGCTGGGCGCACTTAAGCCACGAATTGACTCAGATTTTCACAGTTCAAAAATCTGTGTTTCATCTGTGTTTCATCCGTGGCTAATTAAATGATGAAATCTCCCATTAAAGTCGCGGTCACTGGCGCAGCGGGCCAAATTGGATACGCGCTCGTCTTTCGCATTGCCTCTGGCGAGATGTTCGGACCGGAGCAACCGCTTGTTCTTCATCTGATCGAGATCCCGAGTGTGCTTAGCGCGCTCGATGGTGTGGTGATGGAATTGCAGGATTGCGCATTTCCGCTCCTGGAATCCGTAGTGCCAACTGCCGATCTCGATGAGGGATTCCGCGATATTAACTGGGCATTACTTGTCGGCAGCGTTCCACGCAAAGCCGGCATGGAGCGGAAAGAACTGCTTGGAATCAACGGCAAGATTTTCGTCGGCCAGGGTCAAGCGATCGAAAAAAATGCGGCAGCCGATGTGCGTGTGTTCGTAGTGGGAAACCCGTGCAACACGAATTGTCTGATCGCGATGAACAACGCAAAAGAGATCCCGCGGGATCGCTGGTTTGCGATGACTCGGCTGGATGAAAACCGCGCGCGGGCGCAACTTGCGCACAAAGCCGGTGTGGAAATCGGACGCGTCACCAACATGACGATCTGGGGAAATCATTCCTCAACACAATATCCAGACTTCTACAATGCCAGGATCGGCAATCGACCGGCCAATGAAGTAATCGGCGACGAAAAATGGCTTAAGGAGGAATTTATAGCCACCATTCAGCAGCGTGGCGCTGCCGTGATCAAAGCGCGTGGCCTTTCATCCGCAGGGTCCGCCGCTAATGCCATCTTGGATACGGTTCGATTCCTCACAAGCGAGACGCCGCCTAACGACTGGCACAGCGTGGCAGTTTGTTCGGATGGCAGTTACAACGTTGAGGAAGAATTGATCTCATCGTTCCCAGTTCGGGTGCGGGGCGGCAAGTGGGAGATTGTACAACAACTTCCCATCAACGAATTCAGTCGGGACAAGATCGACAAGTCAGTCGCGGAGCTGAAGGAAGAAAAATCCCTGGTGAGCAATTTGCTCGGGTAGGGACCGGTCGCCGAGCCGTCCGTTCCATCGCACCCTACTTTAACTCCGCACTCGAACCAGCAACCTTTTTCCACAGTTCTGCGCGGCCGCCGAGGTGTTTGGCAAGGAACTCTTCAACGCGGCCATAGAAATCGAACTGGTTTTCAGGCCGCGCGAAGCCGTGTCCCTCGTCCGGATAGACCACGTAAGTCAGTTCACGTTTTGCTTTGTGCAACGCAGCGACCATCGCGTCGGCATTGGCCAGCGTCACGCGTGGATCGTTCTTGCCCTGGCCAATGAGAAGCGGAGCCCGGACCGCATCGACATGATAAAGCGGCGAGATTTTTCGGTTCCATTCCGGATCGTGATCGGCGTCTCCCGCGCGTCGCCGCCAGCGCGCCAAAATGTTCGACCAGTAACTGGGAGAAGAACGAAAGCTCACAGCTTCGTCAGCTGGCCCAAATTCATCAACGCCACACGCAAAGAGATCAGGCCGCATTTCCAGCGCGCGTAGCGTGGCGAAACCTCCCATCGATCCACCCATCGCCGCGATTCGTTTCGGATCAGCGACCCCCGCGGTCCCAAGGTCCGCCATGGATAAGTAGCACCAAAGGCAGCTTCTTTGGGTCCATTCCCGGAGGAGTCGTTAGGTAGCTGACCATTTCCAGCCCGTCACGCGCCTTGATTAGGACCGGCTTCTTTGGCGCGAGCCTGAATTTGGCCAGAGCAGGATTCTCTGTGAAGAGCTCACTCAGTTTTTTGGTTTCCCGGTCGAATTTGTAGTACGTAGTGGACGCATCACTCCGGCGTGATGCGACGATCCAGACGCGATCGGCGTCATCGCGACGAACCAGATCGATAAATCCCGGCGCTTCGCGGCTGATCCTTTCAAAATCTTCCTTCAATTTTGGATCGACAAAAAACCAGTGCGGAGTCGTGTAATTGAACTCGACCGCCTGCACTGCGCCGGCGACGGGATGCAAAATCACACTCGGCTCTATTCCCAAGCGACCAACATCCGTAAATCCGACGTCACATTTTGGATCCTCGGCAATGACTACGGCCTCGTGACCATCTTTCAAATCGACACGCACCAATCGACCTTTGTCTGAATGCAGCGCCGAATCGATTAACAAGCTTTTGCCATCAGGATCGAAACCGGCAATCAGCGATCCGTTCACGACTTGTCCGGCGAACAGCGCTCGCTCAAAAGGGATAACGACGAGGTCACGCCATGGTTTGTCAGCGCCGTCGCGCACTCGGATGATCGTCTTACCGGTTTTCCCGTCGAAAGCAGTGGCTGCGCGTACGACGAAATTGCGATCAGCCTTCCATGTGAGCACGTCGCCAGGATTTTTGTCTTCGAGAATGACCGCACCGGTTTCGAGATCGACGCGGTAGAGATCGAGCACTGATCGGTCGCGCAGATTCATAGCCACGAAGACAGATCCCGGATGCCGTGAATCCGTCAGCACATTCTGCGCGCGTACGCCGCGAAACGGCGTGAGATCGCGCACGTTGCTGGTCGTTAGGTCAGCCGAAAACAGGTGCGGAATCTCGTCACCGACGTTGTCGTGAAGATAGAGGATCTGTTTTCCATCCCCGCTCCAGGCGTACCACTCGATCGGATCGCCTCTTTCGTGTGTAACGCAATGTGCATTCTCCCCATCGAGCGCGCCGGTCCAAACGTTCAGCACATTACTCTCATCTGGCGCCAGCCAGCTCAGCTGCGAACCATCCGGTGAAACTTTCGGATCCGTTCGGGCCGGATTGGCAAACATGATCTCTTGCGGAATTAACGGCGGCAGCTCAGATCGTGCATAACAAAGCGCTAGAACAAGCGTGATGATATGAAACCGTTTCATGCGATATAAAATCGTAATGCGCTAGTACTGTAGCGGCGGTCTATGGCCGCTGGGCAAATAACGCGACGACACTAAAGAGCGCAGCTACAACGCTAGTTTCTCGCCCGTCAATCGCTCAAATGCTTCAACGTATTTCGCGGAAGTTTTCAAAATCACGTCTCCCGGCAATTTGGGAGCCGGTGGAGTCTTGTCCCAATCGAGCGTTTCCAGATAATCGCGGACAAATTGCTTATCGAAGCTCGATGGGTTTTGGCCGGACGCGTATTGATCCGCAGGCCAAAAGCGGGATGAATCTGGCGTGAGCACTTCGTCGATCAGCAGGAGTTTTCCGTCGAGCATGCCAAATTCGAATTTTGTGTCAGCCACAATGATTCCGCGCTGCGCGGCGTGGTCGCGCCCCGCTGCATAAATTTGCAAACTCAACTCGCGCACGCGCTCCGCCGTTTTGTCCCCCAAAATTTTCCGGCACGCGTCTATATCAATGTTGATGTCATGGCCAGCTTCCGCCTTCGTCGCCGGGGTAAAAATCGGCTCTGGCAACTGCGACGCCAACTTGAGCCCCGCAGGTAATTTGATTCCACACACGCTCTGAGATTCCTGATATTCTTTCCAGCCCGAGCCGGCGAGATAGCCACGCACGACGCATTCCACCGGCAGCGGTTTCGTTTTGCGCACGATCATGGAACGACCAGCCAGTAAGTCGCGAAATTTCTTCAAATCGTCAGGGAACTGATCGAAATCTGCCGTAACAAAGTGATTGTCGATCCGGGCAAAACGCTTGAACCAAAACGCAGAAATTTGGTTGAGAACCGCTCCCTTGTAAGGAATCGGGTCGGGCAAAATCACATCAAAAGCTGAGATGCGATCGGTTGCGACAAAGAGCAGCGTTTCGCCGAGATCGAAAATTTCGCGCACTTTGCCACTGCGCAGTTTTTTGATTCCAGCAAGGTCGACGGACGTTTGTGATGCTGATTGCATAGGCGGAATGGGAATGGTGATCTGCTGATCGATGAACGGCAATTTCCAAGTCAGCTGTTTACTGTCCACCGATCACTGATCACTTTGCAGCATGCCTGGAATTGTCGTCAAACCGCGAGCGCGAATTTTGCATGGGCACGACTGGGTTTATTCCAGCGAGGTGCTCAAGGTTTTCGGGAAACCTGCCG
>QHNV01000167.1 GCA_003218535.1 Verrucomicrobiota bacterium
CTCGTTTTCCTCTCGCTCGTATTTCTTCTCACCCCGGATTCTGAGCGTCCCATCCTCTACGCTCACGTCAATGTCCTTGGCATCGACGCCGGGAATTTCGGCACAAACCTTTACGTCTTTGTCGGTTTCGGTCACGTCCACCTGCGGCGCAAACCCACTCCAGCTCTCGCCACGTGCCAGCGAGGGGGCGCCCCAAAAATCGTCAAACACACGATTGACTTGTTGCCGCAAATAACTGAACGGATCGCCTTCGCGCTCCGCCGGCCAACGCTGGTCACTCCTTCTCCATGGAATAATCGCCATAACAGACTCCTTTCTGATTTTGACACCTTCTAGTTTGTTTCGCACTGGGAACATTGATCGCGTGTCTTCTTTTCGCTGGAAGATGGCGCTCTTTGAGTACGTTGCTCTAGCCAATCATGTCATTCTTAAGCGAAGCCAAGCGCAGTCGAAGATTCCGCGATTTTAGATCGAAGGCAGCGCAACGGGACACCTCGACTTCGCTGCGGATGACGGTGCGGACTTACTTGATCAGCCGGATCGCAAATGGGTAACGATAGAGTTTTCCTTCGCTAGCCTGAATCGAGGCGACGATTACCAAGACCACATTCAAAATGTGCAGTAGGACCAAAATTAGAAATCCAATCAGGACCAGACACAGAACGCCAGCGATCACGCTATAGATCAACATTGAGATCTGGAAATTGAGGGATTCTTTCCCATGCGCGTCGATCTCGGCTGAATCGCCGCGTTTCGCCAGCCAGACAATCAGTGGACCTAGAATGTGGCCTGCCCACGGCACGAAAAAACCGATCAATGCGGTGGCGTGGCAAAGCACATTCCATGTTCGAACGTCAGAGGGAGATGTCGATGTTTCCATGTTTGACCTTTCGCTTGCGTGAAACAACGACTGCCTGTTTGCAGCCGGCAGCGCAAGAAAAAAGCGATGCGTTACGCTGTATTGACGCGTTCGATGTGCGCGCCGAGTTCGCTCAATTTCTCGTCGAGCCGCTCGTAGCCGCGGTCAATATGATAAACGCGGCTCACTTCAGTAATTCCCTCCGCCTTTAATCCGGCGAGCACAAGTGCTGCCGATGCGCGCAGGTCGCTGGCCATCACCGGCGCGCCGAAGAGGCGATCGACCCCATCGATCACTGCAGTCGCGCCCTCCAAGCGCATTTGCGCTCCCATGCGTTTGAGTTCTGCTACATGCATATAGCGTTGGGGAAAAATATTTTCCGTCACGACGCTAGTGCCGTGGCTGGTGGAGAGCAGCGCGCACATCTGCGCCTGCATATCGGTGGGAAAACCGGGATACGGTTCCGTCTTAATCTCCAAAGCTCTGGCGTCCCCATTCGGCGCGATCGAGATCTCGTTGTCGGCGATTTCGAGGGGGAAGCCACACTTGGCGAGCGCATCGGTGACCGAGCGAACGTGCTCCGGCTTCACTCGCTTCAGAGTGACTCCCTCGCCCGAAATCGCGCCCGCCACCAGAAATGTGCCTGCTTCGATCCGGTCGGGAATCACTTGATGTTCCGCCCCATGCAGCGTGCGCACACCTTCGATGATGATGCGCTGCGTCCCCGCACCTTCGATCTTTGCGCCCATTTCGTTTAAAAAATTCGCAAGATCGACAACCTCAGGTTCCTGCGCGGCGCCTTCGATTACGGTTAATCCATCCGCGAGCACAGCTGCCATCATGATATTATCGGTGCCGAGAACTGTTGGGCCGAATTTGCCCTGCATGTTGATTGCCGCTCCGGTCAGCTTTGGCGCAAAGATTTTAATGTTACCGCTCTCTACCCGCACCGCTGCTCCGAGCGCTTCGAATCCTTTCAGATGCAAATCAATCGGCCGATCGCCAATGATGCAACCGCCGGGTAACGACACGGTGGCTTCCTTACAACGGCCCAGCAGCGGTCCCAGTACGCAAACAGAAGCCCGCATTTTGCGCACGATGTCATAGGGCGCCACCGATTCTGCCTTGTCGGCGGTCACGCTGACCGTTCCACTGGCGCGTTCCACTTGCGCGCCCAGATGCATCAGAATTTGCAACATGTAATGCGTGTCACTCAGATCGGGCACGTCGTGCACCACGCATTGCTCCTGGGTGAGCAACGTCGCAGCCAGGATCGGCAGCGACGAATTCTTCGAGCCGCTGATCTTGATTGAACCGGAAAGCGAATGGCCGCCGTGAATACGAATCTTATCCATACCTGGCAAACAGAAACCGAGTTCCACCTGAATAATCGTTTTTCGAATAAATGTCGCGGTATTTTTTTTCCGCCAGCACCGAAAGAAGCCCTTCGCTCTGGCCAATCCCGACCTCCAAGGCAAGCATCCCGCCGGGGCGCAGGCGCGCCGGCGCCTGCACGATCAGTTCGTGCACCAATTCGTCACCATGCGCACCGCCAAATAGCGCCACGTCTGGATCACGCAAAACCTCGCGTGAAAGCGTGTGCCGATCTTGCGCTGCGATGTAGGGAAGATTGGCCACGATGAGATCGAAGGTTCGATCGACATTTTGAAGCAAATTGCTTCTGAAGAAACGAACACGGTCGCTCAAGCCTAACCTGGCAGCGTTTTCGCGGGCCAGATCAAGTGCATCTTCCGAAATATCCACACCACGAACTTCTGCTTCGGGAAATTTCGCCGCGAGACTCAACGCGATCACGCCACTGCCCGTCCCAACGTCCAGAATTTTCGATTGTCGATTTTCGATTTTCGATTCGACGATTTCCACTAGTTCTTCGGTCTCGGGTCGCGGTACCATCGCGCGTTTGTCACAAAGAAAAATCAGGCCGCAAAATTCGACCGTGCCCAGCAAATGCTGGAGTGGTTCGCCTTGAGCGCGGCGCATCACCATTTCGCGCAGCGGCGCCAGTTCCGCTTCGGTAAGTTCGCGCTCGAATTCTAAATAGAGATCCATGCGCGTTCGGCGCAGCACATGTGCCACTAAATGCTCTGCGTTCAGACGCGGACTCTCGATGTTGTGCTTTTTGAAATACGCCGCCGCCGATTGAACCACTTCCAGAAGAGTCATGGAGTAAATTACACGCAGACCTTTGATCCGCAGAGATGGATAGCTTGCACGCGATCGGTTTGCCCAGCTCGTTGTTCGCGGGCTGCGCTGGGTGAATCCGGTGAGCCGAACTAAGCGGCGACCTCGTCGAGAACGGTGTGTAGTTCGTGAAGGTCTACCGGCTTAACAAGATGAAGATCGAATCCGGCTTCTTTAGAGCGGCGAAGGTCTTCCTCAGTGCCGAACCCGGTGATCGCGACTGCTTTGATAGGCTTGCGCTTGGCTTGTGATATCACCTCGTAACCGCTTCCGTCCGGCAGACCAATATCGCACAAGAGCACATTGACTTTTCCCGAACCCAGGATTTCCAATGCGCTTTGTTTGTTATCCGCAGTTAAAACTTCATGCCCGAAATGGCTCAGCAGGCGGGATAATGTATGTCGCGTTTCCCGGTGGTCTTCTACCAGCAGGATCCGCAACCGCTTTGGCGGGCCCGTCGGAGCGCGAGAATCCAGATCAGTTTTTCCTATCTCTTCTCGCGCGGTGTCCAGCGTTACCTTGAAAGTGGCGCCGAAACTCCGGCCACGGCTCTCCGCTTCAATTGTTCCGTGGTGAAGATCGATAAGATGTTTGGAGATCGCGAGGCCTAAGCCGAGTCCACCGAACTGGCGGGCCACAGAAGCATCAGCTTGTTCGAATGGCGTAAACAGCGAAGCCAGCCGTTCACGTTCAATTCCAATCCCAGTATCGGTAATTTCGAAATGGAAACGGCCGCGGTCATCGTTAACGGTGCGAATGACGATCTGTCCACCCGGTGGCGTGAATTTCACGGCATTGTTGATCAAATTCCAAAAGACTTGCTGAAGCCGGATGCAATCAGCCAGGATGAGATGTTCTTTGGCGTTGAACTTGGTCAACAGGTTTAATTTCCTCGCCGCGATGGCTGAACCCGCGGTTTCGATTGCATTGCGGATGATCGTATGCGCGTCGCAACTTTCCAGGTCGAGGCGAAGCTTACCGCGCGTGATGCGGGTGAGATCGAGCAGATCATCGATCAAGCGTGCCTGCAATTTCACGTTGCGCATTATTATTCGTACATCCTCTACGAATTCCGGCGGAAGTTTTGGCGCATTCTCTTCCAAGTAGGTCGCCGCCGCGAGTGCTGGCGTTAGCGGCATCCGCAGTTCATGGCTGAGCGCCGCAAGAAAATCATCTTTAGCCTTGCTTGCTTTTTCTGCTGCGATCTTTTCCGCTTCAAATTCTCGGCTGCGAATTTGATCGGTTATGTCGCGTGTGACTTTGGAATACCCGCGAATGTTGCCCTCGTCGTCGCGCAGGACCGTTAGCACAACTTCAGCTTCAAAAGTTGATCCGTCTTTGCGGACGCGCAGGCCATGGTCACGAATATGTCCATAGCGGGCTGCTTCGCGGAGATTAGCTTCCGGCTTCCCAGCGGCAACATCCTCGGCCGTATAGAAGCAGGCAAAGTTCTTCCCGACGATTTCCTCCACCGTATATCCTTTGATTTTCTGTGCGCCCGTGTTCCACGTCACGACGTTCCCGTTCGGGTCTAGCATGTAGATGGCGTATTCTTCGACGCTATCCACCAGAATGTGGAACTGCTCCGCTGTCTGATGCAGTGCTGAGGCAGTGGATCCGTTGTCCCTCATAAGCTGCGAACGCAATTTTCCCATGGGATTCGGAGCACCGCTCTTGTTTGGTTCCCCAACCACGCCTAATTCAGGGAAAAATATCGGCTTGGGAAGGCGGCGGCAGGTTCCAGCCTGTCCGGGCAGCATCTCAAATCGGCTGATGATCGTCAACGACAGGCCTGCTACCAACGACGGGTCGTCCCGACCTGCGGTCGTTCAGCGGAATGAGGAAAGCACATTGCTTATGTGACGACTGTTGATTCCTTCAATCGCTCAGCCGCATCGGCAGCTTGCAGCGCGCTGATCAATTCGCCGAGATCGCCGTCCATCACGCCCTCCAAATTGTAAAGTGTTAGACCAATGCGATGATCGGTCACGCGGTTTTGCGGGAAATTGTAGGTGCGAATTTTTTCTTCGCGTCCGCCAGTCCCAATCTGGACGCGACGTTGGGCGCTGTATTTTTCAGCTTCCTCACGCTGCTTTCGCTCGAGCAAGCGCGCGCGCAAGATCGACAAGGCACGCTCCTTGTTCTTGATCTGGCTGCGCCCTTCCTGACAGCGAACGATCATGCTGGTTGGGATGTGCAAAATCTGCACGGCTGAATCGGTAGTATTTACCCCCTGTCCACCAGGGCCGCCCGCGCGCGAGACTTCGATCCGTAAATCCTCCGGTTTCAAATCAACCTCGACCTCTTCTGCCTCAGGCAGCACCGCGACTGTCGCTGTTGAGGTGTGGATGCGGCCCTGCGCCTCCGTGGCTGGCACGCGTTGCACACGATGAACGCCGCTCTCGTAACGCAGTCTTCGAAAAACGGATTCGCCCGAAACGCGGAAGATCACTTCCTTGAGTCCGCCGAGCTCCGACGGACTCGATTCGAGGTCCTCTGTCTTTAACCCAGCCGATTCCGCGTAGCGACGGTACATCCGATAAAGGTCGGCGGCAAAAATTGCCGCTTCGCTTCCTCCGGTCCCGGCGCGGATTTCGACGATAGCATCTCGATCTTCCTTCTGGCCGGGCGGAAGCAGGTCAATTTGAATTTCGCGCTCAAGATCGGCGACTCGTTTTCCCAAATCCGGGATTTCATCATCAGCCATCGCGGCGATCTCGACATCGCGGGACATGGCGATTCGAAGCGTTCGCGTTTAAGTTGAATCAAAGAGTTGAGATCCATAATCAATGTAGCGGCGGCTGTGTCAGCCGCCGATCCAGGGCGTTCGCCGCGGCAAACGCCTCTACAAGAAGCTAAGCTTTCTTCTCGGCGCGTGCGGCTTTCGTGCTACCGTAGCGGCGAGCGAATTTCTCGACGCGGCCAGCCGTATCGACGAACTTCTGTTCGCCGGTAAAAAAGGGATGACAAGCGGCACAGATACCGATCCTAATATCGCGATGTGTAGAGCGAGTGTGATACACCGCGCCGCACGCACAGACCATATCTGTTTCGTAATACTCTGGATGAATCTCTGCTTTCATCTTCGAAAAGGAGCGCAAAATCTAAACGCGCACGCAGTTTCCTGCAAGCGATGAAATCGGAAGACCCGTTGTTGAGAGCATGGGCGAACACGCTATCACAGAAAGACATTCGTCCTGCCATCTTTGATCCGAGCGGCAGAATGGCGCGGACGTTTCGAGAGATCGAAGAGCGGGCGGGGCAATTCGCAGCAGATATTGACCGTTTCCGTGCCGGCGAGGTCGTTGCGGTCCAGATCGGCAATCACGAAGATTGGCCGTCGATTTTCATCGCTTGCCTTCGCAAGCGGCTAGTTGTTCTTCCGCTCGAACAATCAGTCAGTGATCACCAACGCGACGCTGCGCTGGAGATTTGCAAGGCAAGCGCTGTAGTGTTCGCTGTTCCCAGCGGAGCCGCCACCCAGATATCTCGCGTAAGGGCCGCCGACGCTATGCCGGATTGGGGCGATTATCCGCCGGCGCTCTTAAAACTGACGTCGGGTACGACTGCTGCACCGCGCACGATCCAATTTCGTAGCCAACAACTGCTCGCCGACTGCGATCACATTTGCGAGACGATGGGGATTTCCGATCTCGATCTTAATTTCGGCGTTATTCCAATTTCGCATTCTTACGGGTTCAGTAATTTGTTAACCCCCTTGATCGCGCGCGGCGTGCCGATGGTGCTGAGCCGCGATCGGACGCCGCGCGCTGTGCTCGTCGATTTTGCGCGCACGGGCGCGACCGTCTTCCCGGGTATGCCGGTCTTTTATCAGGCGTTTCGCGAAATAAATGATGTTCCGGCTCTTCCAAAACTCCGGCTTTGCATTTCTGCAGGAGCTCCATTGCCCGTGAACATCGCGCAGAAATTCCGAAAGAAATTCCGGCTGCCAATCCACTCATTCTACGGCGCGTCTGAATGCGGCGGAATTTGTTACGATTGCGTCGGAATCCATGAGATCGAGGGCTTTGTTGGTCAGCCGATGAAAGGTGTTGATGTTGAAATTGTTGATGCGGCAGTCGGAGCGAGTCAGATTCGGGTGCGCAGCGCCGCAGTGAGTGACGGATATTTTCCCGAGGCGGACGCTAAGAAGTTAGGCAATGGAATTTTCGTTCCCGACGATTTGCTCGCGCGAGATAATTCCGGATTCAAAATCGTCGGTCGTGTTTCGGACATGATTAACGTCGCAGGAAAAAAAGTTAACCCCGCGGAAGTGGAGGCGCAATTGTTGCGGTTTGGCGGTGTGCGGCACGCCGTGGTGTTTGGGCGTCCCGCAGCCGCCGGAGCATTGCGCAATGAGGAGGTCGCCGCATGCTTGGTGGTAGATGTGGAGCCTTCGACCGAGCTCAGGACAGGCCTTCGCGAAAAAGACCTCCAGGAATTTTGTCGAAACGCATTAAGCGCCTGGCAGGTGCCGAAACGAATTTTCTTTGTCAATGCCATTCCGGTGAACGAGCGTGGAAAAATCAGTCGACGCGAGCTCGCCCGTCGCTTTGCGGCGGAGGAGTGAGATCGGCGTCAGGTTGATTTGGATGCTTGAATAAAGACTGCACATCGGATTTGCTTAGAAAAACCCTGGAGGAGAACCATGCCGGAATCAACAGGCGAACCGGAACCAACTGAAGCTCGATTGGAATCTTCGAGTAGCGAAGAGTCAGATCGCGCAGGGAATCGCTCTGTTTCCGAAGAGGACGAGCTGGCCGCGCAAGCCTCGGCTTCTGGGGACACCGCCACCGAAGCTCCGGATTGGTGGACCGCGCAGCCGGCCAGCGATTGGGCGCAGTCGGCCCAAAGTGCTTCGGACACAGAGCCTGGGATTACGAAAGAGACGGCGACAGCCGATGTCTATTTTTGCGGACATACAAGCCTGCTTTCCTTGAACCGAGCGCTTCAAGCGATTGCGAAGGAGAAACTCACCGGCGCTCTGCGAGCCTTCTGGGATCGAGAGTCAATCGAGGTGCTAGCCCAGGATGGCGAGATTGTCTTTGCTACGACTCGAGATCCGGATCTTTATTGCCCCGACGCCCCGGCGGTTCTCGCTAATGTCGATGCGGAAATTGTCGCCAACGCTCGCGCTCGGCAAAGCGAAACGGGTACGCCGTTTTTCCTCACTCTTGCCCGACAGGAATCAATTGCTCGGCAGCCTGCTGTGGAGCTGGTGCAGCATTATGGCCAACGGCTTTTCTTGCAGCTTTGGACGGCGCCGCGCGTGTGGATCATGTTCCAGAAGAATGCCGAACTCTTGAGTGATGCCGGCGACGTGCCCACAGCGAATGTGGACGACTGGGCGCTGGAAAGTTTGCGCCTCGTCCAAAGCCTCGATCAGTCGCCAAGCTTCGAACCCACATCGATTCCGGCTTATACCAGGGATGGCTACGATCGGATCCAGAAATTGAAACTGACCTCGGACGAGGCGCAGTTCGCGTCGCAATTCAACGGCACTCGGTCCGCCCAGCAAATTGCCAAAAATCTGCGACTCGATCTGAAATCCGCGCATTTGATGTTGTTTCGGTTCCTCGCGCTTGAAATTGTGGAATGCTGGCCTGCCAGCACAGCGACCAAGCCAGAAAGCAAGAGTGTCTTTCAGCGGCTCAAGGAATCGATCGGGCGCGGCGGCCGATAACATCATCTCGATAGGTTTCGGCGCGCGGTAGCTCAATGAAGTCAATTGGTTTCCCCGCACCCGTGCGCAAGGGACGCATCGTAGGCGAGCCGAAACATCTCGGCAAAGGCTGGGTCGGTTTCAATTTTACCAGAGCGCTGGGCAAGCCGGTACGCGTGATCAATGACGCAGCCATGCAAGCGCTTGGCAGTTACCATGGTGGGCGCATGCTTTTCCTCGGCCTTGGAACCGGGCTCGGCTCCGCGCTAGTGTGGGAAAAAACGCTGTTGCCTCTCGAGCTCGGTGACCTTCCATATCCCGACGGCAAGATCATCGAAAATTATCTCGGCATTCCCGGCTTGGCGTTGTTGCGTAAAAAAAAATGGAAACACGAAGTCATCTATGCAGTTGGGCAATTGAAGAAAGCCTTCATCTCCGATTACGTGGTGCTGGGCGGCGGCCTCGTACACCATTTCACGCGACTGCCGAAGGGGATTGAGAGCGGGCGAAATGAAAATGCATTCCTCGGCGGGAAACGCCTCTGGGAAACCAAACCGCGTTCGCGCGAACTGAAATGGCACGTGATCTGATTGCGTCTCAGATCGCAGGGCGTCCTGTGTGCCAAAGCCGCCACAGCGAGAGAAAGCACAGCAGCAGTTCAAAGCCACTGCCAATATTTCAACGCTAACCTTCTTTAGCAGTGCGAATCGTCCAGAAATCATCCGAAAGACTTCGATTTCCTAAGTAGGCATACGGCATGGTGAAGTAGCCATTCCTTCCCCAATCCGCGCCCCAGGAATTACGGATCAGGAATCTTTCTTCTATATCGTCATAGCCCACAGCCATCACCGCGTGCCCGCCGACAACTTTCTCCTTAGACGTGGGCATGTTGAGAATGCCCGATTTGGCTACGGTGTCGGATTCAAAAGATTGATAAACCGTAAAGCCGAAGACGAAGGGATAGCCTTCGGCCAAGCAGCTACGCATCTCCTCAAGGGTGCTAATTCGGTGGTAGGAGAGAATGTGATGCTTCTTCGCCGTGCGATAGCAAGTCCGGCTGGGTTTCCTCCTGAACCTGCTGACCTTATAGGGCCACTCGGGCTCGGGGCAAACTCCCTGCTTGGCGAGCG
>QHNV01000168.1 GCA_003218535.1 Verrucomicrobiota bacterium
ATCAGCCGGACCGCTTTGACGAGCTGCTCGAGAAATTTGTGAAAGGCCTTACGCCGACTCGGGCAAATTCAACGCCGTAAACTGCAAGTCAGGAAACGCTAAGGACGTCTGGCAGAGTGTTCGGCGAGCCGCCGGACGCGGCCAGGCGATTTTACTTCCTCGCATCAATAAAGATTTGCCAACGCTTGACGCTCTCTAGCTTTAGGATGCCCTTTTCGAACCAAGGGTCATTCTTCAGTTTTTCTTTAACTTCATTTTCGTCTTCGGCATTGACGATTAAAAGTGCGCCATGCGGCATCCCGCCTTGATCGACCAAGGGGCCGCCCATTAAAATGAAACCTTCCGCGACAAGTTGATCGATAAACGCGGCGTGCTCATCCCAAAATGGCTGGTCGCGCGTGCTTTTCGATGGATCGCCATTCGGACCCGCCGACGAAATTGCCAGGAATGTATTTTTCATTACGGCAAACCTCAGACGCTTGCGCCTTGCGTCAACCTTTTGGATCGTCCGCGATCCGAAGCACAACCTTTCCACGCGTATGATGTGTCGCTGCTTGTTGTTGAGCCACGATGGCTTCGCTGAGCGGCAGAACTTGGGTCACGATTGGCTTCATCTTTCCGGCGTCGATCAGATGCGCGATCTCCGTCAGATCTGTTGCATCCGGATGAACCGAGATCGCCGCTCCGCGAATGCCGTGTTTCTTGAGCTCAGCCCGATCGGGAAGTGCGACCAGCGACATCACGATGCCGCCTTTTTTAACGACGCCATAAGAACGGGCGAGTGTTTCTTTGCCCACTGGATCGAGCACAGCGTCGACATCCCTGGCGACGTCTTCGAATCTGGTCTTTGTGTAATCGATTGCCAGGTCTGCGCCGAGCTGCTTAAGCAGGTCCTGATTTGCCGTTGATGCGGTTGCGATGACACGCGCACCATGCGACTTCGCGATCTGCACGGCGAAGCTACCAACACCGCCAGACGCGCCATGGATGAGAATCGTTTGTCCCGACTGGAGCTTTGCTACGTCGAGCAATGCCTGCCACGCGGTCAGAGCGCCCATTGGTATCGCAGCGGCTTCAACAAAGTTGAGGGACCTGGGCTTCGCCGCTACCTCCCACTCCCTGACGGTGACGTAATCCGCCCACCCGCCGCCGAAAGTTGGATAACCGTAAACAGCGTCGCCTACTTTAAGTTTTGTGACGTTCGCGCCCACTTTCTCGACGATGCCGGCGATGTCATAGCCCGGGATCAATGGCAAGTGCGTGCCGAATTCGCGCGCGTATTTCCCGCTGAGCGTGAGCGGATCAGCCGGATTAACGCCGCTTGCAATCACACGCACGAGTGCTTCATCCTCCTTCGGCCCAGGTCGCGGCACGTCTTCGAATTTTAGCACTTCGGGCCCGCCGTATTCGTGCGCGACGGCCGCCTTCATCATTAGCTTTTCGTCAGCGGCTGCAGGCTGAGAGAGCAACGACAGGAGGATCGCCACGGGTAACGCCGCAGATATGCGCTGGAAAATCTGCATGATTTAGGGCAAACCTGAAATGTCTCGGCGTTGCGTCAACTACGGTCAGCATCTGCGGCTGACACAGCCGCCACTACAGCGCTGCGCGGAAAATTCAGCGACGTCCGCGGTTCGATCATTATGAGAATGTAGCCGATACTCGCGCGCTGCCATTGCGTTATTCAGTCAAAAAGAGCGCAGATTCGCGAGCATTCTCTGCGTCCGCGATGTCGTTGACCAATTTGATCGGTGGGCCTGCAAGCAGAGCTGGAGCTTCGTTACTCTCTGCGGCTGACACAGCCACCGCTACAGCGCTTCGCGAACTTTCATTGGAGAGATTACCGCCAGTTGCCGGCGGTCGCGAAAGTGGACAAGCCGATCATACTAGAAAACCTGACGCTTCTAGAGCGACCGCTGTTTTACTTTGCGGGCCACTACGTTACGTTTCTGGGCCTCATAGCGTTCGCTGCGCTTTTCGCAGCTGGCATCATTATCGCGCGAATTCTGCAGAGCGACGTGATTCGCCGTATTTTCAGCCGCTTCAAGCTCGATAATAATTTTATCGCGATCGTCACGACGATCTTAAGTCTGGCCGCGCTCGTGTTCTTTACGGTCAGCGCGGTCAATGCCGCAGGGGTGCCGCTTTACTGGAACGCGCCCCTGCCAGGGATTGCGTTGAGCCTTTTACAAATTTTTCTCCTGATCGGCCTGCTCATCGCAGTCTTCTGGCTCTCATCTCGCACCAAACGTTTCCTCTTCACTCGCTTTCTGGTCAAAAGCGGACTTGACCGCGCGCTGCAGCACGCGATTGCGCAAATCGTCGGCTACGCCGTTCTGATCATCGGGATCGTGATCGTTCTGGATAATGCCGGCGTCCATCTCGGAGCACTGACGGTTTTCGCGGGCGCTCTTGGGGTAGGTGTCGGCTTCGGCCTGCGAAGTATCGTGAGCGATTTAATTTCCGGCTTAGTGCTCCTGGCTGAACGGCCAATCGCGATCGGTGATCGCATCGAAGTCGAAGGCATCGGCCACGCGGTGATCGCCGGGCAGGTGCAGCAAATTCGCGCGCGCAGCACGGTGATTCGGACCAATGATGACATCATGATCATCGTGCCCAATACGAATTTCATCCACTCGCCGGTAACCAACTGGCATTACGGCAGTCCGCGCGTGCGTTTCCGGCTGCCAGTGGGTGTAGCTTACGGTAGCGATGTTAACAAGGTGCGCGACAGCCTCATCGCCGCGGCGCGCGAACATGAAGCTACGTTGGATGATCCAGAGCCAAACGCCTATCTCGAAAAATTCGGCGACAGCACCATCGATTTTGAGCTCATTGTTTGGAGCGAGAAAATGAGTTACAAGCCACGCCGATTCAAAAGCGAATTGAATTTTCTAATCGAAAAGCACCTGCGCGAAGCTGGAATCGAAATTCCAAATCCTCAGCGCGATCTGCACATTCGCGACGGCGTGATCAAGGTGCAAAACGTCTCAGATCAAGAAAAAGCGAAACAGCACGAACAGTAGAAAATGCTGTAGAAGGCATGGCGCTTTCAGAAACGAGGCGCCCTTCGTTGTTCCGTCACGCTACGGATGGCGTGATCTTGGACTTTTTGCGGAGAAGCGGCAGGACTTTTTCCACCATCGCATCCGCCGTGATACCGTGTTTCTTGCGCAGGATGGGAACGGCGCCGTGCTCGATAAAATGATCGGGCCAACCAATGCGCACCACTGGCGTGTTGATCATTTGCGAGTGCAGATGTTCCATCACTGCGCAGCCAAAACCGTTGTGCAAAACATGATCTTCAATCGTGCACACGACCTCGACACTGCGCGCAAAAAATTCGAGCGTGCCGGTGTCCATCGGTTTGATCCAGCGCGGATTGATTAGAGCAACGGAAACTCCTTTTTCTTCAAGCTTGCCAGCGGCTTCTTCGGCAACCTCAAACATGTTGCCCAATCCGAAGATCGCTACGTCGCGCCCGTGTTTTACTACTTCGGCCTTGCCAATCTCGAGAAGCTTGGGTTCCGGTTTAATTTTTGCGCCGGTCCCCGATCCTCGCGGATAGCGAATAGCGATTGGGCCGGAGTTATAGTGCAACATTGTCCAGAGCATGTCGACGAATTCGTCTTCGTCCTTGGGCTGCATGTGTACCCAGTTCGGGATGTGCCGCAGGTAACCGATGTCGAACAAACCGTGATGCGTCGGACCGTCGTCGCCGCTTAATCCGGCACGGTCCATGCACAATTTCACGTTCAGATTTTGGATGGCGATGTCATGGATCGCCATGTCATAGGCGCGCTGGAAGAAGGTGGAGTAAATCGCGAGGAACGGTTGCAACCCTTGCGTGGCAATACCGCAAGCAAAAAGCGTGGCGTGTTCTTCCGCGATGCCTACATCGAAATAGCGAGTCGGATGCGCTTTCTGAAAATGCGACAGTCCGGTTCCGCTCGGCATCGCCGCCGTGATTGCGACGATCTTTTGGTTGGTCTCCGCAAATTTTGCGAGCGCCTTGCCGATGACTTCTGAATACGTGGGCGTTGGCGTCGGAGCAGTCTCGCCGGTTTCTAGCTTGTATTTGCCGAGGCCGTGGAATTTATCAGGTTGCTTGAGCGCCGGCGCATATCCCTTGCCTTTTTGAGTGAGGATGTGAAGCAGCACCGGCTCCTCTTGCGTCTTCAAAAATTCAAATGTCCTGATGAGCAGCGGAATGTCGTGTCCATCGATCGGTCCGTAATAGCGCAGACCGAACTCCTCAAAGATGACGCTTGGCACGATGAGACCTTTGACGCCTTCCTCCACTTTGTGTGCGAGCTCAACCGCATATTTGCCGGCGATCGCCCGCACGAAGTGGCGCGCCTTGTCGTGTAAATGGGCGTAGGTCTCGCTCGTTACGATCCTGTTAAAATAACTAGCGATCGCGCCAACGTTTTTGGCGATTGACCATTCATTGTCATTGAGCACGACAATGAACCGCTTCGTTTGGCAAACATTGTTCAGTGCTTCGTAACTGATGCCGTTGGTGAAGGCGGCATCGCCTGCCACCACGACGATATGCTCCTTGCCGCCGCGAAGGTCGCGTCCGACGGCCATGCCAAGCGCGGCAGAAAGCGCCGTGCCCGCGTGACCAGCGCCGTAGCAATCGTGCTCGCTTTCGGTACGCAAAAGAAAACCGTTGAGCCCGCCAAACTGGCGCATCGTGTGAAAACGATCGAGACGCCCGGTAAACATTTTGTGGACATAGCCCTGGTGACTCACGTCCATGACGAAGCGATCACGCGGCGTGTCGAACACGCGATGCAAGGCAATCGTCAGCTCAACCACCCCGAGGTTCGGCCCGAGATGTCCTCCCGTTTGGGAAAGGACTTCGATCAGCTCATCGCGCACTTCCTGTGCAAGCTGCGGCAGGTCTTGTTCGCGCAGCGTTTTGACATCTGCTGGCGAACGGATGCCGTCGAGCAGGCGCGTGGGCGCGGCTGTCGCCTCTGAAGTCCGAGACGTCTCAGAAGAGTTTGATTTCGTCATTTGTGCTTGCGGGTTCGTCGGCCACGCGTGCCGGTGTCTCCGGCTCTTGCGTTGGCTCGAACTCTTTAACTACGGTTTTGCCTGCACTGTTGCGGGCAATGATTTCGATCTTTTGCTCGGCATTGGCAAGTCGTTCCTGGCAAATTTTAACCAAATTCATTCCTTCCTCGTAACGGACGATCAGATCTTCCAGCGGCAGTTTGCCGGACTCCATCTGCTCGACAATTTTTTCGAGCCGATCCATTGCACCCTCAAAGTTAAGCTCTGCTTCGCGCTGCTTCGGTTTGCTACCCATGGGGGAACGGGCAATTAAGCACAGGTTGGCCAGGAGAAAAGGATGACTTCTGCGCCCACATTCAACCGCGGATTACGCGGATCAATCGGATTGGGGAGCCCGGGTGCCAGCCTGTCGATTTCGGCAGCTCGCCGAAGCTCGTTCAGGATTATACCGAGGAATTCAGCCAATCTGTTTCCGATACGCCTCAGCGTCCTTCAATTGTTTGTATCGCGACCGTTACGCGGCGAATCCCGAGTTGTACCGCGCGAAATTAAAGGCAAAGCGAGCAACGATGGGTGCGAAATATCGCGCTCAGATCAAACGGGCGCGAATGAAGATGCGTTCGACTCCAGAAGGAATGCTTTACCATCGCACGAGTCAGTCAGTTCGAAGATCGCTATCGGATAGCGAAGACGAGCGGATTAGTGCAACGGCAGCATTGATGCGCAATGAGAGCTTATCTTTGCGGGCTTTAAGCGTTTCCGACACGCTGCCAAGCTTCTCAATCCATCGCAATGACTCAAACTCTATGATGCCGAAATTGATGATTAGCCCTCCAATGCTCTGCGACCAGAGCAGCATATTCGGGATTTCAACGATTTTTGGCACCGTTTAAGGTTCAACGGAACAGGCACAGCTCTATGCAACCTGTTTTCGATATGCCTCCGCGTCCTTCAACCGTTTGAGATCATCGGCGTTGTCGATCTTAAGGACAAAAATCCAGCCCTGGCCGTAGGGTTCGCGGTTAATCAGCCCCGGATCTGCTTCGAGCGCTTTGTTTACTTCGACAACCGTTCCTTTCACGGGCGCGTAAATGTCGCTCGCCGCTTTGACCGATTCGACGACCGCGATCGCTTCTTTCGCGTTCGCTTGCCGATCCATTTTTGGCAGCTCGACATAGACCACGTCGGTCAATTCCGATTGGGCGTGATCGCTGATTCCCACTCGAACGTTGTCGCCTTCGCGCCTGGCCCATTCGT
>QHNV01000092.1 GCA_003218535.1 Verrucomicrobiota bacterium
TTACCATCGTTTTGCGCGGTGAAGTGGTTGTGACCTGCGAGGATTCAAAAGGGCGGCACGAGACAGTAGTCAAAGCGGGGATGAAATTGACGACCAGAAAGAAGCGGGGCGAGGGAGGCAAAGAGGTCCTAGGGCCCAACGAGCCGGGACCGGGGGATTGTGTCAGTATCTTGGAGCCGGCAACCAAAGCCGAGCTTGCCGGCCTCGCAGACCTGGAAAACATATTCGGTGGACCAACTACTGCTGCGTTCCCCTTTCCTACAGACATCCAAATCCCAATTGAAGAATTGCTCAATCCGAAGGACATCTCAGGCGGCCCGATCGTGGTTTCGCCTGAGCAACCATAGCCTGAGGAACGGCCGGCGTGGCAGGCTCGGAGCTGCCTGCGTTTACTTAGCTCGCGAAACGTGAACAGCGTCCCAAGGCTCTGGCGAAGGTTTGCTCAGTTGCTCGCGGCAAATTTCTGAATAATGACTTGCGCAATGGTCGGCGGGTTCCATTTCTAAGTACTGCTCGAACCCGATCAGCGCCCGCTTGAAGTCGCCGGCAACATATGCGGAGAAGGCATCCTCATAAACGCGCACCATATCAGGGATAGACTCGCCCGGCTGCAATTCCCGTATCAACCCGCACACAGCTGTCGCCGCTTGTTTTCCTACCAGGCGGAAATGACCGAGTGTGCGGCATAAAAATCGGTCGCCTGCCAGTTCTCGTGCCTTTTCTCCCACTGCGATATCGACGTGCCAATATTTGGTCAAGCCCTCGATGCGCGAAGCGACGTTCACCGCATCGCCTAGTACCGTGAATTCCATTCGCTGCGGAGCTCCCACATTCCCCACCAAAACTTCACCGTGCTCTAATCCGATGCCGATTTTGTGGGTTGATCGTTTCTCTGCCTGCCATTTCTCATTTAATTGCGCCAATGCGACGCGCATATCTAGCGCCGCCCGCAGGGCGAGGCGGGCGTCGTTCTCCAATCCAGTGCTGATCGCATCGCCCCAGACCGCCATAATCGCGTCGCCGATAAACTTGTGCAGCGTGCCGCCGTGCCGGTTCACGCACCCAACCATCTCTGTGAAATATTCGTTGAGCTGGGCGATGAATTCCTTCTCCTCGGCTGATTCACTCCAAGTGGTAAAACCTCGAATGTCCGAGAAAAGAATCGTGACCGGCTTGCGGACTCCACCGCGTTTAACCTCGTCGGGGTTCTTCATCACTTGTTCAAGCACTGCTGGCGCAAGATAGGAAGAGAAAGCATTCCTGATTTTTCGCTTCGCCTGTTGCTCTTGCAAAAGCCGGCGTCCCCCACCAGCAAGGTGCAGCGCCACGAACCCGAGCACCGGTACGCCAAGCGGCAGCCACAAATTTGCCTGGGTAAATAAAAAGTACATTGCCGCCAGGGTCGCCACGACCACTGCGCAAAGCACCATCGCGGCTCGCGGAAAATCCAAATGCTCAAAAATCCGCACCGTCGCATAGGCGGCAAGCAGCCATCCGATCCAGATTACCCAGGCGTTTGCGATTCGCAGATAATCTTGACGCAAGATGTTGTCCAGCACGTTCATGAACACCAAGGGAACGAGACTACGCTCGTTTAGCGGGCTCGGCCCGATCTCGGAAGATCCCGTGGAGGTAAGCGCGGCCACGAGCAGTTTTCCGTTCAGATCAGGCAGACTTCCCACCGGCTCGTTGCGATACTTGCGCCCGAAGTCGTCATGCAGCTCCGCGTAGCTCCCATTTAAGAAACCATTCTCTTCGTAGCGATAGTTGATCCAGAAGTCGCCCTCGCGATTTATCGGGATTCGGCGCCGTACCTGCGGAGTGTCTATGTAAATAGCGTCGCCGAGAACGATTCGGAGCTGCTGAGGCTGCAGCTTCCAAAATTGCATTAACGATTGCAGCGGGAGACTCGGATAAAAATGATCGCCGATTTTTAGTACCAGCGGCACTTTGCGACGTACGCCGTCCAGCGAAGGCACCGAGTCGGCGAATCCAAAAAAGCAAACTTTTCTCAAAGCCTCTGTCGGAATAAGCGCCGATTCGTGGTCCGGTAACGCGTTGCCTCCTTCGACCCGGGTGAGCGGCCGCGTCAGGCCAAAATTTAGACCACGAATAGAGTTCTCGTTTTTTGCTGCGGTGGTCGATGCAGCCAGAATCACCGGCGCACCAAGCATCCCAATACCTTGAATGAATGCGTCGTCATTAATCCCGTCTTCTTCCGAGAACAGGATGTCCCACGTCACGGCCGCTGGGTGAATCTCAGAAAGGAATCCCAGAAGTTCGCCATGAAAAACGCGGGCAAATGGCCAACGACCAAATTTCGTTTGGGTGCTGTCATCGATCCCGACAAAGAACAAATGCGGGTCGGCATGTTGAGCCGATGAATGTCGCAGTCTGATCAGGTAATCGAGCAGCGAAAACTCGAAGCGTTTCGCTGGCGCTGTTTGGGCTACGGCGAAACAGATCGCCAGCAAAACAATGGGCACGTAGAGTGAATATCCGCGCCAATTCCCAATAGACAGCCGACCTCGCATGGCCCATACCATAAAATCATTGCGGTGGAGGACAAGTCCAGGCGGCCGGCAGGTGGGCTTAGTGGTGACGTAGTAAAAGCCTACAAGAAGTAGAAGGCTGCCTGATAGTTACGGTTTTTTTGCCGGCAAAGGCTTAGAGCTTTTGAGGATTTCTGATTCTGGCGTGAGCGTGGCCGGTTTGCCGCTGAAAATGATGCGGTTTGGCTTTTCAGCAAGCGCTTCTACCAGCGCTTTCGCGTGTGTGGTGACCACCTTCAAGTTCAACAGAACCACGTGCAACTGCTTCATTTGTTCCTGAAGTTGTTTGCCAGTCGCGCTAAGGAATGTGTCAGCCGTGCCTAACACTTTGTCTGCATCTTTGGACATGCCGTCGAGGTTTTTAACCACATTCTGTAAATTGTCCACGTCTATCTTGAGCGAATCGGCCAGTGGCCCGAGCTTCGGCGTGAATTGGTCGAGATCGACCTTCAATCCCGTGACCGTGAGATTCAGGCTGTCCAGTAACCGGTTCGCATTTTCGAACAATGGCCCGGCTGCAGCAGTGATTTGTTCGAGACCATAAGCCGGATGCCCTTCGATCGTTGCGTTGTTGGCGAGCGTCTCACCACCGGGTGTTCCCGCGGAAAGCGCTACAAATTTTGGCGAGAGCATTGTATCGGAGCTGAGCGTGGCCGTAATATCCGTGGGCAATGGCGGAATTCCTTCGTCGAGGCTTACCGTCACCAGCACAGCGTCCTTCTTGTTTGCGCTTGCTTCGCGCTCTTTGGCGGTGAGATGCCGCATCGCCAGTACGCGACCGGCTGGTGCGCCGGCATAGCGCACCTCCGAATTTATTTTTATACCGGTCACATCTTCATAATTGATTTGCAGGGTCCGTGTTGGTTTTTTGAGGTGATACCCCGACAGCGCGAAAGTGAGCGCTCCGAGCAGCACGATACTGCACGCGATCACGGACAAGGCGACAAGGTAATCGGATAAGCTGCGCTTCATGAATGCTTGTGATGAAAACGGAACCGCCCGCCGAGGAACGGGCGCGGCCGGACAAGTTGATGATCCTTATGCTCTTCCTGTGAAAGGTTCAACGGAATCGGACCGTCTGCCCGGCCGTGGATGAATTGCTGCACTTCGGGGTTTAGACTGTTTCGAATTTCATCGGGCGTGCCTTCTGCCACAATCGAGCCGTGGCCAAGCATAATCATCCGTGTGGCGATACGAAAGGCGCTGGTCATGTCATGCGATACCACCACCGCGGTCATGTGGCTGCCTTTAGTTAACTTCAGTGTTAGCTCATCGACGACGGCAGTCATGATTGGATCGAGTCCCGAGGTCGGTTCATCGCTGAATAGCAACTCGGGATCGAGAGCAAGCGCACGCGCAAGTCCCACCCGCTTTTTCATCCCGCCACTAATTTCATCTGGCTTAAGATCTTCAAACCCGGTCAACCCGACCATCTCGAGCTTTCTTTTCACGATTTGTTCAATTTCGTCGGGCGATTTCTTCGTGTGTTGAAAAAGTGGCAGGGCAACGTTCTCGCCCACGGTCAATGACGCGAGTAGCGCGCCGGATTGGAATAACATCCCAAATCGCAGCCGCACACGTTCAATCTCACGTTCCTTCATTCCTGTAATTTCTTCCCCAAAGAGTTTTACCGATCCCGCAGTCGGTTTCATGGAGCCGATCATGTGCCGGAGCAGAGTGCTCTTGCCGCAACCGCTGCCGCCCATGATAACCAGCGTCTCGCCCCGGTGAACGTTAAACGCAATGCCGTCGAGCACGGCGCGATCTCCGAATCTCCGGACGAGTTGGTCTACTTCGATGATGCTGTCTCCATTAACACTCATGCGCTGAAAAAGAAGATGCCTGTTAATACCGCGTTAGTCACCAACATCGCCAGCAAAGCTTGGACGACCGAAGCCGTAGTGGCCTGCCCGACGCCTTCGGCGCCGCCTTCGACATTGAGTCCGGCGTTGCACGCGATCGTAATGACGATCCAGGCGAAAACCGCGCTTTTGATCATTCCCGAATATAAGTCCCAGGTGTCAGCGCTTTCGAGCGCACGCAGAACGTAACCGGCGGTATTAAAATCGAGCGCAAAACGGCACACTGCCCAGCCGCCCATGATGCCTATGTAATTTCCGAAGATGGTGAGCGCCGGCAGCATTACCAGCATGGCGAGAAAACGTGGGACGACCAGGTACTGGACAGGGTTGATCGCCATTACTTCGAGTGCCTCGATCTCCTCGGACACTTTCATCGTGCCTAATTCGGCCGCAACCGCAGAACCGCTTCGGCCGATTACAATGACCGCAATCAGTACCGGCCCCATCTCGCGCAGGAGCGTGAGCATCACCAGATCGGGAATGTACATTTCCGCGCCGAGGCTTTGGAGAGAGTGCGCGGCTTGCATCGCCAGCGTTACGCCTACACTGAACGCCGTAAGCGCAACCATCGGAGCCGCGCGCACACCGATGAACACCATTTGGCGGAAGATCGGCGCGACCTTAAAAAATTGGCCGGTAAACGGCGCAATAAAAATCCAATAGAGCAGGCTGAGATTAAGCCGAAGATAGTTTTTCACTTGCGGTTCGAATGCGCAGAATGACAAGGTGTGCGCGCTGACGAAAGCTGAAAGTTTGGCACCCCAATTCTGAATCTACCCTTGGTGAGGAATAAGCCCGCAAGGCAAATGGCTCAAAACGAAATCGATGCTGTCCGCGCACTGCTTGTTTCCAAGCCGCGGCCGGTGGGATGGCGCCAGCGGCGAAAACGTCTCGACGATGTCGGTTCTGCTTGGCCGGTAGCCAAAGATGTGAAGCTTGCCGCAGTCGACGCCAACGGCGTCCCGGCAGAATATTCGATTGTTCCCGGTAGCGATCCCTCCCGCATTCTGATGTTTTTTCATGGCGGCGGCTATTGCTCAGGTTCAATCTTGAGCCATCGCCGCTTGGTGACGGAGGCGGGCCGAGCCACTGGAGTGCGGACACTAGCTATCGCCTATCGGCTGGCTCCCGAGCATCCGTTTCCCGCGGCCTATGATGACGTGATGACGGCGTGGCGTTTTCTGCGGGATCAGGATATTCCCGCTGCTCGCATTGCCGTCGGTGGTGACAGTGCTGGTGCAGGGCTTGCGGTGGCGTTGATCAGCCAATTACGTGATGCACGCGAGGCGCTTCCCGCTTGCGCGTGGCTAATCTCGCCTTGGATGGATCTGACGATGTCCGGTTCAACGCTTGTCAGCAAAAGCGCCGTTGATCCGCTTATTCACAAGGAATATCTAAACGAATTGGCCGATGCGTATTTGCCCACCGGAATGGATCGGAAGGATCCGCGTGTTTCGCCTCTCTACGCCGACCTGCGAGGCCTTCCTCCAATGTTGATCCAGGTGGGCTCAGCGGAGACGTTGCTCAATGATGCCACTCGCTTTGCGGCCGTCGCCGGTGCAGCAGACGTCGCGGTGACTTTGCAAATTTGGCCGCACATGATCCATGCATGGCCCATGTGGAACGCTCACCTGGAGGGCGGCCGCCGTGCGCTTGCGAGCGCCGGCAAGTTTATCAGGCGATATCTTTAGAAACCGCCCTCGACATAATCGGCTATAACAAGCCGCGCTTTCGGAGATCGCCGAAGTTACTACCAGCGGAGCGTTCGACCATGTCGATGGTGAACTTAAGCAGACAAACTTCCCACGCGTCATCGACGCCGCGGATAATGGCGCTGAGTGGTTCGTCTGCACCTTCTACCCGGCGTTTCGTCCGATTAATGACCGCGTCGATCGAGTCGGGAACCGTCTGCTCGCTCAGATCGGTTTTACGGAATTGAAAACCGTAACGAAGCACCGCGATGTTTCGCGCGCGTTCGCGCAGTTGATCAACGTATCGTTCCGCTTTCTCGCCGAAACCTTCCAGCAGCAGCCGACAATAATGTTCGGGCGTGAAAATTTGCGGGCGCTCCGCATGAATTTTTCCGTTACGAATCCGAACGTGATCCACCCGATCCATGAGCTCTGAGATCAGGTAAAACTTGAAGCTGGTGCTACCGAATGTCGCAATCTGACGCTCCGGCGCGAGAATTACTTGCGTATTTTCAATCGCGTAATCGAAATCGTCCCTGGTCATGGTCGATGTGATAATTATGCCCTGCAGCAGCGGAAGTTCAAAAACGGCTGCGAACGTCTGGCGATGCGGCCCGCCACATGTCGTCACCACAGCCGCAATAGCGTCGGCTCTTACTCTTGGCCCTGCGGTTGCTGGCCTTCGCTTTGCTGGGACTGAAATAGAGAAAGATATTGGCCGTAACCCTCTTCCTTTAATTTCTCCACCGGAATAAAATGCAGCGCAGCGGAATTCACGCAATAACGCTCGCCGGTCGGCGCAGGGCCGTCGTCAAAGACGTGGCCGAGATGGGACTCGCTTGATTTTGAGCGAACCTCAGTCCGTTCCATTCCAAAAGAGGAATCCCGTTTTTCCACGACGTTGGCCTTTGAAATCGGCTTGGTGAAGCTGGGCCAGCCCGTGCCGCTGTCGAATTTATCCAGCGAACTAAAAAGCGGCTCTCCAGTAATGACATCGACATAAATTCCGGGCACATGATTGTCCCAGTAGGCGTTATGAAACGCCGTCTCTGTGCCGCCTTCACGCGTCACGTGATACTGGTCTTTGGTTAACTTCCTTCGCAACTCGGCGTCGCTGGGAACTGGTTTTGTAGGGTTCATCACTTCGGCTTCTTTCTTTTGCACCTGAGCATAGCCAAACAAGAGCGAGCCCACAATCACCACAAGTGTTCCTGCCAAACCAAGCCACAGAGTTTTATGCGAGTGTTGGTAAGTTAATCGTGTGCTGTTCATCCCTGGATTCTCGCCTGAGATCGCCCCTTCTAGCAGAGTGTTTACTGTACGCGCAATGGCCTTCTGTGGCAACTGCGCAAGGCTTTCCCCTTTAACTAAATTCGCAGCCGAGACGAGAAATGGCCGGGCGCAACCCGGTCGCGGGGCAGTTGCCTCACGAATCGCGAATTTCGCTACTCGATATCCTGCCGCCCGGCTTCGGGGACGCGAATGTAGCGACGCAGGGCAACCAATCCGATCGGCGCGACCGACGCCGCCAGAGCAAAGATTAGCCACATCGTCCCGGAGTGCCGCGAACCGTGTGCGGGACAAAAGGCCGCCAACAACCATCCCCCAGTTCCTACGAGCAGTTTCCCGATAAGAAATGGAATGTATGATAGCGCGCCATACGACGCCTCCTGACCTTTTGGAGCAATTGCAGCCGCATACTCATAGACGCGGGGTGAGTAGAAAGCTTCTCCAATTGAGAAGATCGATATGTAGATCGCGATCATAACGTAGTATGGGTGAATGCTTCCCTGTACTCCCAGATAACCGTGACCAATCCATTGCCCAATGAAACCTTGGGCCGATTGTTGAAACCACGGAGTCGGTAAGGCCATAACAAAAACAGATGCGGCGCAAATGGCCCCGCCTACGACCACCATTCTATAGGCTGAATATCTTTGCGTGAGTGCGCCAATAATAGGCACCAGAATGATGATGAGAATATAATTGATATTCGACAGGTGACCGATGGGAGCGCCATTCCCTAGCTCACGGATACCGAATTTCGGAAACACGTAGTCCATTTGCAGAAAGATGAGTTTCAGAAATCCGATCAAAAGAAGAAAAGCGAGGAGCCGATAAAAACCGGACTGACCAAGGAGCCGCTTAAACAGCCGGACGGTATCGAGCGCACTGTCACGGACCGTTAACCAGATACGCTTCCAGAACGCACCTGTAGCGTGCCTTACCGGCTCGGCGTTGAATCTAACGCCTTCGTCTGTCACTTCGGCTCCTCTGCGCAGAAAATAGATTGTGGGAAAAAGCACTACCTCGAAGCCGAGGCTCACGAGGAAAAGCGTGCGATAAGTCGTTATGTGCAGTCCAAGGAGATTTAAATAGCCATACTCGCCTAACGAATGGCGCACGTAGTCGAAAATGCTGCCAGCAATCAAGTAGCCGACGTTCATGACCATGTAAATGATCGAGAAGGAGATCGAGCGTTGTAGCGTGGTGGAATATCGTCGCGTTGCCGCGATCAACACCGGCGTGCCTAGCGCTTCCCCAATGACCAAAGGAAACAAACCGCCGGCAAGCGCCAGCCAGGGTATCGTAGTGAACACCATTACGGCACGCGCCACGAGGCAGATACTGACACCGAGGAAAAAAGTTCGGCGAAGGCCGAGCGCGTCGGTAAGCGAGCCGGACAACAACGTGAACACAGTCATCGCAGGTGCCCAAACCCACCCGATCAAAGCTCCCGCTGTTTGATCGTTGAATCCGAGATCTGAGGAAAGCCATAAGATCAACGTCTTATTCGTGATCGAGTAGGCCGAGATGATGAAGAGTTTTATCAGGAACGTGAGCCACAACTCGCGTTGAGCTCCCTTCAGCACCGTGAATTTCGCGAGAAAACCGCGCACTCCTGTCAGCGCGACCGGAGCGACGCTATCTTCGGGCACGAATGTCTCTTTGACTGCTTCTCCCATGGCGTTGATCTCGAGCTACAACATGTTCGCGACAAATTCGCGTGGGTCGAATGGCGCGAAATCTTCGATCTTTTCCCCGGTGCCGACGAAACGCGTTGGGATTCCGAGTTCGTCCTGGATCGCGACGACGATACCGCCTTTGCCGCTCCCATCGAGTTTGGTAACAATCAGGCCCGTGAGGGTAAGCGCGCCGTGGAATTCGCGGGCCTGACTCAAAGCGTTACCGCCAGTAGTCGCATCGACCACAAGCAGCGTTTCGTGTGGCGCATTCGCATCGAGCTTGCCGAGGGTCCGTTTCACCTTTTGCAGCTCGGTCATTAGATTCGTTTTGGTGTGTTGGCGACCAGCGGTATCGCAAAGCAAAAAGTCGCTCTTATTCTTTAACGCACATTGGTATGCATCATAACAAAGCGCGGCCGGGTCGGTACCGTACTGCCCACGAATCATTTCAATCCCGAGTTTTTTGGCCCAAACGTCAAGCTGCTCGATCGCGGCGGCGCGGAAAGTATCGGCTGCGGCTAGCATCACTTGCGGCGGGCGATTGTGGTCAATTGCCCCTGCCTGCAAACAACGCGCGAGTTTTGCTGTTGATGTTGTTTTGCCGGTTCCGTTGACGCCGATAATCAAAATTACGGTTGTTTTGCCGTTCGCTCGACGGATTGGCGCTGGATCAGGCGGCAGAATCCGGGCAATCTCCGCGCGCACGGCTTTGAGCACATCGCCAATTCCAAGCAAAGACCAGGCCTCGCGTTCCTGAAGTGTTTTAATGATTCGCATCGTCATTGGCACACCAAGGTCGGCTCGGATAAGAGCTTCTTCGAGCTCGTCCCAATCAATCGGCTTTGCGGCAAATTGTTGGGCGAGGGACTGGAGAAATTTCATTTTCGCAATCGTGAGTCGAGATCCCAGATTCGTGAATCGGTGTAACGATTTAACGAATCACGTGTCTCGCTTCGTCACCGCTTCTCGCGCCGGCCGATCTAAATCTTTTCGAACATGATCGAGAATGCCGTTTACAAAGCGCCCAGAATCGCCGCCGCCATACATTTTCGCCAGCTCGATTGCTTCGTTGATTGAAACCACCGGTGGAATGTCGTCGCGATAGAGCATTTCGTAAATTGCCAGCCGAAGAATATTGCGGTCCACCGCCGAAATCCGGCGAAACTCGTAATTCTCACAATAGCGGCGAATACGTTCATCGATCTCTGGCAAATGCGCGACCATGCCTTCGATCAGCGGCTGAGCAAACTCGCGCACCCGCGGCTTGGCCGGACAAAATTCCCAAAAGTCCTCAATCTTCTCTGGTCCGTCGCCCCGCTGGAGATCTCGCCAAAAATGATATTGAATCGCCGCTTCACGTGCTTTCCGCCGTTTACCCATGGGAATTAGCTCTTCCGAAGTTTCGACATGACGTTGGCAATTTTCACTGCCGCGCGCGCAGCTTCGGTCCCGCGGTTGATCTTATTTTCGAGACACCGCTCGCGGGCTTGCGATTCATTATCAAAACTCAATACCACATTGATTATCGGCACAGCGTGATCGACCGCAATGCGTTGCAGTGCGTCGGTGACGGATCGGCTCAGATTCTGCGCGTGGCTCGTTTCTCCTTGCAAAATCACGCCACAAGCAATGATTGCCGCTGCTTTTCCCTGCGATGCCAACGCCTTCACCACCACAGGAATTTCGAACGCTCCTGGTACTCGGTGGACGAGAATGGTCGCGTGTGGGGCAACGGCGCCCAATTCTCTCTCGGCATGATCAATCAAACCCTGTACATAGCGCGGATTGAATTGGCTCGCCACGATTGCGAATGTCCGTTCCGACACAACAACGCGTGGACGACGCGGTGATTCCTTCGTCATTCGGATTTCGTCATCGCCAATGCTCTAGACTAGAGCATGTGACCGAGCTTCAGCTTTTTGGTCTCGAGGTATTTCGCGTTATGCGGATTCGCCTCGGTACGGATGGGCACCTGCTCGATCATTTCCAGACCGTACCCTTCGAGTCCAACGACTTTCTTCGGGTTGTTTGTCAGGAAGCGGAATTGGCGCACACCGAGATCGAAAAGAATCTGCGCGCCGAGTCCGTAATCGCGCAGGTCGCTCGGGTAGCCCAACCTGGCGTTGGCCTCGACGGTGTCCAGTCCTTCCTCTTGCAATTTGTAAGCGTGAATTTTTGCCGCCAGCCCGATGCCGCGTCCTTCCTGACGCATGTAAACCAAAACGCCGTTGCCTTCCTCCTGGATTTGCCGAAGCGCGGCGTGCAACTGATTGCCACAATCGCATCGGCGCGAGCTGAACACGTCGCCGGTAAGACACTGACTGTGGACCCGCACGAGCGTTGGTTTGTTTTCGTCAATTTTCCCTTTCACGAGTGCGAGATGATGCTGGCCATCAAGGGTCGACCGATACAGATGCAGATCGAAATCGCCGTAGTCGGTCGGCATTTTCACGATTTGCTCAATCTCCACCAGTTTTTCGCGCACGCGACGATAGGCGATCAAACTTTGGATCGTGCAAATGCGTAGCCCATGTTTTTTTCGGAACTCCATGAGCTCCGGCAACCGCGCCATTGTTCCGTCATCGTGCAAGATCTCGCAAAGCACACCCGCTGGTTGCAAACCCGCCATGCGGGCAAGATCGACGGCCGCCTCTGTATGACCTGCGCGGCGCAACACGCCGCCATCCTTCGCCCGCAACGGGAAGACGTGGCCTGGCTGATTCAAATCTTCCGGCGACGATTTCGGATTGGCGACTGCCAAAATTGTGGTGGCGCGATCATAAGTGCTTATGCCGGTCGTGACCCCGCGAGCCGCGTCAACAGAAACAGTGAAATCTGTGCGGTGCGTTTCCCGGTTTTGTACCACCATCCGTTGCAAGCCAAGTTGCTCCGCCCGTTCATTCGAAATGGGCACGCAAACCAAGCCGCGCCCGTGAGTCGCCATGAAATTCACGGCTTCCGGTGTCACCTTTTCCGCGGCCATCACCAGGTCGCCTTCGTTCTCGCGATCGGCGTCGTCGGTTACGATGACCATGCGGCCTTTAGCGATGTCGCTCACCACATCGTCAATGGCATCGAACTGAAATGTCTCCGCCGCCTTTGCAATCATCGGAACCATACCATTACGTCCAGTAGGACTCTGAGCAACTTCTACTCTCGCAGCGGCACTTGACATCACTCGCCCCTGCCTGTGGCGACAATGGCTTCCGGGCGATACATGTCTCGATTGCTTGCCTGGAACTCCGCTTTCAATTTCACCTTGAATTGAGAAAGATCGACCAGGTTCCATCGCGTGAACTTCCACATCGTCTTAGCGAATCTACCTTCGCGCGGTTCATGCTCGAAGCCGACGATAAAATGCACCGCGTCATCGAGCACTTTGTTGGTCGCTTTTTTCGGCTCGAAATAGAACGTGCGGAAATTGCTGTCGGGGCTTCCGGCGGCGTAAAGTTTTGGGTCCAGATAAAAGACGCGCTTGCTCTCCATATTGACTATACGGAGGTCGGGATAACCGGAACGCTGCACTTTGCCTTCGGCCGTGAGCGGAAAATCGCAGCGCAAATCAGGAGTAGCGTTGAGCAATTCCCGCAAAGTATCCTCAAAATGGCTACTTACTTCGTTGATACGGTTGATATTTTGAATGGCGCTGCCCGGTGCATTCAATCGCTTCATTGTTTCATCGCACGCTGCGCTGATCGCCTTCGCGACGTGCTGATCGACTGGATTGCTCGAGTCGAATCTGAGTACTTTTTTCCCAGTGGTATCAAAAATGACTTCGCTGAATGGCACGCCCCGCAGCTGTCGATCTTCATCCAGCAACCACGGGATGAGTTGGTCTACCGCCGGTTTGGACGCTGGCGATGACTGCGCTATCGCAGCGCTCGCCAATATTGCAAACGCGACCCAGCTGCTTGCAGCGTGCAGAAAACGCTGTGATTTCCTTCTATTCACAAAAGTGAGGATTGCGCTACATGGGAAAAAAGGGAAATGCTAATCATTCGTGGCTGGGGATCTATGCCACGGCTAACTCATGGATAAATCGGAGAAGATCTTCGTAGCTGGTCATCACGGTTTGGTGGGCAGCGCTTTGGTTCGCCGGCTCGAACAGGAGGGTTTCCATAATCTGCCGAAGCGCGACCGCTCGCAGCTTGACCTAGCCGACGAACGAGCCGTGCACAATTTCTTCGGCGAAGAAAAACCCGCGATTGTGATTGTCGCCGCCGCAAGGGTAGGCGGCATCAAGGCGAACAACGATTATCCGGTCGAGTTTTTGCTCGATAATTTGCGGATCCAAAACAGCGTCATATACGCGGCGCACAAGGCCGGAGTGCGCAAACTTCTTTTCATGGGAAGCTCCTGCATCTATCCCAAGTTCGCGCCTCAACCGATTCCGGAAACGGCGCTGCTGAATGGTCCGCTCGAGCCCACAAATGAAGCTTACGCCATCGCGAAGATCGCCGGCATCAAGCTTTGCCAGGCATTTTCTCGCGAATACGGCGCGAATTTCATTTCCGTCATGCCGACAAATCTCTACGGGCCAAACGACAATTTCGATCTCGAGACATCGCACGTGTTGGCGGCGCTCCTGCGCAAAGCGCATGAAGCGAAATCACGTAAGGCACGCGAACTAGTCGTGTGGGGCTCCGGCAAACCGCGTCGCGAATTTTTACATGTGACCGATCTTGCCTCGGCGTGCCTGTTTCTCCTCGAGAAATATGATTCTCCCGAAATTATCAATATTGGGTGGGGCGAGGACATCTCCATCCGCGAACTTGCGGAGTTGATCTGTGACGTTGTCGGATTCGATGGTGAACTTGTTTGGGATGCGACCAAACCAGATGGCACACCACGAAAGCTGCTCGACACCACCAAGCTGCGCGCTCTTGGCTGGCAGCCGACGATCCCCCTTCGCCAAGGCGTCGCGCAAACCTACGACTGGTTTTTGAAAAATGTCGCCGGCTGAAAACACCCTATGGCGATGAAGAAACCGCGCGTTGGCGTTGTGGGAGTCGGCCATATCGGAAGCAACCATGCCCGGCTCTACGCCGAAATTCCATCGGCTGAGTTTTCGGCCGTGTACGATGTCGATCTTCTCAAAGCAAACGCGATCGGGCGAAAATTTAGCGCAACGCCGGCGAAATCCCTCGATGAGTTCATCGAGACAGTCGATGCCGCTTCGGTGGCCACGCCGACCAACACACACTACGACGTGGCGCGGTCGCTCCTTGCGCAGGGTAAACATGTGCTGATCGAAAAACCAATTACGGACAACACCGCGCAGGCCGGCGAACTCGTGGAGTTGGCGGCGCAGAAGAACGTGATTCTCCAGGTTGGTCATGTCGAGCGATTCAACCCTGTTTTAAGCGCATTGGAAAAATATTTAACTCATCCGCGTTTCATCGAAGCGCATCGGCTCTCGCCGTACCAGGAGCGCAGCACTGATATTGGCGTCGTTCTTGACTTAATGATTCATGATCTGGAAATCATTCTGCACTTGGTCCGTTCACCGGTCCAAAGCATCGACGCAGTTGGGGTGCCAGTGCTGAGTCGCGGCGAAGACATCGCCAACACCCGGCTGCGTTTCGAGAACGGTTGCGTGGCGAATGTTACCTCGAGCCGCGTCAGTCCAGAGCGGATGCGAAAGATTCGCGTGTTTCAGGAAGACGCGTATCTCTCGCTCGACTATCAAAATCAGAGCGGCGAAATTTATAGGCGCGCAGGGGGACGGATCACTCGTGATAAGGTCGAGATCGAACGGGAGGAGCCACTGAAGCTTCAGCTCACCTCGTTCGTCGAATGCGCAAGCACTGGCCGCCAGCCGCGAGTTTCGGGGTTTCAAGCGACAGCGGCATTGGAACTGGCCGTAGAAATAACAAGACGGATTCACTTGTAGCGACGGTCTAGGACCGCCGTATTGTGGCAACTTTGAAAGTTGCGTTTAGAGCATTCGCAAGTTGAAAACTTGCGCCACTTTTGTTTCGGCGCTCACAGAGCGCCGCTACAGAATTGCATGAAGACCATCTATTTCGTCGCGGGCGAAGCGAGCGCCGATAACCATGGCGCGGCATTGATGCGTTCGCTGCGCGAGTTATCCACCAATTGCCGGATTCAGTTCGCTGGGCGTGGCGGCGCGCAAATGCGAGAAATCGCCGGAGGGCAGCTCAAAAACTGGATCGGCGACGCAGCAGTTCTTGGATTGTGGGAAGTGATCAGAAAATACAGTTATTTTCGAGAGCAATTCCGGCAAACGCTCGACGAGATTCAGAAGAGCAAGCCCGACACGGTGGTACTGATTGATTATCCGGGTTTCAATTTGCGACTTGCCCGCGCATTGCGAAAACGATCGCCCCGACAAAAGATCATTTACTACATCAGCCCCCAGGTTTGGGCGTGGAACCGTGGCCGCATCAAAAAGATGGCCCGTCATCTTGATCTGATGCTCTGCATTTTTCCATTTGAAGCTGATCTCTACAACGAATCGGGGCTGCATGCCGTATTTGTAGGTCATCCCATGATTGAAAGGCTGGAAGCTGAGAGGATCGACACTGAGCGCGATCCGAATTTAGTCGGCCTTTTTCCGGGCAGTCGCTTGCGAGAAGTGCGCAAAATTTTGCCAGTGCTGATTGATACCGCGAACCTGCTTAAGCGGCACAAGCCAACTTTGCGCTTTGAAGTTGCAGCGGCATCTGCCGAGCTTGCAGCGGAGATGGACAAAATGCTTAAGCAACGCCGAAGCATTTCGGGACAAGATCGACAAATGATTCAGATCAAAATCGGCGAAACAGCGGCGATTATGCAGCGCGCTTTTGTGGGAATCGTGGCCTCTGGAAGCGCCACACTTGAAGCTGCTTATTTCCGGTTGCCGTTTGTCCTGATTTACAAGGTGGCATGGCCGACCTATCTGGCGGCGCGACTCGTGGTGACCATTAAATATCTTGGCATGCCGAACGTCCTCGCGAACAAAGAAGTAGTTCCCGAATTTATTCAGCACGAGGCGAAACCAAGCCTCATCGTCAAGACGGTACGACAGTTGATGGAAAAAACAGAGGCGCGTGCGCAGATGGTTGCCGGATTCGATGAAATCGTCAGCCAGCTGGCGAAAGGCGACGCAAGCAAAAGGGCGGCGCAAGTGATAATCGACGAGATTGGGAGATCTACATCAAAAGAATAACTGATCATACGATGAAAATTTTGGATATTTCACGAACACTTTCGAATGACTTCGCGGAATGGCCCGGTGACGAGCCGTTTCATTATCGGCTGACGAAAGAGATCGCCAAAGGCGCCACCGTAAATCTGGGTGCCGTCACGATGAGCGTACATAACGGCACGCACGCTGATGCACGATTTCACTTCGACCCGAAGGGCGAATCGATTGAGAAAGCGCCGCTCGATATTTATTTCGGTCGCGCAACCGTGGTCGATCTTGCGCAGGCTTTTTTGCGCGCCAAGGAAAAACATCTGATCACTCTCGAAGATCTCCAGCCGCACATCGAAGAAATCGCTGCGACCTCGCGCCTTCTGGTAAAGACCGGGCGATGGAGCGACTCGACGGTTTTTCCGAAGCGAATTCCGGTGATTGCTGCTGACGTTCCACGGTGGCTGCAGAAAAATGGAATCAAGCTGTTAGGATTGGATGTTCCGTCTGTAGATGAGATCGATTCGAAGTCGTTGCAGAACCATCACGCGCTGGCCGCGGCTGGCATTGCCATTATTGAATCGCTCGATCTGAATGGGGTCAGCCCTGGCATTTATAATTTGGCCGGGTTGCCTTTAAAAATCGCGGACGGCGACGGCGCACCGATGCGCGCCGTTCTCTGGCGCGATTAATACCACATGAATGTCATTCCGAGCGGAGCGCAGCCCAGTCGAGGAATGGAGCGAGCTGGGAAGCCGCGACATGGACGGGAAGGCCAGAGGCCGAGCGAGCTGGGAGCGAGCGAGTCAATCTCTGGAGCCTGATATTAGAGATGTCTCGACTCCGCTCGACATGACAAGAAGCCTGCTAGAAGACCGGCGCACGCTCTGGGTTGTTGCCGCCGTTATCCTTCTGCTTTTCGCGATCGCGAATTTGCCGTGGCAACTCGACGATTACGATCAAGCCAAGCAGGCGTTCACTTCCTTTCAGATGATCAAGGAAGGACGCTGGTTTTATCAGCAGACACCGCACGAACATGTGGCGACCAAGCCGCCGTTGGTAGGCTGGATTTCGGCTGGTCTCTTTGCAATGACGCGCTCGTGGGATGTGGCGTGGCGGCTGCCATTGCTTTTGGCCGCAATTGCGATAGCGATGTTGCTGTTTCGTGCCGGGACCTCCGCTTACGGAACAGTTGCGGGATTGTTTGCCTTCAGCGCGTTCGGATTAAATCTGCTGAGTCCCCGGCTGGCAACGCTCGTCCGCACCGACATGCCGCTGGCGCTCATAATTTTTCTCATCGGCTTGCTGATTTGGAAAAAAATCCGAAAGGGAACAGAGTGGAAGCCGCGAGATCGAGTTTACATCTTCGCATTGCTCACGATCGCAATGCTAATCAAGGGACCAATTGTTTACGCGTTTTTGCTGCCGGGCATTGCGCTGTTTCAATGGAAATGCAGGCGACATGATCCCAGCCGGACTGGCAATTCTGTAGCCGTCGCCCTGTGGGCGACGCGCACGCCTCGCACAGCGAGGCGGCTACAGGGTGCCTGGCCTGGCTGGTGGCCGTGGCTTGCATCTTTAGGCGTCTTTCTTCTGTGGGTAATTGGCGGGATTCTGTTGGAGCCTGGTTTTTTCAACGAAGTTGTCATCCGCGAATTTCTTGGCCGATTTGGTGAAACGGTCCATCATCCACAGCCGCTTTATTTTTATCTGCCGCATCTATTGCACAAATTTGCCCCCTGGAGCGTGCTAATGATCTCGGTGGCGATTGTCGGTCTTCACACGCGGAATTGGCGGTTGCCTTCGGCCTTTCGCGAAATGTCGCCCGAAACGTTCTGGCTGCTTTGCTGGAGTGCAGGCGGCCTGATTGTCATGTCGCTGATCCCATCAAAGCGTGTTGATCGAATTTTTCCCGTTGTTCCGCCATTCTGTCTGCTTTTGGCAGCGCAAGTTTCCGGTACAGTCAGCGCGCCGCGCCAAGCGGTTGCCGAGGCATGGCGTCCCTTCCTGGTCGTCGCGTTGATATCCGGAATTTTATTTACAGGCGGCTACACAATTTCAAAAGTCGTTTCTGGCTATCGCGATCATCGCGACGCGCTCGTAGTCTTTGGGCGAAAAGTTCGCCACGAGGCAGAGACGAATCACTGGCGTTACGAAGTTATCTCTGCAAGGGACGAAGGGCTGCTGCTTTATCTGCGAAAAACGCACTTCATTGAGCCGGACCGCGCTCAAGCGGAATGGAACGACGGGAATCTCGATGCCCTGGTTGTTTCAACCGAGAAGGCACCAGCTGTAATGCCGCAGCTTCAAGGTGCTGCCGTCTCTCAATTAAAATCAAACCAGGCAAGAGACGGCCGGGAAACAGGCTACGTCCTGATCACACGTTCAGGCTTTGGGGCGATCCATAGCAGCGCCTACGCAAAATAGGAGTAAATCCCGTTCGCTCGGTGGCGGCGACGAGCGTTCAGCTGGGGAGTGCGAATACGATCAGCACCCGTTGTCTTATTCGCATCAAGCAATATTGGCTTTCCGTCATGGATTACATAGTCGAACTTGCCGTAATCGAAATTGAGGCGCCTTCGCGCCTCCATGATCTCAGGGTGCGGCTCGATCTCTTCGACGCGGGCAACTGTCTGATCCTTGACGATTGGATCTGTTGAGGCGAGCCGAGTACAGGTAGCGCAATCGCCGAGGAACTCATAGTTACGAACGAAGAAAAAGTTCTCCTCTTGCTCGGGAAGGAATTTTTCCACAACCAAGTCATTCCGCTCAAAGGTTGCGCGAGGAACATCTGCGAGGCTCTTATAGATTTTGTAGTCAAGCGGAGTCCCGATGCCGGCCCTTTCAGACCGCTTTCGAGCAAAGCGGCCAGGAAACGACCGCATCCAGCGCAACGGAGCTCTTTCAAGCATTTGCTCGGGAGAGCCTCTGCAGTTGAGATCGGTTTTGACGATGACTTTGCCCGGGTACGGATTAGTCGGTTCCACGAGGTTCGTACTGATTCGCGATTTCCGGATGTCTTTGGCAGCTCGATTTAGAACGATCGGATATCGACTCGCAAATTCCAGATATTCGTCCGGCACTATCGACAGATCGACATGGATCAAAACAAGATCGGCGGGAACGAACTTGCGCGTGCCAAAGAGAAAATGGACGCGATGGCCATCCTGCCGCCAAAATTCCGCCAAGAATGAGATGGCATAACTCCGGAGATGGCGTTTCCGATTCTTCTCATGAAACAAGACGGCTATGGTATGGAGGGGCATCCTCATGCTCCAGATATCGCTTCCTGCTGGTTTCGGTCCACCGAATCACGCGTGTCGCTAGCTCCCGGAACCTGATCTAACGAGAACAAGATGAGCGACCGCGCCCGAGAGCGCGCGTAGCTGCAAGCTGGACGAACTAATTACACGAAAGCTACGCATCGGAGCGGGGCGCGGTTCGCTGCATCGCCTGGTTAGGCGATTGGC
>QHNV01000169.1 GCA_003218535.1 Verrucomicrobiota bacterium
CGCCTTCGACTGGTAGCTTGCGCCATGCTTCGCGCTCCCAGTTTTCCAGCGGCTTTACGTGATCGTAGAAACCCGGGATCGCTACGCGACCTTCGCGGTCATGAAGCGTGGCCAGTAATTGCGCGAGTACGGTGATCGGATTTGCAACTGCCCCTCCAAAGACACCGGAGTGCAAATCCATCTTCGGGCCTGTAATTTTTACTTCCAAGGCGGTTACTCCACGGAGGCCATAACTTAACGTCGGCACCCCGCGCGCGATCATTCCGGTATCTGAAACAACCGCTACGTCGCAGTTCAGTGCGTCGTGATTTTGGCTTAGAAAACTGCCGAGATTTACGCTGCCGATTTCCTCCTCGCCCTCGATCACGAGATGCAAGTTCACTGGTAGGTCGCCGTTTTGTTCGATCGTTTCCTGGATGCCGAGAATGTGCGAAAGAATTTGTCCTTTATTATCGGTCGCACCGCGGGCAAAAACATAACCGTCCTTCAAAACAGGTTCGAAGGGCGGAGAATCCCAAAGCTCCAGAGGATCGGGTGGTTGCACATCGTAGTGCCCGTAAATCAAAACGGTCCGACGCTCAGGCTTATGTTGATTGCGCGCCCAGATGATGGGATGACCGGCCGTCGCAACGATTTCCGTTTCAAGTCCGATGCTTTTCAGCTTTTGTGCAAGCCACTGTGCGCACTCGCGAACTTTGTCGCGAAATTCATTGTCGGTCGAAACACTTGGAAATCGTAGGAAAGAATAAAAATCCTCGAGATAATTTTGACGCATGGTTACAAGCTTGCTGGAAAAACACTCAACGTTCAATGCCCAACACTCAACACCAAACAAAGTTCGCGATCGCGAGGCCGCAATCACCAGCACGCGAGATGCGTGCGCTTTCCCCAGAATTATGCATTCGCGCGCCCGGAACGTGCGACGAATTTCCGCAGAACATACAAGACCGACGCGATGATGAGAACTATCGCCGCGAGCCGCAAGCCCGCGCGTGTATCAGCACCTACAGAACTTTCGCTAAACGATGCCTGCCCGAGAATCCAAAGGATAACCGCAATGGCGAGCACGGGCACTATTTGCATACCGGGAAAGTTGAATGCCGAACCATCGCGATCAGTGCGGATGTCGCGTTGCACCAGAAACCAGCAGGCGGCGCAGCAGAGCAGATACATCAACAGCACAGCAACGTTGGAGAGCACGGCCAGTTGTTCAAAGGTACCGGTAATGGACAAGGCAAAGGCGATCACGGCGTACGTGACGATGGCAACGTCGGGCGAGCGATAGCGCGGATGAACGTGCGCGAACCATCGTGGCAACACACCGTCGCGGCCGAAGGCAAAGATGATCCGTGGCGAACTCAGAATGTCACTGGTGACGAATCCGAACGCGGAGACGGCCGCGCCGGCAAGAAGCAGCTTGTAGCCGATGTTGCCAAGGAACGTCGCAGCGGCTTCAGCAAGCGGCGCGTCCTTATGGCTGGCAAGATCGGCGCCAAGCGTGCCCTGCGCCACGAGTTGGATCAGCATGTAGATGGTCGTTGTAATCACCAGCGCCAGATAAATCGAACGAGGAACCGTGCGCGCCGGATTCCTCACTTCGCCACTCGGCATCAATGCCACCTCGATTCCAACAAAGGCGAAAATCAACAAAATCACTGCGTCGCCTAACGATTTACTATTCGGCCACGCCTGCCAGCTGAGATTTGCTGGACGAATGAAAAAGATGCCCACGCAGATAAACACGAGTAGCGGGATCAGTTTCGCGAACGTAACGACGGTCACCGCGCCCGCGCCTCCCCGCACGCCGCGCACGTTGATCGCTACTAGCGAACCATAAACGAAGATCATGAGGATAATCCGCATAAGGGCGCTGCCGAGAAACGGAATGCCAATCACAATTGAATTTACCAAAACATTCACCACGCCTGCGACCGCGCCGAGCGCCGTGAGTGCGTAAAGCACACCGGCGACAAATCCGATGTAACGGCCAAACGCAACTTCGACGTAGGCGTACAGCCCGCCGGTCAGCGACACCCGACTGCCTGCGATGGCGAAACAGGTGACGAAGAGCACCATGGCGATTGCGCAACAGACAAATGCCAGAAGTGCCGCTGGTCCGAGTGTTCTCGCCATTGCTGCCGGCAAAACAAAAATTCCGGCGCCGATGGTGGAGCTAATGATGTTGGCCGTCAGCGCCGGGATGCCGATGCCGCGAACCAACTGATGATCGACGCGCTCGGCTTGCTGGAGCGAGATCGTCGTTTCATTCTCCATCGGCGCATCCTGGGTGATTCAGTTGTCCAAAGCAAGAGTGCGGCTAAAGGTTCGTGGATAAGGCAAATTCCGAATCATTGGGGTCGCGATTGCGACTGGCCCTGAATTTTTAGAGACGCCCGGCAAAACCCAATATCCTGTGGCCGACGCGGCCAGAAGCCCTTCAAATTGTGTGATTTTCCGCTTGTAACCCCGCCGCGCATGCTGTATTGAGCCTGCCGAGACCCTCGGGTTGGCCCCACGATGCATTTACAATCGCTCGAGCTATTCGGTTTCAAATCGTTCGCTGATAAAACGATTCTTAATTTTCACGAAGGAATTACCGCTATTGTCGGACCGAACGGTTGCGGCAAATCTAACGTGCTCGACGCCGTGCGCTGGGTGCTGGGCGAACAATCGGCCAAATCGCTCCGCGGCGAGGAGATGGCTGACGTTATTTTCAACGGAAGTGAGACACGTAAAGCTGTCGGGTTCGCTGAGGTCTCCCTCAATCTGACCAATTGCGAAAAAGACCTCGGCATCGATTGGCACGAGGTGCGCGTAACACGGCGTATCCATCGCGACGGCAATTCCGAATACTTTCTGAACAAAATCCCATGCCGGCTTCGAGACATTCAAGATCTTTTCGCCGACACCGGCATCGCGCGCACGGCTTATTCAATGATGGAACAGGGGAAGATCGACCTGATCTTGAGCTCGCGCCCGGAAGATCGTCGCGCCGTTTTCGAAGAGGCTGCCGGAATCACAAAATATAAAACGCAAAAACGGGAGGCGCTGCGCAAACTCGAGGCAACAGAAGCAAATCTGTTGCGCATCGGCGACGTCATCAAGGAAGTCAAACGCCAGATCGGCTCGTTGCAACGGCAGGCGGGTAAAGCGCGCCGTTATCAGGCGCTGCACTCTGACCTTCGTGTGGTCGAAACCCATCACGCACGCAAACAACTCGATTCGTTAGAGCGCGAACTGACCGCTTGCCGCCAGGAAATCGATCGTATCGCCCAGTCCGACCATGCCGCGCGTAAGAAAATCGACGAGAGCGAAAAGGCGCTCGCAGAAGAACGCCGTGCGCTGGACAAAATCGACATTGAAATCGCCGATTCACGCGCGGAAGTGCAGCGACTGGAAAGCGAAATTGGCGCGCACCGCAGCCGAATTGAGTTCAATCGACAGCGCGCGGATGACCTTGCTGAGCTCATCCAGCGCGCGCGGCGCGAGATCGCCGACGCTGAAAAGAAACGCAAACAGCACGCCGCTGAAATCGAGCAAACGAACAACTCGATTGCAGAAATCGAGCGGCACTTGAGCGAAAAAGAAGCCGAGCTGGTCCAGCTCACGAGTCTGACCGGCGAAATCCAGAAAAATCGCACCGAGCGCGGTACGCGGCTGCAAGAGTTGCAGTTGGCGCTGTCGAAATCCGGAAGCCGAATCTTGGCGATCGAGGAGGAACGCTCTGGAACGAAGACGCGCCGCGAATTGACCCACGCACAAATCGAACACCTTGCCAGGGAGATTCAAACATTAACCGAAGCGCGTGTGAAACTCGTCAGGCAAATTGCAATATCACTGCAAGGGGGCCAGCGCGAAGCGATTGATGTCGAGGCAACCCTGCGCGAAAAACAAGAACTGCTCTCCGACGAGGAACGGAATCTTACCGTCCTAGACCGCACCCTCGCCGAGAAGCGATCGCGTCTGGACGTCTTGCGTCAGCTCAATGAACAGGGTGAAGGTCTCGCGCACGGTTCGCAAGCTGTGCTCAAAGGCATTGGCAACCCAGAAAAGTTCCGCGAGTCCATTGCCGGTTCGCTCGTTGCGCAACTCGATGTCGATCCAACGTTCATTCCGGCGATCGAAGCCGCGCTGGGCCGGAATCTGCACGCCATCGTTTTAAAGGATGCGAACGTTGCTTCCGAAATCATCGCGCGACTTAGGAAAAGAAAGCTTGGCCAGGCTGCGCTGCTCATCCCGCAGTTGGCGGGACCTGAGCAGCAATCGGTGCGAAAGGTTCTGCCGAGCGGGGCGCTCGCGTGGGCCAACGACAAACTGACCTCGCCGCGATCGCTTGAACCACTCGTCAGGCAATTGCTGGGCAGTGTTGTCATCTTTTCCGATTTGCAGGAAGCGCTCGAGTGCAAAAAGAGCGAGCCCGCGCTGGCGATGGCCACGCTCGCCGGCGAATTCGTTTCCGCAGAAGGGATTGTCTTTGGCGGCAGCAGCGAAGTGCGCGCGGCCTCTTTACTGGAGCGCAAGGCGCAAATCGCCAATCTCGCGAAGGAAGAAGCCGCGCTGGCAGAGGAGCGCAGTTCAGTTTGCGCCAAACGCGACGAAGGGAAAACTGCGCTCGAAATCGCTGCCCGGCTCCAGCGCCAAATCAGCGAGGCCGAGCGCAAGATCGACAATTTGCAATCTGAAAAAACCGCGCTGGAGCGCCAAGTGGCCGCGGCCGACGAACGAAGCGCGCAGTTGGAGCCTGAACTGCAAGCGATGCGCCGGCAACTCGCAAAGGAGCAGACCGAGTTGGTCGCATTCGAAGCTGCGCAGAAACAGACAGCCCTGCGCGAAGGAGAGTTGATCGAGAGAATCAATGAACTGCGGCTGGCCATCGCGACCGAGCGTCAGCGACATGAAAATTTGATCGCACAACACGAACCAATGCGCGCTCGCGAGACCGAGATGGTCGAGTTGATCGCTGTGCGAGAGGCCGATATTACCATGTACGAAGAGAAATTGACCGCGCACGCGGAGGAGTCGCGTGAATCGGAAGGGTTAATTAAAAATCAGACCGCGCAACGTGAGGAAGCAGAGGCGAATGCCGCGAAAATCGCCGAGCTACGCGCTACGCGACTCGCAACAATTTCCGATCGCGAATCTGAATTGCGACGTCTGCGCGATTCGTTAGGCGAATTGCAGGGCCGCCGCGGACACCAGCAAGTGCGCGAGTCACAATTGCAAATGAAGATCGACAATTTGGCCGAGCACATTTCGCGCAGCTACCTTGTTGATCTTCGCGCCTTCGTGGCCGACGAGGCTGCGTTCGAAAAAGTTTTGTGCGCGCAACTGAAACGTGGTGCGGGCTTCCAGCCCGCGGCTGATCGGCAAGACGCCGATGTCGCGAATCTCGCAGAAGCCGATCTTGAGAAACTCATTCTCGATCTTCGAAACCAGCT
>QHNV01000170.1 GCA_003218535.1 Verrucomicrobiota bacterium
CAACGGAATCTGTCGCGGCGAAGACGGGCGATTCGGTGGGCGGCCTGCTTAACGCAACGCTTGGCAATCTAACCGAGCTTGTCATCGCGATCGCTGCATTGCAGGCGGGACAATACACATTGGTGAAGGCATCGGTGGCCGGCGCGATCGTGACGAATTCGTTGTTTATGTTGGGCGCATCATTCCTGCTCGGCGGACTTCGCTACCACGTTCAGGAATTCAACCGTATCGCGGCGCGATTTCAGGCCGGCTTACTTTTTCTCGCCACGATAGCGCTTCTAATCCCGTCCGCAGTGGCGGCGCGCGATTCGTTAGGCACAGCCGGCTCAACCAAAACCCTAAGCGTGGCACTCTCATTTTTGCTTTTGTTGGCATACGGTCTCGGCCTCTGGTTTTCACTCAACACGCATCGCGAACTGTTCGCTGGCGGGGCCGAGGAACACGAAGCGGCGTGGCCGATCGGTCTGGCGCTCGCCACGCTCGCAGGTGTTACGGTTTTCGTAGCGTTGGTTAGCGAAGTGTTTGTCGGATCCGTTCAGTACGCGGCCACCGCCTTTGGAATGAGCCCCGCCTTCGTTGGGTTCATCGTTGTGGCGTTGGTGGGCGCAGCTGCCGAAATGGCAGCCGCATTTTCCGCTGCGCGCAAAAATCGTCTCGATTTGAGCGTCAGCATTGCACTTGGCAGCGCCGCGCAGATTGCGCTCTTCGTTGCTCCGGTTCTGGTGCTGCTGAGTTATTTGATTGGCCCCGCGCCGATGGATTTGAATTTCTGGCCTGGTGCAGTCGCAATGATTCTGTTCGCAACGCTCACCGCTTCTTTGGTGACCACGTCTGGCCGCTCCGCCTGGTTCGTCGGCGTGCTCGCGATCTTGGTTTATCTGATATTCGCCACGGCGCTCTATCTTTTGCCGCCGCAGAATACTTGAATTAGGCGATCAACACGATTACCCACCATGAGACGCCGCAGCGAAGTTATTATCAATCATTGAGAGCTAATGAAAACAAAAGAGATCATCAAAAGAGCCGGTGAATTGGCCAGGCCATTCCGTATCAGCAAGGGGAAGGATTTCCGTCTTAAAGACGTCGATCCAAACGACACGCTTGAATTCACCAAGGAGGCAGACAAACCGAGAGCGAAGGAAGTGCTGACCATGGGTGTCAAAGCTCTTGCCGAATTGCAGGACAAACTATACGCCCAGGACAAGTGGGCGATGCTCCTGATCTTTCAAGCAATGGACGCCGCAGGCAAGGATGGCGCCATCAAGCACGTCATGTCGGGCGTAAACCCACAGGGCTGCCAGGTGTATTCGTTCAAATCACCCTCAGCCGAAGATCTGGATCACGATTATCTTTGGCGGTGCATGAAATACCTGCCGAATCGCGGTCAGATTGGCATCTTTAATCGCAGTTACTATGAGGAGGTGCTGGTGGTACGGGTGCATCCCGAATTCCTGGCAAAACAAAAGCTGCCTCCGACACTCGTAGGCAAAAACATTTGGGAAGAGCGTTTCGAAGACATCCGCAATTTCGAGCAGTATCTGGCGAGGAACGGAGTCGTGGTAAGAAAATTCTTCCTCCATGTTTCAAGAAAGGAGCAGAAACGACGATTCCTGGATCGAATCGATGATCCCCTGAAGAACTGGAAGTTCTCATCTAATGACGCCGCCGAGCGCGATTTCTGGGACGATTACATGCAAGCGTACGAACAAATGATTCAGGAAACCGCTACGAAAGCTGCGCCTTGGTATGTCGTGCCGGCGGACAACAAATGGTTTACCCGTGTCGTCGTCGCCGCGGCCGTCATCGAAACCCTCGACTCACTCGATCTGACGTATCCCGAAGTGGATCAAGGAAAGCTCAACGAACTAGCGGCAGCGAAAAAAAAGTTGTTGAGCAAGTAACGTTCGGCGCTTTGCAAATTGGGCGTTTCGCTCAAGTTGGGGACTTCCGACGATTTCCCCGATCAGCGAGAAGAATTTTCTCATCGGCCGTTTAGCCTTCAACGGAAGTAGTAGGTGACGACAAAGTTAACTTGGAACTCCTCCTCGCCCGAATCGAAATCCCGCTTCGCCTGCAAGTAGAAGCTGAGCGGGATTGATTCGAGTTCTTTCGCAATCGCGATTTTCGCCCGGTTCGTGACGTAGTTGTCGTTTTCAAAGTCCGTCTTGTTCTCGTAACCAGCGCTCACGGCCCATTTGTGTGGAAGAACAAAAGTCAGTGGAATGAACGTCTCGAGAAAGTGCAACGCAGGTGCACTCCCTTCTTCGGAGAATGTCTGGTTATACTCGATGGACGGACTGAAGGTGAGCCACGGTGTGATGTCCCAACCTAAGGCAGCGAACTCCTGAATCCGCCAGGCGTTGTCGCTGAGCTCGTGACGTCCTGTTGGCATTTCCAGATCCAGGCCGCCGCCGATGCGCACTGTCTTGCACAGAACGAAGGCTGTGCCTGCCGCTACTTTGATATCCCCCAAACCGCCGATGTCCGAGACGTTGGGATCATCGCTGCCCACACGAAACTTGACCGGCAATTTCAGGCGTACTCCGAAGTCCTGGTTCTCCGAAACAGGCCACGCCAACAGAGTGCCCAATGTTTCCTCCACAAAATGCGTTCCATCCGTGAACTTATTCCACTCGGTCTCGAGCCAAACACGCCGGCTAAGAATGGTAGGGTCGTTAAATTCTTTGAGATCGGCCTCGGGCACTTGATCCGTGTTACTATCCGCCTGCTCGGCGACACTCAAATCAGCTGTGGCTAGCCCGGCGATTAGAGCAAGCACCAAAAGGTGGTTTGCCTTCTCATCCATACAAGCCTGGGGGTGGCTAGGCGGATTCATAAGCAGAGCCTAAGGCGCCAATCTTGGAGCTATAAGCCGGAGTTGGACATGGGACTTGGTCCTATCGGCCGCGGACCTCACCTCCACCGCGCTTTCCCCCTCATTCATTGTCGTCGCTTGCTGCCTCTGCCCGGTTATATAGAATTCGAAAACAACTAGCAACCAAAAAAATCGAAAAAGTGACATATAGAACCCATACGAACTCGATGGCCTTCCGGTTTAGCCTGAGCGTGTTACTCTTCTCCGGTCCTTACATTCATGCTGCGAGCGACGCGCTGCACAACACGAGAACCAAATCGACGTGACCGCCGATTATCGTGTTGCTAGTGGTCCGCTGGAGAATGGCTGGCCGCGTCTCCTCCCATGCCCACAACGCGCCAAGCAATCAGCCCGCGAGTGACGACTTTCAGGTAATCCTAAATTATACGTTCGCGTTTTGAATGCGAAGCTACTTCGCCTGTTGGGCGGCGAGCCAAGCGGCACGATTCTCTCGAATTAACGCGATCGTTTCATCGATGGTATTCACGCAATGCGGGATCGTGAAATCGACCTCGCTGGCGAGTTCGCTGCCTTCGATGAGCATTGTGCGGCGACCCCATTCGACGAGGTCAGCCCACATTTTGCCGACGAGAATAAGCGGTGTGTTATAAAGCTTGCGGACTTGGAGTAATTGCCACGCAAGCGAAGTCTCGAGAAGCGTGCCGATCCCACCTGGAACAACGACAAAAGCATCGGAAGCGATCATAAAATGGTGCAATCGCGAGAAAAAAGTGCGGTGTTGATATGCGAGACCGACGAAAGGATTGAGCTCCTGCTCAAAGGGGAGTTCAACCCGGATACCAACCGATCGGTGCAGAGCTTTCGGGTCTACTGAGAGGGCCCCCTCATTCACCGCCAGCATAATACCAGGGCCGCCGCCGCTGATGATGTCGCAACCCATTTTCGTCAGCTCGGCAGCAAGTTGTTTCACTCCGTCATAGGCGGGCGTTCCGGGTCTCAGGCGGGCGGAACCGAAAATTGTTACTCGATAATTTTGACGCGTCGTGCGCCGAAGACGCGTTAATTCATTGACGACTTCCCAGAGGCCGGTGACCGCGCGCTCGAGAAGTGCGACGGTCGCATCCTCGTCACTAAGTCTAACAATATCGGATTGCCCGAAACTTGGAGTTGGTTCGTTCATGTCGTTGTTGAATTGTTTGCGTGTTCGGCTTGTAACACCACCATGGAACGCGGTTGCAAGGGAAAGCTGCTCATGGGTTCAAAGATACGTGGCTGAGCAGAGGATGCAGCGGTATCGAGAATGCATCTCCAGTTCAGCTCGCGACGTCGTGTGCCAAGCCGAAATGGAATCAATTCACAATGGGCGTTCAACAGCATTGCGAAGGAGTTGCCCACAATGCGTTCACCTTGCTCGCCAGTTTCGGTGATCTGATCTCCCGGAAGGACCATACAAATGCACCGAACGTGTGGCGCATTCCAATCCGCATCGGTCATTTCAGTGCCGTCTGGTTTGAGCCAGTACAGGTCTTTGATTTCCGATCCGTGGATTGGGCGGCCTTGAAAAAACTGTCGCCGCCGGAAGACGGGCTCGGTTTTTCGCAAGCGCATCACCTCGCGCGTGAAGTCGAGCAGAGTGCGCTGTTCGGCGGAGAGATTCCAATCTAGCCACGCGACCGGCGAATCCTGGCAATAAGTGTTATTGTTGCCGTGCTGCGTCTGTCCAAATTCATCGCCTGCCAGTAGCATTGGTACCCCTTGAGAGAGGAGCAGTGTGGCGAGAAAATTTCGCTGTTGCTGGCCGCGTACTGCATTGATTGCCGCCTCATCGGTTGGACCTTCCACGCCACAGTTCCAGCTTAGATTGTCGTTAGTCCCGTCACGGTTTTCTTCGTCGTTGGCTTCATTGTGCTTGCGATCATAGCTAACGAGGTCGCGCAGAGTGAATCCGTCGTGCGCGGTTATGAAATTGAGGCTCGCACTCGGGCGACGGCCATTATGAGCATAAAGATCGCTGCTGCCGGCCAGCCGCGAGGCAAGCTCACCCACCGTTCCACCGTCGCCTTTCCAAAAGTGCCGGACGCAGTCGCGATATTTGCCATTCCATTCCGTCCAAAGCACCGGGAAGTTACCCACCTGATAACCTTCCGGTCCGATATCCCAAGGCTCAGCGATAAGCTTCAGTTCCGAAAGAACTGGGTCCTGCTGAATGATATCGAAGAATGAGCTCAAGCGATCAACCTCCCATCGCTCTCGCGCCAGCGCGCTGGCGAGGTCGAAACGAAAGCCATCGATTTTCATTTCGACTGCCCAATAGCGCAGTGATTCCATGATCAGTTGAAGAGTTCGCGGATGATTGACGTTTAACGAATTGCCGCAGCCGGTGAAATCGATGTAATTCGCCTGATTCTTATCCAGCCGGTAATAGGCGGTGTTGTCGATACCACGGAACGAAAGCGTTGGCCCATGCTGATTGCCCTCGGCGGTGTGATTGTAAACGACGTCGAGAATAACTTCGATGCCCGCGGCGTGAAGTGCATGCACCATTTCCTGGAATTCATGCGCCGCTCCGTCTGGTCCGCTGGATGCGTAGCGCGGGTCGGGTGCAAAGAAACCAAGGGTATTGTAGCCCCAGTAATTTGAGAGCCGGCGTTCTATCAGAAAATGTTCGTCTATGTGGTAATGCACCGGGAGCAGTTCGACGGCAGTAACACCGAGCTCGCGAAAATGTGCGACGGCGGCAGCCGAAGCCAGGCCGGCATAGGTGCCCCGCAGACTCTTGGGCACATCGGGATGT
>QHNV01000171.1 GCA_003218535.1 Verrucomicrobiota bacterium
CTGAGTAAGCAGAGGCTTCAAGCGCGATTAAGGATTTGCCGACATCCGCCGTGCAGGCCATATCCGAATTGAATATGGCGGTAAGCTCTTTCCGCTGGCGCAAAATTAACCGGAATAGGGAGGCTTATTGCCATCGCAACTAAAACAAGAAAGGGGAAATCATGAAGAAGATGCTCTTGGGCATTGCCTTGGCATGTGTGGCGTCGTTTGCGTGGGGACAGGTTTCGCAGCAAACCACCAGAGAGGTTACGCAGCAACCCACCACAACGACAACGACAACCACGACTGAAGCCAACGGGACAATCACGGATTACACTCCAGGGAGCGCGATTGTGCTTAGGGAATCCGCTGGGCCTGTGCGCTATCGCTTCGGCAAGACCGTCACGTATGTGACCCGCAGCGGTAGGGTGTTAGACGAGGACACGGTGAGAACAAGGATCAAAGTGGGGGTTCCCGTCCGCGTCCATTACACCGGGACAGCTCCCGACATGACGGTTGATCGCGTGATCCTCGATGAGGATTAAGATCTAGTCTCGTTTGTCTCCATCGCGCCTTCGTGTTCTGCCTCAAATGGCGGAACAGTGAAGGCGCGTTTTGTTTACAGCGAATCTCTGCACTGCGCTCCGAGATTTGCGGAGTGGCTGAAAGTTCCACTACCTTCAAAGCAACCGCGCAGCGGTTAATCAACGATCAAATTGCGTGAAGGTTCTTCTTCGCTTTGCAATCGTCGCCGTTTTAATATCGAGCGGCATTCTCCCCGCGACGGCGCGAAGAAAAGAGCATCGCAAGCCTACTTTAAATAAGGCGAATATCGAGGCAGCCACTCGTCTCCAGATTTTCCTTGATCGGGCCAACTTCAGTCCAGGCAAACTCGATGGTCGCTATAACGAATTCACTTGGAAAGCGCTGACGCTTTATCGCCAATCCCGGGGAGAACAAGCGCAAATCCCCCCGCCATCGGACAAGAACAAATCGAATGTTGCGCCCGATGTTACCGGCCTCGGCCTCGACAGCATAGGTCCCGTGTTTGTTCCCTATACCGTCACGGATGCGGATCTGGCGAGCGTCGGCCCATTGCCGGGCAGCATTTCCGCGCAAGCGAAATTAAAACTTCTTCTTTATCGCGATGCAGCCGACGCCATCGCCGAGAAATTCCACAGCGATGTGCATTTGCTGGAGCAACTTAATCCAGGCAAAATGAAAACAATCAAAGCCGGCGATCAACTCATGGTTCCCAATGTCGAACCCTTTGAGCTCGGGTCGGTGAAGGAGATCAAACCAGGAAGCGAGCTAAGCGCACCGCCTGCGAACGAGGTTGAATATCAGTCCGACGCACAGAGTGAAAGTGCGAACAAAAATAGACAGGTGAGGAAAGATGAAGCCGCGTCAGCGCCGGTCGTCATAAAGATCGACAGCAAAACCAACATGCTTGGGGTATTTGAAGGCGAGAAGTTCATCGCTGCATATCCAATCACGATCGGCTCCGCGCATACGGCCTCGCCCATCGGTGAATGGAAAGTGAGCCGCATCACGAAGATGCCAACTTTCCGTTGGGATAAAGAAATGCTTCAACATGGGAAGCGAAGCGGCAATTTCCATTTGCTCCCGCCGGGGCCGCGTAATCCGGTGGGCGTAATGTGGATCGCGCTCAACAAAAAGGGCATCGGCATTCATGGCACGAACAGTCCCGATTCGATTGGTCGCGCTGCAAGCCACGGTTGCATTCGCCTCGCCAATTGGGACGTGGTCCGTCTCGCGACAAAAATAAAACCGGGCGACAACGTCTCCATTCACTAAAGTTGAAGGATGAATGAAACGCTCGCTGCTCGCGCGCTAAATATTCTGCGCGAGTGGGTCCAATCTGAGACCCTGCGAAAACATTGCTACGCCGTTGCCGACTCGATGAAACATTTCGCGCAATTGCGCGGTGAGAACGTGGATCTTTGGGAGGCAGTCGGTTTGTTGCACGATATGGATTACGAGCGTCATCCCAATCTGGAACACAGCCCAACCGAAGGCCATCCGTTTGTGGGTATAGCGTGGCTGCGCGAGCAGGGCTGGAGCGAAGAAATCTGCCGCGCGATTCTCTCGCACGCCGATTATTCAGGCATCTCGCCAGAGACGCCTCTTGAGAAAACTCTCTACGCTGTCGACGAGCTGAGCAGCTTTGTCATCGCTGTCGCGCTCGTTCGTCCCACGAAGAGCATTCACGATGTCGATCTCCGCGCGGTGAAAAAGAAGATGAAAGACAAAGCATTCGCCCGCGCTGTGAATCGTGACGACATCGCCCGCGGCGCGGAACAGCTTGGTATGCCGCTCGACGATGTAATTACGAATGTAATTGCTGCGTTAAAATCAGACGCAGCACGGCTTGGTCTAGCTGGCACGAGTTGCCAGGAACAGCCGTTATGCGCCTAACCGCGGCTAGGGGCAGCGTTTTCGCCACGGTAATATTATTGTTGACTCTCGACGGCGTCGACGGCGCTGTCATGCTTGATACGCTTGGTCTTTATCTAACGAAAAATGGATACGGTGGAGCGCAGCTCATTCGCGTAGGAAACTTTTACCATGTGCCGATTAATTCGAATGGTAAGCCAGCAAATCTTATAATCGACACGGGGTCACCCGCCACGCTGATTTTCCGATCGAGCATAAAGGCGCTCGGTCTTACCGAATTGAAGACAAGCGCCCAGGTAAGGAGTCTATTTGGACAAAGCCGCGAGTTTTACGGCACGGCCACGATCAAGGAGCTTACGGCAGGCAATTGCAGATTCACAAGTGTGCCAGCGGCTGTTGTTCCAGCATTAAGTTACAGTAATCGCTATGGCAATCCCAGCGGCGTGCTTGGATTGCGCGAACTGCTCAGATTCGGGGCCGTTCTGGACCTGCCACATCAGCTGATTTATTTCAGTCCGTCGCGTCCAAGGATTGAAACAGGCGACATGGCGAGATTGATCAAGACTAAAACTGGCTGGAAGCCAGCCGCGCCGGGTACCGAGGTGAGCCAAACGATGCGTTCGATTCTTACCGAACAGGGCTGGATACCCATTGGATTTTCGATTTCGCGGCGCCATCTGCGCGTTCCAGGAACGGTCAACGGAGTTTCATGTTACCTGACAGTCGATACTGGCGCGTATTTGACAATGCTGGACGCTGACTTTGCGAAGCGCGCCAGGATCGGCGGCGTGCGAACGCATATCTCAGCGGAGGGGATCGGAAGGTCTGGTGGCGACATCAGTTTGGCAGTTTTCCCGTCGCTGCGAATCGGTAATTACGAAATCAAAAGAGGAAGCGCAACAATTGGCATTCTAGATCCCGAAGCAATCGGCCGCGGCACAGATTCCGAGGTCGCCGGTTTGCTTGGGATCGAGCACCTGGCAATGAACTCAGCTATTTTCGATTTCGTTACGAGAACGATGTACTTGCGGCCGCCGGGACGCTGAATTGTTCAGGCCATTCTTTCCGCAACGATCTCCAGCACTAGCGGCGTGAGCATGAGGGCATTGCGATCTTTTTCTGCGCTCACCAGGTCGGCGCGAACTTTGTCGGCAAATTCCTGATCAATTCGTCCCATTTGAATGAGGCGAGGAAGATAAATTTCGATAAACGTGGCCGGCCATTGCCACATGTAATCATTTGGCCGCAAGCAAAAAACGTGCGGCCGGCCTGAACGAATTATAAAACCGTTCTTCGAAAGCAGCTCTGGCAATCTGGCCACGCCATCTGGCTCACCGCCGGATTCATGCCAGGTCGCAATCACGTGTTCGCGAAAACGCTCCTGCATCTGCAATCGGGGGAAAAAACGCCAGGTCTCGTAATGCCCATACTCGTGGAAGATGGACAAACTGCCTTTTGGCATGACGCGCCCGAGTTTCTGAATAAGTAACGCTGGGTCGTTAACGAAGGAGACCACCCAGCGGCACCAGGCGAAATCGTAATCGCCGGCGGGTAAATCGTCAGTCATCAAATCGATCTCGTGAATCTGAACATTGTCGAGTGAGCGCACGCGAATTATTTCCCGAAGCGCATCGACGAAATTTCTTGACCGCTCGAGTGCGATAACTTTACCGCGCCGCCCAACGATTTCAGCAAGATCGACAGCAGCGTAGCCGGGGCCCGCGCCGACATCGAGAACGCGTTTGCCAGCAGTAACGCCGGCACGTTTCCAGCAATCCAGTACGACGGGGCGCCACACATTGTGTTGCAAGCCGAGCCGGGAAATTTCTTCCTGATGCGTACCAAGAATGTAATCGCGATCTGTGGGCATACGGTGACCGTCGCCGATTGGGGGCGGGATTACCATGCGATTGTTGCACATCGAGCTCACGCTGGTATTTCGCTGGTAATCGGCGACCGTTACGCGGATGCGATATCGATTGCAATGGATTACGTGATTCGTCCGCTCGTGGCTGAAGATGAAGCCCTCCTATGGGAGATGTTGTACCAGGGCCTGTCCTCCCTTCACAAACAGGGGCGACCGTCGCGCGAGATCGTGCATCGGCCAGACTTCTCACGTTATGTTGAAGGCTGGGGTCGGCCCGGCGATGCTGGATTTGTCGCGAATGATAAAAAAGACGGATCGCTGCTGGGCGCGGTTTGGCTGCGGCAGCCTATACACAAAACTGACGCGCCGCCGGAACTGGCCCTTGCAGTGAAACCAGAGCATCGAAGGCACGGCATCGGCACGGCCCTGCTGACGCAATTGGTTCGCGCGAATCCGGCGCAGTCAACGATCTCGCTCAGTTTCGCAGCTGGCAAACCTGTGTTGCGGCTTTATGAGCGATTCGGATTCAAAGTCATCGAAGAGAGGCCGAATGGGGTCGTGATGCGTCGAGAAGTGTAAAGCGCGCTGAAAATCTCAAGGCGCAAAAATCAGGAGCACAAAGACCGCAAACAGCAGCAAATGGACGCAACCCTGCAAGACGTTTGTCTTTCTGCTGGTAAACGTAACCACGCACATAGCTAGCGTTAATAGTAGCAGCGGAAGGTTGCCGCCTTGCACGCCAAGCGTGACCGATCGTTTCGTGATTATTCCGATCGTCAGCACGGCGGGAATAGTCAGCCCAATGGTCGCCAGCACGGAGCCAAACAGAATGTTGATTGAACGCTGGAGCTGATTTTGCAGGCTCGCGCGGATGCCACCCAATCCTTCCGGAGACAGCACCAACGCCGCAATAATCGCGCCACCAAACGCCTGCGGCATATGAAATTTCTCAATACTGTTGTCCAACGGGATAGCGAACTTCTCTGCGAGCAAAATTACGGTAAACAGATAAACGAGCAGCATCGTCGTGTGGAAAGCCGTTGAGCGGATCTGGAGAGATCGATGAGAAGAACTAGTCAGCGCGACCTCTTTTGAGTCCTTAAAGTACGGGCGGTGTCGAACGGTCTGGATGAGCAAAAAAATCGCGTAAAGCAAAAGTGAGACGACAACGAGAAAAATCTCCTGTTCGGTGGAAAACGTTGGCCCGCTCGTAGAAGTGGTGAAGATCGGCAACACCAGACCGAGCACAGCCAGTGCCATAATCACATTCAGATACGAGTTGAGACCTTGCAGGTTGTAATGCTGCTCACGGTAACGCAATCCGCCCAGCAAAAGGCATAGCCCCACCAGACCGTTGAGCGCGATCATAATGACGGCAAAAACCGCGTCGCGTCCGAGCGTGGGATTATTCGCGCCGTGCAACATCGCCGTCGAAATCATGGCCACTT
>QHNV01000172.1 GCA_003218535.1 Verrucomicrobiota bacterium
TGGCAATACCACGTGATCAATACAGTCGACGCGACCGCTGCAATCAGATAGGCCCAACTGAATCCGATAAATTCCGAGATCGATAACATTAACAGATAAAACAAACAGAGCGCCGCGCCGACCATCAGATATTGAAACGGATGAATCTTTTGTCGTGCAGTGACTTCAAAGAGGAAGAACGTCGTAAAAACGAGCACAAGAAAGAGCACCCCATATTTAATCGAGCGTTCAACGTAGCGGTACGCATCCAGGATCGACAAGAACTGCGCACCGAAAAGCGACTCAGAAACCGAGGACGTATTGAATCGTTCGTTTCCACCGCGACTAGTCCACGTCTGCGGATAATTGCGCCCATAATAGGAAACCTTCCATTTCGCATCAAACCCATCACGCTGCACCGATCGTTCTGTCGGCAAAAACGCGCCGCGAAACCCAGGATCGGGCCAGTTAGACTTCAGCGTTGCTTCATTCTGCACGCCGAATGGCGCGAAAAAAATCCCTTCGCTGCCGTTGAAATCTAGCGGAATCGAAAACTCGACTTCTGTGCCAATCGGTTGGTCGCTGCCAAGCGATGCCGTTGCGCCTGTCGTGTATCCCGGAACCTGCGAACCGGGCAGAAATGGGCGGTTGCTCCCGCCCCAGTTGAGCACAATCGCGTCACGCGTGCCGCGCAGATCATTGATTGCGAACGTAACGAACGCGTCTTTCCATTGGACGTCTTTCGGGTCGATCTTGAGCGGGCTGAAATCAGGAGGAGCAAATTTTCCAGAGAGTGCAACCTGCGAGTGAAAAACCGCCGCGTTGTAAATCCCCCGGTGCAACATCTGTGTTTGCACGTTTCCCGTGATGTGCAGTGTTTCGGGTAGAAAATAGGCGTTGGCCGTAGCGGTCTCTTCCACTTCACGTCGCTCCATTTTTCCGTCAGGCGCTGCTACTTCCTTTACCGTCTTAAATTTGTACTGGTATGGGACGCCAAGGACTGGCCCAACCAAATTCTGTTCTCTACCCCACGACGACGTGATATCGGCTACTGCCTCATTCCGTCGCCGCAATCGCTCGCTCAACACACCGCTGATCATGGCCAGCGGAATCAACAAGACCAACACTAGCGCACCGACTCCGAGCAATTTAATAATCGTGCTGTGCCGCCGCCCGAACAATGGCTGCGATCTTGGCAATGGTGGCGGCGCTTGTGTCTGAGGCACGCCCAGAGAATGAACAACTCAGTACATTTCCGCAATAAAATCCGTGCCGTAACTGTGGCTGGGGGCGGAATCGAACCGCCGACACGCGGATTTTCAGTCCGCTGCTCTGCCAACTGAGCTACCCAGCCGTCGTCGAATGATGTCGATCTTGCATCTACGTCGCGCAGCGCACTAAAGCAGAAAACGCCTGACGCTCAACACGCAGCATCCAAGTCTAAGTTGGAAACACATCAAACCTCAAAGATCAAACATCGCACGTCTTTAAAACTTGCGCGGCAGCTCCACTGCCCTCCGCAGCATACGTAAGTAATGTGCTCGCGAAATTTCGACCGCGCCAAATTGTGCGAGATGCGGAGTGAGCCATTGCGTGTCCAACAGGGCGAACTTCTTTGCACGCAGGTGTTCCACTAAAGCCACTAGCGTTACTTTGGAAGCATCTCTGACCCGGTGAAACATCGATTCGCCAAAAAAAGCGCCGCCGACCGCAACCCCGTAAAGGCCGCCAGCGAGTTCGTTTTTGCTCCATGCCTCCACCGAGTGCGCATAGCCAAGAGCGTGCAAACGTTCATAGCTCTTGACGATTTCGCGGTTGATCCAGGTGTCTTTGCGCGCAGCACAGCCGCGAATCACTTCCGTGAATTGGTTATCGATTTTAATTTGAAAAATTTGTTGTCGCCAAACACGGCGTAACGTGTGAGGAACATGAAAGCCTTCCAGCGGAATGATCGCGCGCGGATCAGGTGAGAACCAAGCGATGGAATCGTCCCCCATCGCCATCGGGAAAACACCGAGCCGATAGCCTTGCAGCAATAGTTCGGGGTCGATCATGAAAGTTGTAGAGACGCTTGTGCCAAGCGCTTGTTTATTTAGTTTCGGCGCTTGATACAAGCGCCGCTACAACGCTTGCATTGCATACTTCGCTCCTTAAAATGGGTAGATGAAGCCCTTGTCGATCCTGGTTGCGACGGGCTGCATGCTGATCGCAGGCGGCTGCGCTGACCCTCTGGAACAACGAAGCCCGCAAGAGGTGCAAACGCAGTTTGAACGAGGTGTTACTGGGCAGGGAACACTCGTTCCATTCGAGCGTTCTCCGGAAGATCCAGCAGGCGAGCATAGCGTGCCGCAAACTCATCCATAGGGCGTGGAAACCGTCTCCTCACCAGTGCATTCAAAGATTCTTATCCTCGATTTTGGATCGCAGTACACCCAGGTCATCGCCCGTCGCATTCGCGAGCTCCAGGTTTATTCCGAAGTCGTCCGCTTCGATATTTCAGCGCCGGAAATCAAACAACTTCAGCCGAACGGAATCATTCTCTCCGGCGGGCCGGCCAGTGTTTACGACAAAGGCGCGCCACAGATCGACAAGGAAATTTTCTGGTTAGGCATTCCCGTGCTCGGAATTTGTTACGGTCTGATGCAAATGGCCCATCATCTCGGCGGCGAAGTCGTCTTCACTGGGAAGCGTGAGTACGGCGCAGGAACTTTGCAGATCAGCGACGGCTCGCAGTTGTTCGACGGTCTGGGCAATCAACTTGATGTCTGGAACAGCCATGGCGATGAAGTAACGGCGCTGCCAAAAGGTTTTCTCACCGCGGGACGGACGGAGAGTTCGAATTTTGCCGCCGTCGAAGATCGAGAACGAAAGCTTTACGGATTGCAGTTTCATCCCGAAGTCGCGCACACTCCGCGCGGCAAAGAGATCCTCCAGAATTTCGTCTATCACATCTGCCGCTGCGCAATGGATTGGACGATGAGTTCCTTTATTGAAGAAGCATGCGACCGCGTGCGTCAGCAAGTCAGCGACGAAAAAGTTGTCCTCGGGTTAAGCGGCGGCGTCGATTCGTCCGTCACGGCCGCGCTGTTGCACAAAGCGATCGGCGACCAGCTCAGCTGCATTTTCGTCAATAACGGACTATTGCGTGCGCGAGAGGAGGAAATCGTGCAACGCGTTTTCGGCGAAAATTTTCACGTCTGTTTAAAATATGTGGATGCAAGCGAACGCTTTCTCGCATTACTCAAAGGCGTGACGGATCCCGAAACCAAGCGCAAGCTCATCGGCAACGAGTTCATAAAAGTATTTCAAGAGGCCACTGAGGAGTTGCTCGAAGAAGACCGAAGAAACGGCGAACGCAAACTCGCCGCAGCGAGTCCGTCCGTTGGCGGACACGGCGGTTACAAGTTTCTAGCACAGGGGACGCTTTATCCGGATGTAATTGAGAGTGTGTCGATTGAAGGAAATCCGGCGCAGGTGATCAAGAGCCATCACAACGTGGGTGGATTACCGGAAAAAATGCATTTCGAGCTGGTCGAGCCGGTGCGGCAATTATTTAAAGACGAAGTACGTCAGGTTGGATTGCAGTTGGGGTTGCCGAAAGAGATTGTTTACCGTCAACCTTTCCCAGGACCAGGCCTTGCCGTCCGCATCGTGGGCGAGGTCACGCCCGAGCGATTATCGATCTTGCGTGAAGCCGACACGATTGTGCAAAGTGAAATGGAAGCCTCCGATTGGTATTACAAAGTCTGGCAATCATTCGCCGTGTTGCTTCCGGTGCAATCGGTTGGTGTCATGGGCGACCAGCGCACTTACGAAAACACCATTGCCTTGCGCATCGTCGAAAGTCAGGACGGCATGACCGCCGACTGGGTGCGCATCCCGTACGAACTGCTTGCACGCATTTCCAATCGCATCTGCAACGAAGTCAAAGGCATCAATCGCGTCGTCTTCGATATCTCCAGCAAACCGCCCAGCACCATCGAGTGGGAGTGATTTCATTTTCGATTGCCGATTGCGGATTTGTCATTCCGAGCGAAGTCGAGGAATCTCTCATGATTACCTAGCCAATGTCGCAAACAAAACCCGCAAAGAATTCGAGGACCGCGGATCAAAAGAGAGCGGGATCAAAGGCGAGACTTAGGGTCAAGCAAATGCGTGGCTTTCTTCGCGGAATCGGCGTAACAGTGCGCCGCGATGAAGATCGCGTGTGATCCCGGCCCGCGTACTATAGACACCTATAGGCACTTCGCTCTTTGCGCTCTGTGGCGCGCCCTGAATTTAGGCACTGCAGCGCGTGCCCTCGCGATCAGTCGATCTGCGCGATGGCGTGCATGAATTCGGCGAAGTCTTTGCCATTCCGCGCGGCATGATTTAGTGCGTCGAGCCGCGGATCCATTGCCGCCTCGGGCAACGCGATGCGCCGCGCCTGTGATCCGTTGACGAAAACAATTTCGTCCCACTGAATCGAAGAAATCTCATCGTTGAAACGCGCCACCGCGCGTCCGCGAAAAAACGCACGCGTGGTTTCCGGCGGGCTGAAGATCGATACCTTGATTTCTTCTTCGCTGGTGAAGCGACGAATCAAGCCTTTGCGCAGCAATTCGTAATAGAGGCCGCGCTCGCGATCGACGTTGTGATACTCCAGGTCGATTGATTGTAGCCAGGGATCATTCCAAGAAAGTTCTTCTTCCTCTTGGAGTGTGTTCAGCAAGAATTTCTTCGCCGCCCAATCGACGCGGTCCCGCGCCAGCATCACATTGCCCTCCAGATCGTTGAGGACATTTCCCCATTCGCGCAATACCCACTCTCGCTCCTCGCCCGCTCCGGCTTCGACCTTGCTCGCGGCCTGCAAATAGATTCGCTGCACATCAATTGCGGAAATCTTCCGGCCATCTGTTAGCTCGATGATCCAATCGTAAGTCTGATCGCGGCTGATTGATTTGTTGGCATTAATTGGTTGCGCGATCTCCAGTTGCGGCGCTTCACCGCGTTCGATCAGATCGAGAACCAGCGACGTCGTGCCGATTTTCATAGCGGTTGCCCACTCGCTCATGTTCGAGTCGCCCAGGATGACGTGGAACCGGCGAAACCGGCTCGCGTCGGCGTGCGGCTCGTCTCGCGTATTGATGAGCGGGCGACGATTCATGGTATCGATACTCACCACCACGCTAAAAAAATCCGCGCGCTGGGAAATTTGATAGACCCCAGGCTCACCCGATGCGCTCTCTGCTTCGACGCCCATTTTGCCCGCGCCGGCGAAAATCTGGCGGGTGATGAGAAACGGTAGGATACCGGCGACGATCCGATCCCAAGCGATATCGCGACGCACCAGATAATTGTCGTGGCAGCCGTAACTGTGCCCGATGAAGTCGGTGTTATTTTTGTAGAGCCGAACTTCGTGGTCAGGCGGTAACTTCTGATTCCTGCGTCGCGCGCACTCGGCGAGAATCCGTTCGCCCGCCTTCTCTTGCGAGACAATTTGGCGGAGGGTGGTGCATTCCGGCGTAGAATACTCCGGATGCGCGTGGTCGTTGTAAAAGCGAGCTCCGTTGGAAAGGACAAGATCGCTTTTGATTTCTTCGAAGCTCAGCGGACGATTTTTATCGATTTCGTAGTAAGCCGACTCATCATTATCCTGAAGCAGCTCGCGTGCGCGGAAACCGCGAGCGTCGAGGTGCGGATCTTCCAACTCATAGTCCCACTTCATCAATGCGCCGTGCTCCGTGTAACGTCGCACCAGCTCGATGGACTCAGTAACAACATCGACAATCTCCACGCCGCTTACGGTGATCCCGATGTCAGTAGTGGGGAAAATATCGTTCTCCATGTACTCCGCGTTGAAGGCGAGTTGCAAATCGGTTTCGCGGATCCCTTCCTCCTGTTGAGTGGCGATAGCCCGTTTGATCGCTAATGCCTTCGCTCGCTCGACAATAGAGGCAACGATCGCGCCGCTAATAAGATCGCTGCGGTAAAGAGTCTCTTTGCGCCCTCTGCGCAGCGTCACTTCTAGAAATTTGTTTTCATCACGGCGTGTGAATTGCCAGTCCACAAACCGCTCGATCAACCGCTCAATCGACGCGCCGATCCCGTCAGCTTCTTTCGCAAGCACGCCGTCGTAAGGCAAATCATCCGTGAGATAAATGCGGTAGATTTCGCGGGTGCCCAGCTTGTCCGGGCGATTAACTTTGATTTTTCGGTCGATCCGGCCAGGACGCAAAATCGCGGGATCGATTAAGTCGGCTCGATTGGACGCGAGAATAATCACCACGTCGTTGAGCGAATCGATGCCATCCATTTCCGAGCAAAACATCGGGACAAGCGTTGAAAGAATGTTCGAGTAACGCGATGCGCGCCGCGTTCCGAGAATCGATTCAGCCTCATCAATAAAGAGGAACGGCATGAAACCTTCGCTGCGTTTCTCCCGAGCCGTGGCAAAAATCTCGCGCACCATTCTCTCCGATTCGCCCACCCACATGTTCAAAATCTCCGGGCCTTTTACATGCATGAAATACTCGCGCATTTCGGAGCCGGTTTTTTCGCAAAGTTGCTTGGTCAGATTATACGCGGTCGCTTTGCCGATAAGCGTCTTCCCGCAGCCCGGCGGGCCGTAAAGGAGAAAACCTTTGGGCGTGGCGTGCTGAAATTTCTTAAAAAGATCGACATGCAACAACGGAAGCTCGATTGCGTCTTTGATTGCCTGAAGGGCGGTCTCCTGGCCACCGACCTTTTCCCACGGTAGCTCGGGCACATTATCGAGATAATACTCATGAGATTTCGTGCTGGAGAGCATCTCAAGCGCCATTCGGTAATTTGAATCAACACGGACTTCGTCGCCTGATTTCAACGTGGAGTGCGCCAAATCGGCTGATCGCTGGAGCACCATCGAGTGCAACCCATGTTCTGAGCCGACACGCAATCGATCCTTGCCAAGGATCTCTGTAATTTTTGTCACCGGACCCGCGGTCTCAAATCCGAGATCACCCACAATGACAAAGGCTTCATTGACCAGGACCCGCGTTCCCTTTTTCAATTTTGCCAGCGAAATGCGCGGATCGACGTTGCAGTAATAATCGGCACCTCCCACCACGATATGTGCGGTCTCTTTCGAGGTGGCACCGAGAAACGTTCCGATACGGTTTGCGGGCGAAGTCACTTTCTTAACGACTTCTTCGAGTTTCTCGATCATCCGGCGCGCTTCGACCATCGTCTCCTGCTGATCGTAAATTTGCGGGCGCAGCTCCAACAGTTCGCGTCGGCTCGGATCGCCTGGGGGCAATGATGCAATCACACGATCAAATGAGTCGAGAAGATTATCCGGACCCGCGTCCCCTTCCCCGCCCTGCAATCCTTCGCTGCGCTCGTCGCTCATTCTGGTTTGGGTCAATCCGCCGAACCGAGTGTCATTATAGCTTTATCGGACGCATTCGCAATGTTCGACGCCGTGGCTATACAAAATGTTCAACCACGATGTCGAGCTTGCGTTGCGCAGAGTCTCTTCTTGCTCTTGCTGATGTTCGTCTGCCGCGCCATAGCCGTGGCGAACGCGGATGTTTTTATTCTTGCTCCGGCGCGACACGAATTTCACGAATCTGCACGAATTAGAAACCAAACAGATTGACTCAAACCTTATCAGATTCGTGACAATTCGTGTTCCACCGGTAGTGAAAAAGGACGCGAAAGTTGCGGCTGGGGGGAGCCGCCGCTACAATTTGCTCTTCCCGGGGAGCCTTAGCTCAATTGGCTAGAGCGCCGCCCTGTCACGGCGGAGGTTGCGGGTTCGAGCCCCGTAGGCTCCGGATTCTGTAGTAAAACAAGGCACGTCCACTTTCGCTGCGTCGCACGTTTGGAATGTTAATGAACAATGGCGCTACAGTTTATAACGGGCGGCGTGCTGTCGATCGAACATTGGCGGCGATGCAGGAAATGGAACGCTATTGCGCAGCGCATCCGAATAGTCCCGTGGCAATACGTCACCCCCGGCTCTCCCTTCGCGGACGGACTTTTGTCGCGTTACTCGGTCCGAGTATCGAGGAGGGTATTGCCGGCTTCGGTGATACTGTCTCAGCAGCGTTGCGCGCATTCGACCTGCAATATTCGCGTTCCCTCATGCCGGCCGATAAGGAGTGACGGGTTTTAAGCTGTCACGTTTACCTCGGTGGCTGGGAAGCCGTCGTTCCTTGGGAGGCGACGCTCGCTCGTGTTATCGCGGCGTCGTATGACCACTTCTCAGCGTCGACGATGAGCAAGAACAGCAAGCCAAGCCACATGGAAAAATCCGTCCGTGCCTCGTGCATCATGCTCCAGAAACCATACCGCGGCAGTTTCATCAGCGAGAAACTCCAGAAGCCGTGACCGAGAAGCACCGGGATTTTCGTCGAAACAATCGCCACGCTAATGTCGATGAGCAGCACAATTGCTGCGAGCCGGGTTAACAATCCGATGATTAACAGTGCGCCACAAACCAGTTCACACGCACCAACAAATGGTCCCATGATCTGCGGCGCAGGGATGCCGATTTTGGCAAAGCGGCCGGCTGCAAGCTCCGTTGGATGATCAGCTAAATTTGGGCGTGAACTGCGCGAGATCGTAAATGCCGAATCGCTTCTCGATTCCCGCTACCTTATCTACGACTTTCTCGAACCCGTCCTCACCAAATAGCTCGTCTTCTTTCCTCTCGAAATCTTCGCCCAAAGAATCGAATTCATGCGGCGAAACAATTTTGCGGAATGCTGGGAAAAGCACAGTGTCTTCGCGCGCTTCATGCGGATTGTACATGCGGATGAATTGCTGCATGGAACTGATGAGCTGCGCCCGGTCGGCGTCATTCTTCAGTGATTGCAAATTTGCAAACCGCAACGTGACGTCCGTCACGCGCCGCCCAGCCTGGTGTTGGGTGCGCAGCACTTTTACTAAATCTACGAGTTGATTGGCTTTTTCGAGGCGCGGGAAGAGAAAGTCCTCCTCGAGTTTCTCATGGTAATCTTCTACAAAGCTCCGAATAATTCTCGCGGCATCGGCTAATGCATCCGGCGGGAAATCTTGTTTAGCATCGAGCCGGCGTAATGCTTCGCCGTAAATCAGAACCACGCGTTTCAAAACGCCATGCTCGCGCATCAAATCTTCCGGCGGACCAACCTCGATTTCTTTTTCCTCGCTTTGTTTCTCGTTTTCCGCACCACGCAGTGGTCCCCTTCCGATCAAAGTTGCTCCACCGAGAATGATTCCGCTCCTGAGAAAGACTCTGCGCTTAAGAATGCGCTGGTCTTGCTGTCGATCTTTCATGTTTTGGTTCGCCGTTATCTAAATCGGAGAATCGGGCCCCGCTTCGCTAATGAGCGCATGGGACCGGAGAAAACCGCTCACGTCGAATTCATCGCCGCATGATATGAATAGAGAGAATCCGGCTCTGA
>QHNV01000173.1 GCA_003218535.1 Verrucomicrobiota bacterium
TTCACCCTCTATGGCGCAGCTTTCCAGAAGCTTCACCTAACCTTTGCACTACCACGTCGGGCTCCTACAACCCCCAGCACTTTCAATCGACTCCGCTGTCTCGTGTTCGTTCGGGCGTTTCTTTCGCTCGTGAATTCACAAGAAGTTTTCGAATCAACTGAAAGTGCTGGGTTTAGCCTGTTCCGCTTTCGCTCGCCACTACTGACGGAATCTCTTTCGATTTCTTTTCCTCCGGTTACTGAGATGTTTCACTTCGCCGGGTGTCGCGATGTTCCTGCTATGGATTCACAGGAACTCGAGCAAGTGTTATCTTGCTCAGGTTACCCCATTCGGAAATCTACGGGTCAAAGCGTGTTTGCCGCTGTCCGTAGCTTATCGCAGCTTACCACGTCCTTCATCGCCTATTGGCACCAAGGCATCCATGATGCGCTCTTTGTAGCTTGATCAATCTGTTCTGGTCTTTCGACCAGAGATTCTTTGATAACTGAAACTCTCCGGCTGAAGATCTTAACCTTCAGCCGCTTTGATTTCAGACTCAGCTCTTAAAGTTGTACTTTCTTACTACCCTGTATGTAGATGTCAAAGAACCAGCCGTTCGCGTACATTCAGACCACAAAAAAAACTCAATCTCGCACCGGGTAATTTATTTCCCGCCGTGGCGGAATTTAATCAACCGGGACAAAATTGAGTTCCAATTTGCAGTCCCAAATGTACGTAGAACGCACTCCTAAATGGAGGAATGCCCGCATCCAGCGGGATCATAAAAATACCACCCTGTACGCGAACGTCAAGCGTCTTCCTTGTAAATTTTAAAGCGAATTTTGCTGCATCTATGGCACGGATTTCAAGTAACTTAGCCGTCCAATCGCGTCTACGCGCGCTTTGGCGGCGGGAGACCAAAGCCGCTGGCATCAAGACCAACAATATTCGTTGCGGACGCTGTGAATAATCTTGCCTTGCGAACTCGCACGTGCGCTGGCCGACGCCTTGTTGATCTAGTTCGATTTTGACAAAGTAAGGTCGATCAAATGGTCTCCTCCCTTACTGTTTCGGGGTTGGCTTCCGGAGGCTTCTTATCAAGCTCGGAGATAATCTGCCGGGTCTTCTGGTACTCGTTGTTTGTCCGGGCAACGTATTGAACCTGCTGATTGAATCTAGCTTCCATCTTTTCAGCTGTCGCATGGGAAATTTCGCTACCTTCTGAACTCTGCTCCAGTTCGGTGCTCAATCTTTTCGCCTTCGTCACGAGATCCTGATCCGCAGCAGCGTCGTTAAGTTGAAAATCTGCAGGTACGTTGGAAGTGTTGATACGTTTCTGAAGAGGACTAAGACAATCGGCTGCATAAGGTTCGCCGAGAAAATCCAATATCGCGCGCAGGGTCGGCTCCGGGTTAGCGATCAGGTCGGAGTACAGGAAGCGATGGACAACTCGCGGCCCATAGGCGCGCTCGGCATCTAAACAACTGCTCACGGTGCGCAGCCAGTACTCATAGGCTTCTTGTTCGCTGGCAACTAGCTGAAAGCCACTAATTCGGTAGAAATTCAGCATCGAGCGTACTACCGATGTGACATCGCGCACAATGTGAACAAAGAGAGCCTCCGGAAACAGCTTGCGAAGTCCACAGATGTGGTGGGAATACTCCGGCGTTCCATCCGCCCACCGCCTCTTTAAGTCGGGTGGTAGATGCGTCATTTTGCGTCTCCTCTCCAAGTCGTTGCGATGCGCGAGAATCAACTTGTTAATGCTGCGGCCGAAGCTCGCGAAGAATTCGTCTCGTTCAATGTCCATTCCACTCAAAATTGAGCGGTCTGCGCGGGCGCTTCCGATCTCGTAGCTGACCTGCACATTAATCGCAAACTGCCCCAGCCAGTTGGACTCTGGCACTGGGAAGATGTTTGGATGCTGACCCAGGCACCAGGTAAGGATGCTTGTTCCCGAACGGGGGGATCCCACAACAAAGATTGGCCTGTTTATCTCTTCTTGCATTTCGGCTAGCCACAGAATGTCGTCTCAGGGGCCATTCAGGGAGCGATGATGCGGTTAATTAAAACGGATTTTAAGCGGAAGTGCCAAGACTGACTTGCCAATCCGCATATTTTGCAAACTCGTCCTGCGCGGCTGGTGAACTGCCAATGTGCTCCTCGCTAAGCAAATAACTCAACCGCTGCCGTGCGGCTTCTACCGAGTAAAGCGCCATAGTTTTCTTAACGCCATTTTCCGAGAGTCGATTCCAAAGTTCATCCGATTCATAAAGTTCAATTAATGCGCGAGCAAAATCTTCTGGTTCGTCGGCTAAAAGAACATCTTCACGGTCAGTAAGCTCCATTCCCTCCGCGGCCAGAGTTGTTGCTACAACTGGTACGCCAAACGCCATGCTTTGGTTGATTTTGCCTTTTACACCCGCGCCAAAACGCAGTGGTGCCACGGATAATTTGACGCTATCGAAAAATTGACGGACGTCCCGTTGTAGTCCCGTGACTACGATACGTTCGTTGGACAAAGCAACTATCTCCGGTGGTGCCTTGTCGCCGACGATGTAAAATTTTGCGTCGCGCAGCCGTTCACTTACCAGCGGATAAATTTTTTCCACGAAAAAAAGAACAGCATCGATGTTTGGAGGATGTAGAAAACTCCCAATGAAAAGCCAGTCGCGCCGCAAGGCAAAAGGCGTACTTGATCCGGGAATGTCCACAATGTTGGAAACCACCTGAATGGACGCGTCGGGCCACTCCTTTTGAAGCAGTTGTTGCTCGACGCTGCTTACCACCCACGTCTCATCGGCCTTTTCAATCAATTCATGTTCCCAGCGCTCCTTCTCTAGCGCTTTGCGTCGTGTTTCGGTGTCGCCGGTTAATTCTGCCTCTCGATGCTCACGGAGGAAGTTAAGATCCACGGTGTCGAAGATGATACGGCTTTGTGGCATGTGCAGCCGAACATCGAAGATATGTTTGCGGGCAAAATCGCAGCGGCTCAGCAATACGACATCGAATTCGGAGCCATGCGCCGCCAGGTAATCGCGCACTCTCTTAATGTACGGATGATGATACACTTCGATCCCCCGTTTTTGCAGATCACCCGTGTAAGGGGGAATGTCTGCCAGATTATCTGGGATAAAGGTGACTCGGTGGCCAAGTTGACGAAGGAGCTTAAGGATCTGAAACATCCGCAGCGAGCCTGAATCCCGGTCCCACATAGGAACATAATGATCGATCACCAGAATGTTTTTTCTGTCGGTTGGCGGCTGATGCAAGAAAGTCAAATCGCCATTATCCGGTCTTTCCGCCAACTCTCTTTCCCAGTTTTCCGCAAAGGTTAGGCGATTAACCTCTTGGTGCTTTTTCGTGCCAGCTGAAGCATCAGTTCCGCCAGTGGCGCCTTCGTAATGAATGACCTCGCTCAGCGGTTGGTATAATACCTTGTAACCGTCCTTGCGTACCTTGAATGCCAGATCAGTATCCTCATAATAGGCCGGGGCATACCTCGTATCGAATCCTCCAAGTTTCTGAAACAGCAGCCTTGGTATCATCAACGCCGCCGCCGAACAGTAATCAACTTCCCGTAGATAATTGTATTCGGGTTTTTTTGGATCGTCGAATTTGCCGTAATTCCATCCTGATGCGTCTCTCCAAATAATTCCACCTGCTTCTTGTAAACGTCCGTCAGGATAAATCAGTTTCGAGCCAACGATGCCAACTTTTGGTTCCTCGGCAAACGTGTTCACCAAGGCCATGAGCCAGCCCTTGGTGACGATCGTGTCATTGTTGAGAAAAACCAAATATTTGCCGCGTGCTTCCTCGGCCCCGCGATTACAGGAGACGATGAAACCGGAATTCGTTGTGTTGCGTAGATAAACTACGCCATTCATGCGCGGAACAAGATTGGCCGTCTGGTCGGTAGAGCAGTCGTCCACCACGATTACTTCCAAGGGCACTGGTTCCTCCACAGTCTGCAACGAAGCCAAACAGGCGTGCGTGTACTGAAATTGATTGAACACCGGAATGATGATCGAAACGTCCACCTCCTTGTGCCTCGGAAAGCAGATCGATTCCACAGGTAGCGCCGGAATGGGAGGGCCGGGAGCTTGCAATTCCGGAAAGCCGGTTTCTAAACCGCGTTCGCCCTCTCTTACCACAACCGGCCGGCGAAGCGCGCGGATTTCGTCTTCAATTTTTGAAATCTCAGGATGCGCAGCTTTCCATTCCGAATAGGCGGTCACAATCTTTTCCAGATGGCCGTAACCGATTGACACCTGGTCGGGAGACAGTTTTGCCTTGATTGCGATTAACGGATTCGCCAGCTGCCACCGCCGCGAAGAACGCAGGCGGGCGGCGGCCTTTTCCGCATCATCGAGCAGGCGAGAAAGCTTTCTAACAGCCCAAAGCTCTTTGCGCAATCGCTCACTCAATGCGAGGACGAGGCGCTCGTCCTCGGCCAGGCTAATACTTTTGCTACGGAGAAGCGTGCTGGTTTCGAGAAAATGATCGTGTAGTTGCGCCAGTTCTAGCTTAAGGGGTCGCAGTTCCGCCTCGTAACGCTCGCGCATTTGCGCCTGCTCAGAAGTCAGCCGTTTAAGTTCCGCCGCGTAACCTTCATGGATCTGCCCGATTTCAACCTTGAGGCGCTGCTGCTCTGCTTCATAACCCTTGCGCATCTGCGTTTGCTCTGCAGCCAGCCGCTGCAGTTCTGCCTCGTAATCCTTCCGCATCCGTGTCTGCTCGGCAGTCAGCCGCTGTAGTTCTGCCTCGTAGCCTTCACGAACCTGCTCAATTTCTTTGGTATAATGTGAACTGAGATCCTCGATTTCTTTGGTATAATGTGAACTGAGATCCTCGATCTCGGTTTTGTGGCGAGCCTCCGTTTCCGAGAGGCGGTCGCGCAGTTCCTGAATTTCAGCGCTCTGTTCTGGGACGAAAGCCTTAAGTCGGCTGACCGATCCCCGAAGCGCGTCAGGTTCCCACGTTTTCGCAATTTGCGGAGCCTTCGTTCTCTTCCCCTCCCGCTTTTTTCTTGTTGATGCTTTGGCGCCTTGACCGGCTTCAGCGCTTAAAGCGCGATAAAGTTCAATGATTTCCGCCGAGACGCGAGCGTCGATCAGTTGGTCAATTGTGAAGTGGGTATGGCGTCTCCGGCGTTTTATCAGTGCCGCAGCGTTCTTAACATTGGTATCGGATAGCCCAGCGAAACAGGTGATTCGTCGCAGTTCCGATTCGGCATTTTTGAAGAACGCATCGTAATGAGTAACGATCCGCGCTTGCTTGCCTGCTGTTTCGATCAGGCGGCGGTTATAAATTTCCCAAAGCCGCAAGCCGAACGAATAAGATGTTCCATTGCGCTCCCGCATAGAGTACGCGACTTCAAGTGGATTGCGCACGATGATCAGCGTTTTCAGATCCGGCAGGAGACTCTGCCAGAATGGGAGCGTCAGGCAGTTACGAGGATCCTTCCAGCCCCACACACCTGCCGAATCGAATCCTTCGAGCAGCAGCCGCGCTTTCATCCGCAAGGGGCCAAGCCTACGGTCTTTGAAAGATTCATCTAGCTTGGGCGGCAGATCCCACGCGCCGCCCAGCTCACTCAACAGTTCCTCGTTGAGCGCCACAAACCCCAGATGTTCCCAGAAGCCGTCAGGGTTGTCGGCCTGCGCTGGCATCAACGCGTTTTCCGGACCTAAAAAAAGGCCGCAAGCATGTAGTAACCTTCAAATACTTATAGCAAACACAAATGCGTATCACAGATGCAGTGCATGGTAAACCCCATTCTAAACAAACAGTCTTTTGGTGGGTGCTCAAGATACTTCAACGGGTTTAACCACCGGCTTTAAGCAGGGTTGTTTTGAGGACGTGTGGCAACGGTTTGTCGGGGTGGTGTATCCAACCAAAAAATATTTGCTTTTAGCTATCCAAGGCCTGCTGGGGGCCAGATTATGTAGGAGCCACGACTAAGCCGACCAGACAGCTTGGGGAGGGCTTGGCTAAATGGCCCACGATTGCGTCTTTAGCAACAGCCGTAACGAAACTATGAGACGGATTCGCTGGTAATTTGCGGGTCAGCTTTCAAGCCGTTAGACTCGACGAATGCGCAAGATGAGATTTCTACGGTTTCTCTTCCCAATCTCTCGTGCAAATGCCGTTTCGGCTCCTCAAAAACCGAACATTATTTTCATTGTGGCTGATGATCTCGGGTACGGCGATCTCGGTTGCTACGGACAAAAACTCATCCGGACGCCGAACATCGATAAATTAGCGAAACAGGGCACGCGATTCACCCAATTTTATGCGGGCAGTTCAGTCTGTGGCCCGTCGCGATGTTCGCTGATGACGGGCTATCACACCGGCCATGCGCGTGTTCGCGGTAATAACTCGGCGATATTGAAATCCAGCGATGTGACGGTGGCAAAAACTTTGCGGGACGTCGGCTACGCTACCGGGCTGATTGGCAAATGGGATCTTGGCCATGAAGGCACGTCCGGTGAGCCGATGAAGCAGGGATTCGACTATTCATTTGGTTACCTTAGGGACAGCCACGCGCATAACTACTGGACGGATCATCTTTTCCGCAACGGGCAGCGCATTCCTAAAGCGAGGAATGTTTACTCGCATGATTTGTGTGCCGCAGAATCATTGGATTTCATCAGGCACGAGCAGGGAAGACCATTTTTTCTCTACGCGCCCTTTACGCTGCCACACGGCTTTCTTGATCCACCCAACGACGAGCCTTACGACAAGCAATACTCATGGCCTTTAGCAAACAGAAAATACGCAGCGATGGTCACGCGACTGGACACGACGGTAGGCGAGATAATGGCTCTCCTGGATGAACTTAAACTTAGCGAAAAGACGATTGTTTTTTTCGCTAGCGACCACGGTCCGGATTATGACGTGGGAAATCGATTATTCCAAAGCAACGGGCCGTTGCGCGGGATCAAGCGCGATCTCTATGAGGGCGGCATTCGCGTGCCGATGATAGTTCGCTGGCCTGGAAAAATTCCGGGGGGAATAACGAGCGATCAAATCTGGGCGTTTTGGGATTTTCTGCCAACGGCGGCGGAAATCGCGGGGACTGTCCCGCCAACAGGCATCGACGGCGTTTCCGTTTTGCCTTCCTTGCTTGGCAAATCGAGCATTGAACATTCGCCGCTTTACTGGGAATTTTACGAGTACGGCTTTCAACAGGCGGTGCGAGTGCGGGACTGGAAAACTATCCGCCATGCACCGGGTAAAGCGCTCGAACTTTACGATTTGAAAAACGATCTGGGAGAAGAGGAGGATGTCGCTGCATCGAACCCCCAGGTGGTTCGGGAAATGGAGGATACTTTGCAAACGGCGCGGTCGCCATATTTGGATAGGCCGGACTTTGAAGCGAAAGCAATGTTGCCGAATTCCTCCCCTGTTGAATCGGGTCACCGATCAAAGGCGAAAATGGTTTAAGAGCCCGGGGCCTTAGAGCCGGTTCATATGATCGTGAATACTAGTCGCATAAGGCCAATTCTCTTTCGAACCTGCGTTATCGCAGCGTTGGATCAATGAAGTAGGCGGTCTGGCGCGTGGTCGCGTCTCCGTGTTCTGCTTCGATATTCTCGGTCGATAAAATCACGTCGCATAGTCCCCAAGCGGGCGTGAACTTGGCCTCCCAATCGAATCTTGAATTCTCGTGGAGCGAATGGCCGGCGCTAAGCGCGATGGCACCTGTATCAGCGTCCACGATCTGAACCTTGAACCTGACAAGACTGCGCGGAGCTTTGCCTGTTTCTATCCTCGCATTAAAGCGCGAATGACCAGCAAGCTTAAGCTGCATAGCCACGCTCGCGGGCGGCGATCCGGGCGAATTAGGCGCAAGCTGGATGCCCGAGTACCCAAATCTGTAAAAACTCAGTCTATCTTTAACGTTTGACAGAGTGAACGCCCGCGGTTGAGGCGCCCACTCAATTAAATGCAGCGTGTTTGTTTGGGGGGCCGTTGAACGGCGCTCCAATGAACGCCTGCTGAAGATCACAAGTGGGCCATGGCTGCTCCGCTGAAATTCGGCTGCTGGTAGCGCCTCGGCTAATTTTTCTGCATCTTTAGCTTGCCAACCCTGAGCTCCCGGCCTCGTAATCACAGTTGCGGTGTTATCAAGCCAATTAGGTCGCGGCCTCAGTAAGGTATCGACCCGACCTCCTTCGCTGGAACATTTGATCAAATCGACCTCCTTCCAGTCATGCATTTCCAAGATATTGGTTATCGTGTATCCGGGAACTTTCTCTTCGGGTCCGGCAGCATTCCCGGGCCTGAAAGACATACCCCAGTCACCGTAGCTACAGTCCACAAGTTTGAGTTCCGCTCGCTCGTGCCACACAGCAGCAGGCAAGCAACGGATGTTCGGATAGGCAGCCGTATTTGCTACAAGAGTGTCGAAATTTGAGCCTGGAGGTTCGACAGAAATGATACTGGCGCAGGGAAAACGATTCGCGAAATAAACGGCCGTGTAACCGACGTAAGCGCCCAAATCCAATATTCTGCGTGGCTCAGGTATTTCTACGTCATATTGGCGGTCCAAAAATACCTGTTGCATATTCCACAGATCAGAACTTGCTCCCCGGAACAGCAGAGGAGTTGTTATTTCGGGCAGTACCGCAAAAAACGAGCCGAGATGCGAGCAAGAGATCCTATGCAATATATCGAAATACCGAGACCTAAGCCTGTGCTCGTTAGGATCGGCCCGCATCTCTGCTTCGAGCTGATGCTTGTCGCGTAGTAATTCGCCGATCATGATACGCCCCCGATAATGCAACGCATCCCGAAAATTCTTATAGCATCAGTCCGGCTTAACTCAAAAGAGCTGCGTTTCCACAAATATAGATATTTGCGCACAGTTTGACTCGTGACCTCGGCTTCGCTATCTAAGTCACGACGCGAAAATATCGACCCATTCTTTGGACACCTCTGCTGATGAGAACAGAGATCCTCGATATTCTGCTATGTCCACGGTGTAAAGCAGGAAATCTACAACTAAGACTCGAGGATTTCTCTGTTTCAGATGGACGAGTGGAAACGGGAGTTCTATTCTGTGATAGGTGTGATGCGCTATACGACATTCGCTGCGGGGTACCGGATCTGCTGATTGGTGCCCATTCACCCTCTGTTCAAAATGCATTCTCACAACAATGGAAACTTAGGCATGAGGGAATACTCGGAGAAAATGGAGAGACTCTCTATTTCTTCAGTGTATCGAGTCGTGCGAAGCAGATTTGGTCGACCTTGTTTCCTTCGGGCAAGTTCCAGGGGCTAATCCTCGATGCCGGATGTGGAAACGGTGATCTAACTGCCGAATTGGCGAATAGCTATCCTCAAGTTCAATTCGTTGGAATGGATTTCTCGGAAACGATTTACGAGAACGCCCGCAAGCATGGGAAGAAGACAAATATCCAATGGATACGTGGCGACGTGAGTAATCCGCCCTTTAAACAAATGGTTTTCGATGGTGTATATTCCTCTGGCGTACTCCATCATACAAGCAATCCCCGGCAGGCCTTTGGCGCACTCTCGGAGCTTATCAAAAGCGGCGCAAGGTTTTTTGTGTGGCTCTATCCGTTACCTCACGAGACTCGGAATCCAAGGTATTGGAGTTTCTATTATCGAGTTCGAGACTGGTTGTTCCTTGGTATCGGACATCATCTACCGTCGAAACTTCTAGCCGCTCTACTACGAGTCTTTCTGCTGCCCACGTTGCTGCGTGGGAGGGCTTACTACAATAGCCTTACATTTGTGCTGTTTGATGGCGTTGCACCCAAGTATCAGTATCGGCATTCCAAGAGCGAAGTAGAGAATTGGTATCGCCAAGAGAACTTTCGAGAAGACTTTCGAACCCTATGGGATGGAGCATACGTAGCAACGAAGAATGGGTCATGAGCAACCTTATCACAACTCCAAAACACGACGATCTCATCTATGATGTTGGAATGCACAAGGGGGAAGATACTGAGTTTTACTTGAGTAAGGGCTTTCGTGTTATCGCATTTGAAGCAAACCCGGAACTGGTAAGTCTTTGCAGGGTCCGATTTAAGAAATTTATCCGTCAGGGGCAGTTGAAAATTGTGGAAGGGGCGATAGTGGACATGGGTGCAATAGACGCTGGCCAGAAAAGAGTACGCTTCTATAAGAATGACCAAGAGTCTGTCTGGGGCACCGTACGCGCTAATTGGGCACAGCGTAATTTGCGACTCGGCACAAAAACCAGCGTGATCGAAGTCGATGTAATTAATTTTGTGGAAGTGATGAGGGAAAACGGTGTTCCCCATTTTTTAAAGATTGACATCGAAGGGGTCGACATGGTCTGCCTGAACGCGTTAAGCAACTTTCAGGAGCGGCCCGATTACGTTTCTATTGAATCGGACAAGACCAGTTACGCAAACATAAAGCATGAGATCGACACGTTCATTAGTCTGGGCTATGAGCATTTCCAGGCCATTGAGCAGTCGGCGATACGTCTGTATCAATCGCCTCCAGAACCGGCAAGAGAGGGCCAGTACGTACATCGACGTTTCGAGTTTGGGTCCTCCGGTCTGTTTGGCGCCGAACTCAATGATGAATGGAAATCGAAGAAGGAAATCCTGCGCCAATATCGCGCCATCCTGCTGGGCTACTATCTGCTCGGCGACGACGGAATACTAAATGATTGGAAGTTCCGAGGATCGTCGCAACTACAGTTACTGGCCTCTCGTTTTTGCAGTTTCCTTACAAAAGCTGCGATCCCCGGCTGGTATGACACTCATGCTCGCCATCGTTGCGTCAATGGTCGGAAAGACCAAACTCGCCTGCGATCATGTGACTAACAAGGCATTGCAGATGCTACGGAACGACATTGCATACTGCGACACTACCGCAGGCGCAAATTCTGCCACTTCCGAGAACCGAGTAAGATCATCCACTATTTCCGATGTTGGCACGCATCCATAAAGCGAAAGAGATTTGATTTTAGCTTACCCAGGTCGTCGCCAGGGACCCAAATTACTTCGGTGAGAAACGTGATGCCTTCCCGACCTACTGTAATCGGGAGCTCGGTTCGCTTAAGGTAATCTCTGGCGGCATCTATGTTTTCACGTTCTAAAAGGCGGGCCACCCACTTCAGATGCTCCCATGCGCGATTAGTTGTGTCATCCGCCAACGTCGCGACCCTGCGAGTGCGGACCAATGGCGAAACCAAGTAGCCCTCGATAGCAAGCAGATCGACGCTTCCCTCGAGAAGGTGCTCAATGGCTTGGCGTGGAGTGGCCACAATCGGCACGCCGTGTCGGTTAAAGCTGGTGTTCAATACCATTGGGACGCCTGTGAGTTTCGCGAACTCCGAAATCAATCGATAAAAAAACGGATTTTGTT
>QHNV01000174.1 GCA_003218535.1 Verrucomicrobiota bacterium
TACAGTCACGTCGGACATGATTGCACCGTCGGAGACGACGTTATTTTTTCCAACAACGGCACACTGGGCGGTCACGTGCAGGTCGGAGATCATGCTGTGATGGGCGGGCTCACCGCCGTGCATCAATTCTGCCGGATCGGCCGGTTCGCGATCACGGGTGGTTGCTCGAAGATCGTTCAGGATGTTCCGCCATTCATGATTGCCGATGGCAACCCGGCCGAGATTCGGGGGATTAACCTGGTCGGCTTGGAACGCAAAAACTTTCCGCCCGAAAGTGTGAAGCTGATCAAAGAAGCGTTTCGCCTGATTTACCGTTCGAAATATAACACGCGCCAAGCAATTGAAGCGATGCGCAAAGAGCTAGCGCAAACAGAAGAGATCACGGAGATCATCCAGTTCATCGAACAAAGCGAGCGCGGAATTATTCGGTGAGATTTTTAATCGTGGATTACGGCGAATGACACGGATGCAGAATTTGAATCTTGTCCCTAAGAGCCGTCCACGACGGTGGCCCGATCAGACAGCGCAATTTCATTAAAGAAAAATTCGTTCCACTTCTCGTTAGGTTCATTCCGGCAGACCGTTGCACATTCTCAGAATGACGTTGATGGTGCTGGCGATCGCCTGGTCTGCTGGGTTCTTGCTCGTGTGCATTGACCGGATTCGCGGTGCATCATCTAGGTTCTTTTGCGGCAGACATTATCATATTCCACATTTGCCACCGCTGCGTTGGTGGCACCATGCCATTCGGCTGCCGTTTTATGTGGTAGCGATCGCCGGTCTGTTGTTATTCTGCGTCCTGATCCTACCGCCGATATTCGTTGTTGAAGTGCCGCCGTGCCTAAGACGGAAAGCCCTCACAAAACCTGACCAAGCGCTGCAGCCGGCTTCGAAAGTATTCGCGAGCGGCTATGACCGGCGGCTATGGTTTCTTAGGCGTAGCCGACGGCTGGCTGCTTGCTTCGTGTTCGATGTTTCTCAGCAACGACGCCGCAGGAATATCGGGCGAACTCTTGAGGGTCGCGCGCACGAGGTCGAGCGCGCGCTTGGGTTTGTTTAGTTTGAGCCACGCATCCGATTCTTCCAAGACCACGCGGATGATGTCGTCAGGTTTTGTATAACAGGTGCGTACCTGCTGAAAATAATTCATCGCGCTTGAAAGATTTCCGTCAAGGGCCTCGATCGAACCGAGGTCTTCCAGCATCGAGCAATTGTGAGCGCTGAGCGCGGCCTTCCCAGCCAGCGTACGAAATTCAGGGGACGGGCGCGCAGCGTTTTTCACTGCGAACTCGTGATACATTTGCCAGTCGTTCGCATTCTTTCCGAATTGAGCATTCACATCGATTTGCAGCCACGACTCGTAAGGTCGGTAAAGCGGATCGCCTACCATCACCGTCATCCACGACAGCGCCGGCGTCGCCATGTAGGCGCTCTCGGCAAAGGTGAAACCATGCAGCAACCGGTCGTTGAACGTATCGAGGCGCGAAGTGAGTTGCAGATACGGCTCGTAAACATTGCCCAGACTCGCAGCTGCGCCCTTGGTAACAAACGGGCCGACCCAGTCCGCGTTCGGATCGCGCAATGTACTCGCGCTAAACGAATAAATGTGGACCGCGATTGCTCCTGGCACGAAACGAAAATCCGGGCGCGTAAATGGTCCGTTCACCTTGCCCGCGTACCAACCGTAATAGAGAGCGCAATCGGTTAGGGGATAGACGTCGGGGAAAAGCGCCGGAGTATTCTCGTAGACGACTGGAATCCCGACTTTGTGAAGCTGTCCGACAATTTCAGTAAGCCATTCGTTACCGGTAGTTGAACCAGCGACATTCTTTTCTCCAGCATCGATGTACGCGCGGCCCCACAGTCCATTCTTCTCGGTTGCAACAGCATCAACAACCATGCGGCGCACGGTTTCAGCACTTGGAGCATCGAGTCGGCACGCCAGCAACACTTTTGGATTATTGAAATCGCTGATCGCACGGAAACTTCGAAAGTACGAATTCGGGATGGCGCCGGAAATTTCGCGTGAATAAAATCCTATCGCGCTCAGTTCGGAATCTACCGAAGCTTCGTTGCGGCTTCTGATAGGGCCGTTTCCCGGTTGATCGCCCGAATAGCTGTCCGCTGAATGGATTTTTAACGGCACTCCCTTAATGATTGCGACGAAATGAATGGAGCCCGCCGTAACAACGGGCGATTTGCCAGGCGACTCATTCACCGTCCACCAATGGCGCTGTCGAAAAACAGCGCGCAACGGCTCGGCGATCGTCGCGTCGTATTGCTCGCGCGTGATCTCCTCTTGCGTCGAGCAATCCAGACCGATCAAACGATCTGGCGCGATCCCGCGTTTTTCTGCATAAAATTTTGCAAGCTCGACGGATTCGGGAACCGCGTTGTTGTAAACGACGATGGTCGAATCAGCGAGCGGTTGCTCGGCAGGCAGATTGAATTCGATCACGACCATGAGCGCGAGTACGGCGCAACATCGATACTTCATGTGGAAAATGAACTTGAGCGCCCTTATGGGCACTTCGCGTGCGACGCTTTCAGAGTTGAAAATTAAGTGTTGAGCGTTTGAAATCTTCAGCAGCTCGAACTCTCAGCTCTCAGCTATCAACCATCAACTTCTGCGATGCCCACTGTTCTGACTCTATTGCGAATAAAAAATCTCGCTCTGGTGGAAGAACTTGAATGGCAGATGGGCTCCGGATTTATCGCCGTCACCGGAGAGACTGGGGCAGGCAAATCAATCGTCATCGGTGCGCTGCAACTTTTGCTCGGTGAACGCGCGGATAAGTCGCTTATTCGCACCGGTGCAGATCTTTGCACGGTGGAAGCCGTTTTTGCCGGAAAGGATCTGCAAAAGCTCAATCCGCAGCTCATGGAAGCTGGGATCGAGCCGTGCGAGAACGAGCTTATCATTAAACGGAGCTTCTCGGCTACCGGTGGCACGCGCCAATTCATCAATGCTTCGCCAACGACATTGGCGATCCTCAAAGATCTCGGAGATGAACTTGTCGATCTCCATGGGCCGCACGATCACCAATCTCTGCTTTCGCCCGAAAGACAATTGTCCTTGCTCGATTCGTTTGCGCGCGCTCACGAGCAACTCGACGAATACCGAAAGCATTATCGGCAATTGCAGACTCTGCTTGCTGAACACGCTGCACTCAATACTGCGGAAACGGCGCGCGAGCAGGAGCTCGATCTTCTTCGTCATCAGATTACAGAAATCAAATCAGCGAACCTGGTTATTGGCGAAGAAGAGGAGATCGAGAAACGCTACAAACTGGCGAGCAACAGCAAACGGCTGATTGAACTCGCCAGCGCGATCGCGAACCGGCTTTCCGAATCCGATGATTCCGTTCTCTCGCAACTTGCGGAAACCCAGCGGCTGCTGCGCGAGTTAGAAAAGGTCGACACCTGGATCGCGCAATTTTCCTCAGCTCACGCCGCGAGCGTAGTTGAACTTTCTGAGATCGCGCGCGCGCTTTCCGCTTACGCAGAAAAACTTGATCTCGACCCGGAACAACTCGCCGCGCTCGAGCAGCGCGTTTCGCTATTTGAAACCCTGAAGCGCAAATACGGTGGTTCGATGGCCGAGGTGATCGCGTTCGGCGAGCGGGCTGCCGAACGGATGCGGAAAATCGAGGGACGCGATGCTGAGCTGGATCGTCTCGCAAAAGAAATCGACAGCGTTCGCGAGCAAATGAACCGCACCGGCGAAGCGCTGCGCAAACTGCGAGCGAAGGCGGCGCCGAAACTTTCCGAGACCATCCGACGCAACCTGCGCGATCTCGGCTTCCGACAATCCGAATTCGAAGCGAAGCTAAGTGCGGTCCATGAGCCGCGCCCGAATGGATTTGATTCCGTGGAGTTGCTTTTCTCCCCGAATCCTGGCGAACCGTTGAAACCGCTTCGCGCTATCGCATCAAGCGGCGAAATCTCGCGGTTGATGCTCGCAATTAAATCCGCGCTAGCGGCTCACGACGCGATTCCTCTGCTCGTGTTTGACGAGATCGACACGAACGTAGGCGGCGAGATCGCGCATGCGGTTGGCGCAAAGATGCAAACACTGGGCGGGGAACATCAGGTGATTTGCATCACTCATCTGCCCCAAGTTGCGGCGACGGCATCCTCACACTTCGTTGTGACGAAGGATGTCGTGCGAGGCCGCACGTTTTCTAATTTGCATGAGGTCACTGGGAAAGCGCGTCAGGAAGAAATCGCCCGCATGCTCGGCGGCAAAAGCGAATCAACGCTGAAACTCGCTGCCAGCTTGTTAAAAGATAGAACCTGAGCATCACGAAGAACACGAAGATGGAATTTGATGAATTGTCCCGACATGTAATCGGATGCGCGATCGAGGTTCACCGCAATCTCGGCCCAGGTTTGCTTGAATCGACAGATTTTGCTCGATTGCGGTTATCGGATCGACTTGCTCGTACGTGCCGATCTGATTGTCGAAATCAAAAGCGTCGAATCGCTTCTTCCCATCCATCAGGCGCAAATTCTTACGTACATGCGACTGGCCCAGGTTCCGCTTGGCTTGCTCATCAATTTCAACGTCACAAAACTGCAAAGCGGCATCAAACGTTTCGTTCTGTAAGTCTTCGCGCGCTTCGTGTCCTTCGTGGTCAAATTAGAGTCATCATTTCTTCACAGGTCCCAGCGGCAGGATAGTTTTGCCGTACAATTCATTAAGTACCTGCGCAAGTCCTGCGTAAATGGCAGAGAAGCCGCAGAAAATTCCTTCGTACCCGGTGAAATGTTTAAAGCCGGCGCCCGCTCCAGTGAAATCGCCGATGGCAAGGAGAAAGAAAAGAATCGTGAGCGAACCGAACACCACCTGGCCGGCAATGTGGAGTCGCAATGTGCCGATAAACATCACGGCGGTGAAAATTCCCCACATCGCAAGATACGCAGCCATAGCAGTGTCGTTGGAAGTTGCGCCCCAGCCAAGCTTCGTCAGCACAATCAGCGCAACCAGCGATAGCCAGAACAAGCCATAGGAAACAAACGCGGTCGTGGCAAACGTGTTACCCTTCCGCCATTCCATGATGCCAGCAATGATTTGTGCTAGCCCGCCGTAGCAAATGCCCATTGCCAAGATCATGCTGTTGAGTTCATAAAACCCGGCGTTGTGGAGATTGAGCAACACCGTGGTCATGCCAAAACCAAGCAATCCCAGCGGAGCTGGATTTCCGGTCGTATCCCTGATTTGAGTAACCGATTCGCTCATTAGAACTCCAGACTGCCGAAAGGCAGATGGCAAACGCAATAACAATATCGGCTGGACGACTAACCAGCCCCCGCGAACGAGTAAAGCCTTGACGCAACAATACCAAAATTTTTCCCTCGCCAGCCACTAAGTGGATTCTTTATCGTCAGACGTTCCACATGATTCGGCGTGATTATCTCATCATCGGAGGCAGCATTGGAGGAGCCAGCGCTTGCCAGGGAATTCGCCGTCACGATAAGCGTGGCTCGGTGACCCTGGTCGGGGCGGAAGTTTTTTTTCCTTACAAGCGCTGGATTCTCTCCAAGAGTTTTCTGCGGGAAAAGAGTCCGCAGTTAAAAAAATTGCAGGAACCCGACGAGCGT
>QHNV01000093.1 GCA_003218535.1 Verrucomicrobiota bacterium
AAACCGAAGGGAATTTTGCATACGACAGGCGGTTATCTCGTCGGCGTCTACTCGACCATGAAGTATGTCTTCGACATTCGCGACGAAGATATTTTTTGGTGCACGGCCGACGTCGGCTGGGTGACCGGCCACAGCTATATCGTTTACGGTCCCCTAGCGAATGGTGCGACGACCGTCATGTACGAGGGCGCTCCGAACTGGCCGGAACCCGATCGTTTCTGGAAAATCATCGAGGAATATAGAGTCAACATTCTCTACACGGCTCCGACGGCGATCCGCGCCTTCATTCGCTGGGGCGACGATTGGGTGGCGAAACACGATCTCTCGTCACTCCGCTTGCTTGGCACAGTCGGCGAACCGATCAATCCTGAAGCCTGGATGTGGTATCACAAAAACATCGGCGGGGGCCGCTGTCCCATTGTTGATACCTGGTGGCAAACCGAGACGGGATCGATTCTGATTACGCCGCTTCCCGGTGCGATTCCGACAAAGCCTGGCAGCGCAACACTTCCGTTCTTCGGTATCGACCCAGCCATTGTGGATGAAAAGGGGCGCGAAGTCGGACCGAATGTTGGCGGTAAACTCATTCTGCGCCGCCCGTGGCCGGCGATGTTACGCACGATTTACGGCGACAAGGAGCGCTACAAAAAACAATATTGGAGCGAGTTCCCGGGAAATTATCTCACTGGCGATGGGGCGCGCCGCGATGAAGACGGCTATTTCTGGATCGTTGGCCGAATCGATGATGTCTTGAACGTCGCCGGGCACAGACTCGGTACATCGGAAATCGAAAGTGCGCTGGTGAGCCACCCGCGAGTTGCCGAGGCGGCCGTGGTTCCTAGGCCGGATGAGTTGAAAGGCCAGGGCGTGGTCGCCTTTGTTACGCTGAAGACAGGCGCTGAGCCTACGCGCACGCTAAAAGATGAATTGCGCGATCACGTCAGTACACACATCGGCGCAATCGCAAAGCCGGACGAAGTTCGTTTTGCCGAGGCATTGCCAAAGACGCGGAGCGGCAAAATCATGCGGCGGCTTTTGAAGGAAATCGCAAGCGGCGCAAGGGTCACTGGGGATACGACCACCCTCGAGGATTTCAGCGTGCTGTCCAAACTGGCAGCGCCAGAAGAGTAAACGCGGCCGCTCACGGAGTCGGCACGGCCACGCCCTTGACCAAGTCCTATCCGCCCTGCTAAGCGGATGCAGTGAAACGGCTCCTTTGGCTCGATATTTCAAAAGGACTGGCAATCCTCTGGGTCGTATATTTTCACTTCTACAGAACTTACTTCGAGCACGGTACGCTTCCGCCAGCTAATTGGAGTGGGCTCGCGGCCAGCGTCGAGACCGTCTTGGGAGCGGCATGGTTGAAAGTGTCGGAACTCGCTTTGCACGCCGTGGGTGTTTTTCTCATCCTCAGCGGTTGGGCACTGATGCGATCGACCATGCGCCGGGCGGAATCAGGCACTGTGGCCTGGGGCGCGTGGTATTGCGCACGCTTATTGCGGCTTTACCCGATGTACTGGGTGGCGCACTTGGTCTATTTGCTTTCCCCGTTCATTGCACGGCTCGAACCGGTGGACAGTCGCATTATCTTGAGCCTGCTCGGCCTGCGGTTCATCGATATTCAGATGAATCTCATGTACCTCAATGCAGCGTGGTGGTACTTCTCCATGCTGATTCAATTCGTCTTTATTTTTCCTCTCCTTTTTTGGACGGCTCGCCGGCTGGGACCGGGGTTTTTTTTATTAATCGCGTGCGCCGCAGGATTTTTCACCCGTTATCTGTTCCTCGTTGCTTGGCCGCAAAATGGTTTATGGACACTGGGCGGGTTCGCAATTTGTCGTCTGCCCGAGTTTGCGCTGGGGATGGCACTGGCAATGTGGCACAGCCGATCGAGTGCAAGCGTGGAATGGTTTCTTCTTCGCGGTGCCGGATTCGTCATCGGCCTGCTCTTTTATCCAGTGGCGTTATGGCTGTACCACAACGCCACTACTTACGTGTTTGTCGATTTCGCCACCGGCGCATGCTGCATGCTGGAGATCATTGGGATCGCCGGAATCATTTCGCTATTCCAAGAGCCGGCAAAAGTGTTCGGTCTCGTTGGAGCGTATTCTTACGGCCTGTATCTGATCCATCAACCCTACGTCATCTGGCTGGGACTGCGCATTCGCCAGGTGCCGATCTGGGCGTTTCTATTGATTGTGATCCCTACACTGGCCGCTCTCAGTGCTTGGGGAATGTTTTTGGAAAAAGGCACCAACTCACTGGTGAACAAACTCGTCGCAGCAAAGAAACATGCACACGCTTAGACTTCGAAAGAGAACGTCGATTTACTTCGTGTTGATCAGCTGTAGTTTCGATTTGATTTGCTCGACCAGTTCCTGCGGAGTCCGTCCCAACTCGATCGTTAGGACACCTTCATCCGCCTGGGGTTCTTCCAAGTCAGCAAATTGACTCCGCAGTAACGCCGGATTCATGAAATGACCGTGCCTTTGACTTTGTTGCTGTTCAATGAGCGCGTAGTCGCCGCGAAGAAAGACCAGCTTTACATCTTCGCTGACATGAAGGCATTCACGATATTTCCGCTTGAGCGCAGAACAAGCCAGCACCGCGTTTTCATTTGCGGAGAGCGATCGCTTGATTAACTCGCGCAAATTCTCCAGCCACGGCCATCGGTCTTTGTCTGTGAGTGGAACACCACTGTGCATCTTTGCGATGTTTCCCGGCGAATGAAAATCGTCGGCTTCGTAGAAATGCCAGCCAAGTTCTCGCGCCAGCAATTCGCCAATTGTAGTTTTCCCCGCCCCCGAAACGCCGAAAACGATTACGAACATAGTTCGTTAACTTGCTTTGGGCTTCGGATCTTCTCCACTAAGAAAGCAACAAGAACGAAGAGCGTGTAGAAAATCCAAACGCCCGTGGCAGTTGCCTTAGCGGTCAGTGGTGTGCGAGGAACGAACGTGTCGCCTATCTGGACGACAACTAAAGCAATTCCAAAGACGATGACGGCGATTTTCCGAATTAGCGGCATCACGTTTCGCGCCAAGTAAAGAATGATTCCGCCGGCAATAAGTGCGATTTCCAATGCAAACTCGGGAGCCCGATAATTCCACAACCCAAGACCGACCTTCCAAGTGTTGTCGTAAATGGGGAGATCGCGAGGATGCGCAATGAAGTCGAGAATCCAATGCGAGAAAACAGCCAGGCCGACAATCAAAGCGGCAAAGTTTCTGTAGTGGCAGCCGTGCCGACTGCAGTTTGCTTTGTAAACGAGAGCTGCAAGCGCCGACCAGATGAGCGCGGCAATGAAACTATGTGAATAAGGATGGTAATAGGAGTCGAGCATGCTGCCAGCTGTGAAACCTTTGATGACGCGCAGCTTCTCGATCCCGAACAAGATCAAAGTCGCCCAAATGTAATCGAGAAATTGCACCGCGATAAACAAGACCCAAAGCGGGATTTTGTTTCGCTCGGTCTTAACTGCGAATGCAACACCGTAATGTCCAACAAACATCGCTTCATTTAACGACAGCCAGCAGCGGACACAAAGCGTCCGTTTAAAGCGAAGAGCTTGCCAAAGCGGACCGACCACAACACTCTGCGGCCATGCACACCCCAGAGGATCGCAGCTTCCTCGGGCATCCGCGCGGCCTCGGCTACATCGTGTTCACTGAAGCTTGGGAACGATTCTCCTACTACGGGATGCAATCGCTGCTTGTGCTCTACATGGTCAACCGGTTACTGCATCCCGGCCACATCGAACACATCGCTGGATTCGTTCCATTTCGTCACGTTTTGGAAACCGCTTATCGCGGCCAGCTGGATATTCAGCCGCTCGCCTCTGCAATCTTCGGGCTCTACACCGGTCTTGTTTATCTCACACCGATCGCCGGCGGGTTGCTGGCCGATCGTCTCCTCGGTCGCACCCGTACGATCACGATCGGCGCTCTACTCATGGCGGCCGGCCAATTTCTCATTGCCTTCGACGTCACCTTTCTCGTGGCCCTGACTTGTCTTCTCATCGGCGTCGGTTGTTTCAAAGGAAATCTCGCCAGCCAGGTCGGCGGGCTCTACGCGACGGGCGACAATCGTCGCGCCGATGCATTCCAGATTTATTACATCTTCATCAATACTGGCGTGATTATCTCGCCGCTCATCGCCGGGACGCTTGGCGAAGTATACGGCTGGGGTTATGGCTTCGGCGCTGCGGGTGTCGGCATGCTGATCGGTCTGGCCATTTATCTTTCCGGGCGCAAATGGCTTCCTCCCGATTCGCCTATCGTAGAGAAAAGTGAAAACGCATCAAAGCCTCGGCTGACTCATCGTGAACGAATGGCAGTAGTCGCGCTACTGCTGCTGCTGCCAGTGCTCGCGATGGCCATCATCGGCAATCAACAAATCTTCAATGCTTATCTTGTGTGGGCCGAGCGAAACGTAAATCTGATTTTCTTCGGTAAGAAAATGCCGACCACCTGGCTCATCACGCTCGACTCGATCGTGTCGGTAAGCTTTCTGGCAGGCGCAGTGGTGTTCTGGCGGCTGTGGGCGAAGAAATTTCCCGAACCTCCCGAGATCATCAAGATCGGCATCGGCAGCCTCATCGCTGTAACCGGGTTCATCTCTCTCGCAACTGGCGCGGCGATCGCGGCGAGTTCGGGATCGAAAGTTTCAATGGGTTGGCTTGTCACTTTCCACGTTCTGAACAGCATTGGGTTCGCGAACATCTTTCCGGTCTCTCTCGCGCTGTATGCGCGCGCGGCGCCTGCTGCATTATCCGCCACCATCATCGGTGTCTATTACCTGGCCTTCTTTGCCGCGAATAACCTTGTGGGTACAATTGGCGGTCTTCTGGAAAAAATGCCGGCCACACATTTCTGGCTTTTGCACTCTGCGCTATGCGGCACAGCCGGCGTCATCTTCCTACTCGCTGGCCGCTTCTTCGGCAATCTGCTTGCACCGACCGATAACGCGAGCATGAAAATAGACCACTGACGAGTCACTGCTGATCT
>QHNV01000094.1 GCA_003218535.1 Verrucomicrobiota bacterium
CCGCCGCAATCGAGCAACCATCGCAGCTCATCCCGGCGAGCCAGAAGGCGTGCACCACCTTGAGTGGTCCGAGCGGCAGGGTCGATTGCTCGGATTCGGGTTCTCGCTGACGCTCACGTTCTGCTGCGGACCCGAAATGATCTACTCGCCCGAGGGCTTTTGTTTCTGGCGCGTCGAGAACTGCGGTGCTCATAGGGCATTTATTGTATCGCAGGTTTTCCTGACCACGGTTGGGAGAGATAATCCAAACCCCCCGGATTCCGTCGAACGCCGGGAAGATCCGGTGCCATCGTTCATCCGCCGTCTGGCATGGTACTAATCCTTCCTAACAACTTCGGCTTCGCGGCGAAACACCACGCTGACGACCACCGCGCCGAGCACAATTCCAATGAGCAAGCCAGCGTGTGTCGTCAAAAAGCCGGGAAGCATCCGAAGCATCTGGCGTGGCGCGCTTCGCATCGCGCAACTAATCGAGCCATCGCACGCGGATGCGGGCAGAGGAGATGTCAGTATTGCGGCGCTCGCTGCAGCGAGAATTTCTTTCATACGCGCTCTCCTACTCCATTCAGATTAAAAACCTACGAATTGTTGTCAAGCAGTGCGAAAACTGGCGCATCATCTTATAGTCCCAAAGCAACTGCAACCTTTTCAATTGCCGCTGCTGCTGCGTTACGTTCACCAAGGTCCGGTGCAGATCCGGCTAGATCGGCGCTTTGAATTTCGTCGTCGTAGGGAACTTCGGCCAGGATCTCGATGTTATGACTGGCGGCGTATTTGCGCACGACTTCAAGATCGCGATTGCTGCGAAACTTGTTCGCGACCGCCGCAACGCGCGGAATTTTTAACTCGCGGCCCAGTTCGACACAACGTCGCGCCGTCTCCAGCGCTTTAAAATACGGTTCCGCCACCACGAGTAATGCATCCACATGTCGATCCGTCCCGCGACTGAGATGTTCCAGCCCTGCCTCCATGTCGATCACGGTGATGACGTTTAATTCCTGCATTCCGCCTAAGAGATGCCGCACCGCGGCATGTGCACCGCACATTCACCCTTCGCCCGCGTGATCGACCGTGCCCATGAGCAACAACGTCAGCCGATCCGCCACGGGCATCCCAAACTTTTGCGCTACTTCGCGGGGAGGGATGGCCAATTGCATCGTTCGCTGGCCCTTTTCGTCCGTTCCTTCCTTGAGAAGACCGCTTTCAAGCGGCTTGACTTTCCTTCGCGCTTCCGCGGGTATGCCAACCGTCAAGCCCAGATTTGGATTGCTATCGGCGTCGATTGCCCACACTTCGTGCCCCCGCTGCGCTAACAGTCGCGCCAAAATGCCGGCGATTGTCGTCTTCCCGCTCCCGCCTTTACCAGCAATCGCAATTTTCATCTCAAGACCCTCGTCCAACCCGCCGAAGGATCGACAACCAGGAACACAATTCCTGGTGCCGATGCGGTTTTCAAAACCACATTGCAGGACGTTCCGCCAACTCCCCAATAGCAAAAACCACACATCGCTTTTCCGCTAACTTCGACGTCATCCCCGGATGGCAGCAAAGAACCAAACTGTGGTAAAGGAGGCGGCTGTTTCTGCTCTGCTTTAGCAGCGCGCCAGCGATCCAAACCCGCGCCGGCCGCGATCGCCACCAATAAGATCAAAACTCCAATTCCGATCAGCCGTTTAGATCTTACGTTCATAAATGCATCGAAGGGCGAGCACCTTGGAGCATCGCCCCTTACCACTGTGATTGTAGCGCCTCGCCGCTGTGTGCACCAGCTTTTCGTCAGACAAGCCCAAAGAAACGACAGCCTAGGGGATTCGTAGTTCGCCTTGCGCATCTCGCGTTAGAGATCTGAAATCGGCACTGTCGGGGTGGCGACGGACCTGCGCCGGTTCGGTAACATGGAACGTTGCGCGCTCAGAATCGCGTCGTCTCAAGTTTCTCGATGAAATCGTAGATTCGATTGCCAGGCGGTCGGGTCGGAAAGAGTTCCTGCACCTGTACTTTTAGCACTTCCGCTAAATACAGAAGTGTTTTGTCGTCCACATAGGAGAGGCGCGCTTCGATCTTCGAGACGCCGCTTCGGCTTATATCGAAACCGGCGATTTGTAATTTCGTCGCAAGAGCCGACTGCGACCAGCCCAGCGCGTACCGACGACGGCGTACCTGCGGACCGACGTTGTTCTTATAGCGCATGTCGATTTGCTCCTCAGCGCTCTTTGGTTTTCGTCTGCGCAGTAAAGACCGTCGAGAGATTCGCCAGCGAGGGCTAAAATTTTGTCGAAGGTCTCGTCTTCGGTGTCGATATGCGACAGCAGTGCGGGCGCGGGGAAATTAACTCGCGCGATGCAACCGTCAGTCCCGCAAGCGGTCCAGCGCGAACCGCCTCCGTCAGTAAGCGTGAAGTCTTCCTTGTGAACAAGGCGATTATGCTGTCAGGAAGGGCAATGCCGAGCGGGCGAGTGCCGTAGAGCCTACGCAAAAGAAGGCGATTGAGAGAGCAAGGGAATTAAATCCCGGTCACGCGCCTCTCGTCGAGCGTGTGCGCAACACAGACCGAGGCCATCGCGATAAGTGGCGGAAACCCTGATTACATTGTACTGCGCAGAGGCGATGAGGTGTGTTGTTACCGCGATGATCAGCCAGTTCGGTGGATGGACAGTTTCACGGTCGCGTGAGTGGTCCCTATTATGGCGGGTGGGGTCGGTACTCGGGTTGACTGACGCGAGGGGGAGAAAAGGGGGGGAGAAAGGGCTTTTGCGAACCGTCCGTGTCAGCCTATTCTACGAGGGTAAAAGCCGGCATAGCTCAGTTGGTAGAGCAGCTGATTTGTAATCAGCAGGTCGTCGGTTCGAATCCGACTGCCGGCTCGCCCCCTAAAAATTCCAGATTGCTGTGTGATTCGCAAATTTCCCAACGCGTAATCGACCGACCCTGTACGGGAAGCCGCTGGCTTCGCGAGGACGCTAACAGCGTCCCCCTACAGATTATTCCTTGAAGCGCGCTGCAAGAGCTTCGCGCTGCCTCAGCAATTCTTGCGGCACCACGCCGCCTAAAGAATCAAAAAACTTCTCGTGTGCGGCTATCTCTTTTTGCCATTCCTCATGATCGATTCCGAGTAATGCGGCAACGCCTTTGTGATCGACATCCAGTGCAGCGAGATCGAGATCATGCGGGCTGGGCAACCAGCCAATGGGCGATTTGAGCGCCCGATCGCTGCCTTCGCAGCGATCGATGATCCATTTCAGCACGCGCATGTTTTCACCAAACCCGGGCCACAAGAATTTTCCGTCTGCATCCTTGCGGAACCAGTTTACGGCAAAGATGCGCGGCGGACTGGTCAGCCGTTTTCCGATGCCCAGCCAGTGCTGGAAATAGTCGCCGATGTTGTATCCGCAGAACGGCAACATTGCCATCGGGTCGCGTCGCACTCTTCCGACATCGCCCGCGGCGGCTGCAGTCGTTTCCGAAGCCATGGTAGCGCCGAGATAAACACCGTGGTCCCAATCGAAGGCCTGATAAACCAGCGGCACCGTATCGCTGCGGCGCCCGCCGAAAATGATCGCGCTAATCGGGACGCCTTCGCCTTTCTCGACGTCAGGATCGAGTGCCGGATTGTTGCGCGTCGGCGTGGTGAACCGGCTGTTCGGATGAGCGGCTTTTTCTTTTGAGTTCGGTGTCCACTCATTGCCGCGCCAATCAATCGCGTGCGCAGGTGGGTCGCCGTCTTTTCCCTCCCACCAGACGTCGCCGTCATCAGTAAGCGCGACGTTGGTGTAAAGCGTGTCATGCGCGATCGATTTCATAGCATTCGGGTTGGATTTGTAACTCGTGCCAGGCACAACGCCGAAATATCCGTTCTCGGGGTTGATCGCGTACAACTGGCCATCGCGGATCTGCATCCAGGCGATGTCGTCGCCGACAGTCGTCACTTTCCAGCCGGCGAAATGTTTTGGCGGAATCAGCATGGCGAAATTTGTTTTGCCGCACGCACTGGGAAACGCTGCCGCCACGTAGTGCTTTTTTCCCGCGGGCGATTCAACGCCGAGAATCAACATGTGTTCCGCGAGCCAGCCCTGTTTGCGCGCAAGATACGAACCGATGCGCAAGGCGAGACATTTTTTGCTCAGCAAGACGTTCCCGCCGTAACCCGAGCCTACAGAAATGATCGCGTTGTCCTGCGGAAAATGACAGATGAAACGGCGCTCGGGATTAACGTCCAGCAACGAGTGCACGCCGCGGTTCCATTCCGTATTTGGATCGTTGCCGAGCCGTCTGACTGCGACTTGGCCCATGCGCGTCATGATTCGCATGTTGAGAGCGACATATTTTGAATCGGTAATCTCGAAGCCGACTTTGGTGAGCGCCGAATCGGACGGGCCCATGATGTAGGGAATGACGAACATGGTGCGCCCGCGCATCGCGCCTTTGAGCAAGCCGCGCAACTTCGCGTAAGTCTCCGCCGGATCGCTCCAATTATTTGTCGGTCCGGCTTCCTCTTTCGTCGGTGTGCAGACGAACGTGAATTGCTCGACTCGCGCCACGTCATTTGGATCGGAGCGATGTAAATACGAACGCGGAACTTTCTTCTGGTTCAGTTTGATCAGAACATTTTGTTTGAGCGATTCAGCGATCAGGAACTCGTTTTCGCGCTCCGAGCCATCGCACCAGAAAATATTTTCCGGCTGTGTGAGGGTGGCGATTTCATGCACCCAATCGAGCACCGCTTTGTTTTCCGGCATTGCACCGCCAATTCCATTTGGCGGAAATATGGCGGGCGCGATATTTTTCATGAAGCGAAGATGTCCATTTTAACCACGAATCTGCCTCCGTCGAGGCTACGGCGCTACCTGTGGACACGAATGAACACGAATGCCTTGGCGAATGAAACTGCGGATCACGCGGATGGCACGGATCGAAGAGAAATTCGGTCAACAGTGAAGCAAGAGTCGAGCGGATCACATTCGTCGAAGAAAAAGAATTCCGGAAAATAAAATCATTTGGATTAATTCGAGTGATTCGTGGGCAGATATCCTTTCCTCTCTTTTGATGTCCATTGGTGTCTATTCGTGGTGTGACGCGTCGTTTCACTTGCGCAAGTACAGTGCGCGGCATTAATTGAAAGCATGTTCGGGGTCACCACCTCCGATGATTATCGGCCGGTTGCGTGGATGGGGCGCTATCCGGTCGATGTGACCACGATGCTGGTTGGGGTGCACGTCGCAGCGGCGATTCTTGCGGCCATTCTCGTGGCATTCAGCGCTGGTTCTATTTTGGCGTACTTGCAGTTCGATAGCGCGGCAGTGTGGTACGGCGGGCAGGTCTGGCGCCTTTTAACTTACGCGTTCGTGCATTGGCCGTCGGGGCTCCTTTGGTTTGCGGTGGAAATGTACATGCTATTCGTGTTCGGTCGCGAAGTGGAACGCTTTATCGGGCGGCGCGCGTACATGGCGCTTTATCTTATTTTGCTCGTTGCCCCGGCGGTGCTCCTTACGGTCTGGGGACTCTGGCAACGGTCTGCCTTAGCAGGTTCGCCGGCGTTACACTTTGGAATTTTTATTGCTTTCGCTACGATTTACCCGCGGGTCGAGTTATTCCTGCGGATCATGGCAAAATGGCTCGCACTGATTCTCGCTGCCGTTTACACATTTCAACTGCTCGCCTACCACGCATGGAGCGATCTGGTAGTCGTCTGGACGAGTATCGGCGCCGCGTTCCTTTTCATTGAATTTCGCGGTGCTGGGCCGGAGCTCGCGTGGTGGAATACGTTGAAAGAGCGCCTCGGTCCCAAGCCCAAGTACCACGTTCTCCCGAAAATGCGCCCGCGATCCGCCAGCGGCCGGACAGAGCCGGATGACGTATATACCTCGATCGATCCGATTCTCGACAAAATCTCTAAGTTCGGGATTGGAAGCTTGACGCCGAGCGAGCGCAGGCAGCTCAATCGCGAACGCGAGCGTCTCCTTAAAAAATCGCAGTGATCCTGTAACCGTCGCCTTCTGGGCGACGCAAAGAGCTTCGGGGCTTTAGGCCATTAGCGCCGCACTTCGCACAGCGAAGCGTCTACAGAATTACGATTCGTCGAGATGCGACTCTACAACTTCGCACAGCACATGAAGCAGAAGCTGGTGTGCTTCTTGAATCCGCGCAGTTGAATCGCTACGCACGAGAAGATCGATATCGGCCATGCCAATGGTTGATCCGCCGTCGCGGCCAAGAAATGCGATGGTTTTGAGCTTTCGGGCTTTCGCTTCTTCCAAGGCGCGCACCACATTTTTAGACCTGCCGGAAGTGGTAAGGCAAATGAGCACATCGCCCCGTCGTCCAAATGCCGTCACCTGGCGCGAAAAGATTTCGTCGAACCCGTAATCATTGGCTGCTGCGGTGAGAAGTCCGCCATCGCTCGCTAGACAAATCGCCGGGTACGATCGGCGGTCCTTGGCAAAGCGCACCACAAGCTCAGTTGCGAAATGTGCCGCATCGGCCGCGCTGCCGCCATTCCCGCACACCAGCAACTTGTTTCCCGTGCGCAAACATTGTTCGATCAAATCCGCAGCCTTTGCCATTTGCGGTTCAAGGCTTTTCAGTGATTCCAGCGTTCGGGTTGAGTCGTCGATCGCCCGGTTCAGGATTGAGGAGAAATCACTCATCAAGTTGCAGGATTTGTGGCACGAAAGTGGTGCGCGATAGAAGATTCGAACCTCTCATTCTACTCTGTCAACAAGCCAGCGCCTTCGCAAGCAACCTCTTCCTACTGAGCAAATCTATGTGAAGCGCAGGCGGGTTCGTAACGCATTCATTTGATCTTTATTGTCGGCGACGGACAGATCGGATTATGCTGGCCGCTGTATGATCACAAACTCAGATCCTCTTTCGCCAACGGCGTCCAGCATTCGGATAGTGCTTCATCCTTCCGATTTCTCGGAAGCGAGTTTGGTCGCATTCGCGCATGCGCTGAAGGCAGCGCTCATTTCCAAGAGCAAACTTGTGCTCATCCATGTGAGCGATGAGGACGAAACATCGGGGACGGAATTTCCAGCAGTGCGCGAGACCTTGGAGCGTTGGAAACTCTTGCCGCCAAGCAGCCCACGATCAGCAGTGACCGAACTTGGCATCGATGTGGCCAAGGTGATTGGGCATGGTTCCGATCCTGTCAAGGGTGTGCTCGGCTACATCGAGCAGTACGGCGCCGACCTGATCGTGCTCGCGACGCATCATCATGGCTTGGATTGGCTGCACAAATCCATTTCCGAGCCTGTAGCGAGAAAATCCCGCGAGATGACACTCTTCGTACCCACGGGGAGCGGCGGTTTCGTTTCGCTGACAGACGGATCGGTTTCACTCCGCAATGTCCTGATTCCGATCGCCGCGACCCCACCGCCGCAACCCGCAATCGTTGCAGCTGTCAGACTGATACAGCAGCTAAAATGTGAAAGCGGTAAATTCACCTTGCTCCATGCGGGCGAGAATGGTTCGGAGCCCGCCGTTGTTACGCCTGAGGTCCCCGGCTGGACCTGGCATAAGATGACGAAGCAAGGCAACGTCATCGAAGTGATCCTTGAAGCTGCGCGACAAGCCGACGCTGATCTCATCCTTATGTCCACCGACGGTCGGAACGGTTTTCTCGATGCATTGCGCGGCAGCCACAGCGAGCGCGTCCTGCGACACGCGCCATGCCCGCTACTGGCGATTCCAGAGTCGTCTCATGCGGCGAGATGTTCATGAGCTAAACGAATGTTGCTGATCGAGCCTCATTTGAGCGGACCGGTCACGAGGCGATCCTGAATTATGAAAGCTCGCTTCTCCAATTCCTCTCGTA